>DASYCE010000007.1 GCA_036500345.1 Gemmatimonadales bacterium | reverse complement strand
CCTTCTCCTTCGCCAGACGCTCCGCTTCCGTCCACGCCGGCACATCGGGAAGGGTCGCCTCCGGGGCGTGCGACGCGGCGACGGCTTCACCAAAGAGCGATCCCTGACCGGCAGCGATCTCCTGCTGGAGCAGCTGTGCCGCGGCGATCGTCTGGTCGACCGCCGCGGTCAGTTGCGCGCGTTGCCCGAACGCGTCGCACGCTCCGGCGGCGATCAACGATTCGAGGACCCGCTTGTTGCAGAGCCGCGTGTCGATCCGCTTGACGAAATCCTCGAACGAGCGGAACGCCCCGCCGCTTCGGGCGGCGATGATCGATTCGATCGCACCGGCGCCGACATTGCGCACGGCGCCGAGACCGAAGCGGATCCGCTTGTCGCCCACGACGGTGAATTTGAATCCCGATTCGGCGACGTCGGGGGCGAGAACGGTGTGGCCGAGCTCGCGGGCTTCGTTGATGTACTGCACCACCTTGTCGGTCGAGCCGATTTCGCTCGACAGGAGCGCGGCCATGAATTCGGCGGAGTGATGCGTCTTGAGCCACGCGGTCTGGTACGACAGCACGGTGTACGCGACCGCGTGCGATTTGTTGAAGCCGTACCGGCCGAACGTCTCGATCTGCGCGGAGAGCTCGTCCATCACCTTCGGCGAACGCCCCAGCGCCACGCCGCGATCGACGAACCGCTTCAGCTCCTTCCGAATCAGCTCGGCGTCCTTCTTTCCCACCGCCTTGCGGAGCATGTCGGCTTCGGCGAGCGAAAACCCCGCCATGATGTTCGCGATCCGCATCACCTGTTCCTGATAGGTGATGACGCCGAACGTTGGTTCGAGCAGATCCTTGAGGAGCGGATCGGGATAGGTGACCGCTTCCTGCCCGAGCTTCCGCTTCACGAAGACGAGGTGCATCCCGGTGTCGAGCGGTCCCGGGCGAAGCAGCGCGTTCGACGCGACGAGATCGTCGAAGCGATCGCATTTCATGTTGCGAAGTGTGTCGGTCGCAAGCGCGGATTCGAACTGGAAGATCCCCGCGGTCCGGCCCCGGCGCAGCAGGTCGTACACGGCCGGATCGTCGAGTGGAATCGTCGCCATGTCGAGGCGTGTACCGGTGCGCGCCGCCACCGTCTCTACCGCGTCGTGGATCACCGTCAGCGTCTTGAGGCCGAGGAAATCCATCTTGAGCATCCCGACCTTCTCGAGCGACCCCATGTCGTACTGACAGATGATCGCGTCTTCGCCGTCGGCAGCCTGCCCCTTCGCGGGCGCCGTGCAGACCGGGACGTATTCCGCCAGCGGACCCGGCGCGATTACCACGCCGGCGGCGTGCACCGAGGCGTGGCGCGACAGTCCCTCGATCCGCGAGGCGAACTGGAAGACGCGGTCGAGCGCGGGATTGTCGCGCACGGCGGTCTTCAGTTCATCGACCCGCTTGAGCGCCTCGGGAATCGTCAGCGAGAATCCCGGCGCGGACGGGATCAGCTTGGTGAGCTTGTCGGCATCGCCGGCAGGGACTTTGAGTACCCGCGCCACATCCTTCACCGCGGCGCGCGCCTTCATCGTCCCGAAGGTGATGATCTGGCCGACCGATTCGCGGCCGTAGCGCTGGCGGACGTACTCGATCACCTCGCCGCGCCGTTCGAAGCAGAAGTCGACATCGATATCGGGCATCGACACGCGTTCGGGATTGAGGAACCGCTCGAAAAGGAGATCGAACTTGAGCGGATCGACGTCGGTAATCCTGAGCGAGTACGCCACCAGCGACCCCGCCGCCGAACCACGGCCCGGGCCGACCGGAATGCCGCGCTCCCGTGCCGCCGCGATGAAGTCGGCGACAATCAGGAAGTACCCGGCGTATCCGGCCTGGTCGATGACCGACAGCTCGTAATCAAGGCGAGCCTGCACCACGTCGGAAAGCGGATCGCCGTACCGTTCCTTCGCGCCCTTCGTGGCAAGATCGTGCAGGAGATTTTCGTCGCTGGCGTACTCCGCTGGCCGTGGAAAGTTGGGGAGGAAGTACCGCTTTTCGAAATCGAATTCGCACCGATTGGCGATCGTCTGGGTCAGTTCGATCGCGTCGAGCTGGTCGGGGAAGAGCTTGCGCATCTCCGGCTCGCTCTTGACGTACGATTCGCTCCCGGTGAACCGGAAGCGCTTCGGATCGTCGAGGTCGCTGCCGGTGCCGATCGCGAGGAGGACGTCGTGCGCCTCCGCATCGTCGCGACGGAGATAATGCGCGTCATTGGTCGCCACCACGCCGAGACCAAGGTCGCGCCCCAGCTCGACCATTCCCTTGGCAACCAGCGATTCCTCCGGGATGCCGTGGTCCTGAATCTCGAGGAAGAAGCGCTCCTTCCCGAACACCCGCGCGAACCACTCGGCCGACTCCTTCGCCTTGTCGTACTTCGATTGCCGGAGCCAGAGTGCTACCTCGCCCGAGAGGCACGCCGCCAGGCAGATGATCCCTTCGCTGTGGGCCTCGAGGACCTCGCGGTCGATCCTGGGCCGGCGGTAGAAGCCCTCGGTGAACCCGATGGACGAGAGCCGGACCAGGTTCCGGTAGCCGGCCTGATTTTGCGCCAGGAGCACCAGGTGGGAGTAATTGGCCGGCGCCCACTGGGGCCGAGCCTGCGCCTGCCGCGGTCCGAAGGCGAGATATGCCTCGAATCCCAGGATCGGGCGGATCCCATGGTCTCGAGCCTCGTCATAGAAATGGCGGGCCGCGTGGAGGTTGCCGTGGTCGGTGACGGCCAGCGAGTCCATCCCCAGCTTCTTGACGTGCTTGACCAGCTCGGGGAGCCGGTTTGCGCCGTCGAGAAGCGAGAATTCGCTATGAGTATGGAGGTGGACAAAGGCCATCTTGTCACCGGGTCCGCGTAGTCACCGGCGAATCGTATCGAGTTCCTTGACGATTGTCAAAAGTCATTGTCCCGCTTAGGCTTAGATCGATTTTACCGGATCACGGAGCGGGCGTGACCAAGGGGATTTCCGGCGCCTTCATCGGGCGCTCCACGGCATGGTGAGAAGAAGGCGCTGGAAGATGGGATTGATCATCGCAGCCGCGGCGCTCCTGCTCGGCTTCGGAGGCGCCTACGTGGCGAGCGACCAGGTCCGGTATCTGTCACGGGCCGGGATCGAGGAGATCCGGATCCTCGATCACCGCGTCCCAATCAGCCACCTCGCGCTCGACCGCAAGACCCCGGCTGCCCTCAAGGAAGAGGCAAAGCTCGTCCTCGATGTCCGCGAGTACGCCGCTGAGCTCGGTCTCGAAGCCAAAGAGACGTACACCACCTACAGCGACGTGGGTCGCGATACCCTCCTGCTGGTGCTGACGGCGTCGCCCCGCAACTGCATCTGCCCCGTGACGTGGCGCTATCCCATTGCCGGACGCGTGCCATACAAGGGGTTCTTCAACTTCAAGGATGCGCAGGCCGCCGCCTCCAAGTATGCCAAGCGCGGCGATGACGTGAACCTCCGGCCCTCGGACGCCTTCTCGACCCTCGGCTGGTTCAACGATCCGCTCCTGTCGACGGCACTGACCCCCGATTCGATGGAGCTCGCCGCGACGGTCTTTCACGAAATCGCGCACAACACGTTGTGGGTGAAGGGCGCGACCGACTTCAACGAGAGCTTCGCACAGTGGGTCGGCTATCGCGCGACGCAGATGTTCTTCCTCTCGCGGGGAGACACCGCGGTGGCACTCCGGGCCGAGGGACGCTGGCAGGATGAGCAGACGCTCGGCACCTACTACTCCCTCCTCCTCGATCGCCTCGATTCACTGTATGCATTGAAGCTTCCGCCAGCGGCGAACGACAGCGGACGGGCGGTCATCGCGCGATGGAGCGAGGACACGCTGGAAACGGGGTTCGGACCGATCCTGCACACCTATCACGTCGTCCACGCACCGGTGCGCCCGATCAACAATGCCGCGCTGATCGGTGTGCGGCTGTACCGGACCAATCTCGAGCTCTTCGACGATTGGGATCGAAGCAATGGCAACGACCTGATCAAGTCGGTGTACCGCCTGCAGCAGCTCGTGGGCGATGCGCACGGCGACGAGGCGTTCAAGCGGATGCGGGTGGCACTGCATCGCACTGCCGTACCGGCTTCGCCGGCCGACACAGGACACTAGCGGCTCAACATCGCAGGAGAATTCGATGGATCAGCAGTTCGTGGCACGTGAGCAGGAACGCCTGCTCGGGGAATTGAATGACTTTCTTTCGATTCCGAGCATCAGCACGCTCCCCGAGCACGCGAAAGACTGCCGGCGTGCCGCCGAGTGGGTCCGCGATCAGCTGACTGCGCTGGGATGCACCGCGACGCTGCTCGAAGGCGATGGACATCCGGTTGTCTGGGCGGAGAGCCCTGCCGTCCCGGGGGCGCCCACGCTGCTGATCTACGGCCATTACGATGTGCAGCCGACTGATCCGGCCAACGAATGGATCTCCCCGCCGTTCACACCGACCGTTCGGAACGGAAAGGTCTTCGCACGCGGCGCGGTCGACGACAAGGGGCAGGTCTTCTGCCTCATGAAGTCGTACGAAGCGGTGCTCGATGACAGGAAGCGTCCCCCGCTCAACGTGCGGTTCCTGATCGAGGGTGAGGAAGAGTGCGGCGGCCACGTGATCGAGGAGCTGCTGCGCCGGGAGCCGGGGCGCGCGCACGCCGATGCGATCCTGGTCTGCGACATGTCGTATTACGCGAAGGGTTGGCCGGCGATCTATACCGCACTGCGCGGGATCTGCTACGCCGAAATCGAAGTCCGGACGGCGCAACGCGACCTGCATTCCGGCACCTACGGAGGCGTCGCGCCCAACGCGATCGAAACGCTCTGCCGGATGCTGACCGACATCAAGGGCCGCGACGGCGTGATCGCCATGCCGGCGCTCTACGACCGCGTCGATCCGCCGACGGAGACCGAACTCGACGCGTGGAGTTCATTGCCGTTCGATCAGAAGACGTTCATGCACGAGGAGATCACCGGGCGCGCGGTGGTTGGTGTGCCTGATCGTTCGGTGTTCGAGCGGACCTGGGCGCTTCCGACCTTCGAGATCCACGGCATTCGCGGCGGGTTCACCGGCGAGGGAGCGAAGACGGTGATCCCCGCGGTGGCGACGGCGAAGGTGTCGATGCGGCTCGTCCCCGGATTGTCCTACGAGTTCGCGCGCGATCAGCTGCGCGACGCATGTCATCGAGCTGCGCCGGACTACGCCGACATCGAGGTCCGCTTCGTTCACGGTTCCGACCCGGTGCAGGTCGACGTCGACCACGCCGCGTTCGGACTGCTCGACCGCGCCTTTGCCGACGTGGTGGGCAAGGGAATGGTGCCGGTACGCGCCGGCGGATCGATTCCGATCGTCAGCGACCTCGCCCGCGGCGGGGCGCCGGTGCTGCTGAGCGGAATCGGTCTCCCCGACGATGGGCTTCATTCGCCGAATGAAAAGCTTGACCTGCAGCAGCTCTGGGACGGGATCAACGTATTCGGGACCTTTTTCGATCTCTTTGGCACGGGCGGCAAAGAGCGGTGAACTGACGACGACGCGCTTCAGCGCCTGGTCACTTGCTCCACGGCGGAACGACGCCGTTCATCCGCGCGTAAGCGATCAATTGCCCGAGATGCTCGTGCATGTCGGCGGTCATTGCCACCGACGTTTCGACGATGGTAAAGTCCCGGCCAAAAAGTTTCCGCGTTCCCGCCAGTGAATCGGGCGGCACCGCCATCACCGAGGCGGTGACATAGTCGTGCCCTTCCTTGAGATGCCGAAGTACGTCGTCCTTCGTCGCTTGCGCCTCGAACTTCGTCATCGCATCCTGGGCACGCGGAATGGCGGGTGAGCGCGTGGCGCCGAACGACATCGGCGTGTAGACGTAGAACTCGCTCGCCACGTGCATGAAGACCTCGCCGACCGAACGCACGCCCGGCGCCGGGCGCCACGCGAACTTGTCGGCGGGGAAGGCATTGGCGAGGGCGGTGAGCTTGGTGTACATCGTGTCGAGGTCGGCCATGAACTGCTTGCGGACCTCGACCGCCGATGCGCGGTCGGGCACCGATTGCGCCGCCAGAGGGGCGGCGCACGCCGCGAGGGCAACCATGCCGGCAAGGATCCGAGTGGACCGGTTCATCAGTGACGCTCCGATGTGGATGAAGGTTCGCCCGCCCTATGGAGGAGCACCCACGCCGGTTTCGCCGCGCGCGCCGGTCTTACCTACTGCTTACGCGGCGGCCGCTTCGCCATCATCGCCTCGATCTCGGCGATTTCCCGCGGAGCATTGCTCAGCCGTTCCAGCCCCTTCGCCGTGATGGCGTAGTCGTCCTCGATCCGGACGCCGGTCATGTCGTACTTCGCCACCACCGGCCGGACCTTCGCGATGAACTGACGGTTCCGCGGCGTGTCGGGGAGCACGTCGAGCATCTTCGACGAGATGTAGATCCCCGGCTCGAGGGTGAACGCATCGCCGATCTGATAGACGGGATCATTCGCCGGCACGTTGGTGAGCGGATCATGAACCGCGAGCCCGAGGCCGTGACTGATCCCGTGAATCATCCAGAACGACGCCTGCGTCGCCGGCGCACCGCCGCCCGAGCGGCCACGTCCTCCGGCCGCTCCGGGCGGGTCGTAGGTGGCATCGACGCTCTCGACCAGGCCGAGCTTCGCCAGGCCCGCGGCACGCACGGCGACCGATGAATCCGATGCCGCCCGCCGTGACATTCCCGGGCGAGCGTTCCGTTCGGCTGCGGCCTGCGCATCGCGGACGAGCTGATAGATGGCACGCTGTTCCGGCGTGTACTTGCCGTTCACCGGAATGCTTCGGGTCACGTCGGCGGCGTACCCTTGGTATTGCGTCGCGGCATCGATCACGATCAGATCGCCGGGCTTCGTCGGGCCACGGTCCAGCATGTAGTGGAGTTCGGTTCCCTTCTCGCCCGATCCGACGATCGATCCATAGGCCGGCCGTTCGCCGCCTTCGCCGAGGAAGGTGCTCTCGAGCACCGCCTGCACCTCGTATTCGTGCCGCGGCTCGGGCATGGCGAGGACGGCGCGGTGGCCGTCCGAGGAAATTTCGGCCGCGCGGCGAAGCAATGCGATCTCGGCCGGAGTCCGGTGCGATCGCAACTGGTTCACGATCGGATGTGCGCTCGTGACCGTCAGCCCAGGGTGGCGCGCCATCAGTTCCTTGATGAACTGCTGGCCGCGGGTCAGTGAATCGGCGCGGGCGAAATCAGCGTCCTCGAAGTCGGCGAGATCGTAGAACGGCAGCCGCGTGGCGACGAGCGAGTCGACGATCGGTTCCATCGCACTGGCCGAGCGGGCGTCGACACCCAGCATCTGTGCCAGGACGTTGGTGTCGGCGCGCTGGCCGTAGTAGAACGCGGTCCGCGGATCGAGCCTGGTGACGAAGAGCGTGGTCACAGGCCTGCCGTCGCGGACCACCATCACCATCCCGGCATCGGGTTCGTCGTAGCCGGTGAGGTAGTGAAACGCCGCGAGCTGGAAGAAGCGGCCGAAGTCGCTCACCAGCGTCCGGCCGCCGAAGCCGACCACCACGCCGTTCCGGATCCGTGCCGCGAGCGAATCGCGCCGCGCCATGTAGTCGGCCGACGTGATCTGCTGCGCGGGGAGCGCCACCACTCCCGTGACCAGCAGCACTATACCAACCAATGATACCCTGCGCATGTTCGCTCCTCGGCTCATGCCGATTGCAGTTCCTGCGGGGACGGTGCGCCGACAAACTCGCGCTCGCTCCGGGCGACGACCACGGTCGCCACGGCGTTGCCGATCACATTGGTGATGGCGCGGGCCTCGCTCATGAAGCGGTCGACGCCCAGCACGAGGGCGACACCCTCGACCGGCACCACGCGCAAGGCGGAGAGCGTGCTCGCAAGGACGATGAATCCCGATCCGGTCACGCCGGCGGCGCCCTTCGAGGTGATCATCAGGATCGCCATGACGCTGACCTGCTGGCCGATCGACAGGTGCACGCCGTACGCCTGCGCGATGAAGAGTGTCGCCATCGAGAGATAGATCGACGTCCCGTCGAGGTTGAAGGAATACCCGGCGGGGATGACCAGACCGACAACGTCGCGGGTGCAGCCGTAGCGTTCGAGCTTGTCGATCAGCCTCGGCAGGACCGCTTCGCTCGACGAGGTCCCGAGTACGATCGCGATGTCGTCGCGAAGGTAGACGAGCAGCTTCCAGAGGGAAAATCCTGCCGCGCGCGCGATCAGGTTGAGGACGCCGAAGATGAAGATTGCCATCGTGACGTAGACACAGAACATCAACCGGCCGAGGGTGAGCAGCGATCCGACGCCGAACGCGCCGACGGTGAAGGCCATCGCGCCCAGGGCGCCGATCGGCGCCACGCGCATCACCATCTCGACGATCCGGAAGATGATCCGTTCGAGATGTTCCAGCGCGCGCACCACCGGTGCACCGGCCTCGCCGACCGACGTGAGTGCGGCACCGAAGAGGATCGAGAAGAAGACGACCTGCAGCACGTCGCCCTGGGCGAAGGCACCGACGACGCTCGACGGGATGATGTGGGTGAAGAACTCGACCATCGAGAGCTTGCTGCCGGTGGTGTACCGGCTGACGTCGGCGGTTGCGAGGTGCGCCGCGTCGATGCCGGCACCGGGCCGCACGACGTTGATCACCACCAGGCCGATCGCGAGGGCGAAGGTGGTGACGACCTCGAAGTAGATCAGTGCCTTGATCCCGACTCGCCCAACTCGCCGCAGGTCGCCGGTCCGGGCCATCCCCAGGACCACGGTGAGGAAGATCACTGGAGTGATCACCATCTTGACGAGATTGATGAAGGCGTCGCCCAGCGGCCGCAGCGCGCGGCCGGTGCCGGGGGCGAGCCAGCCGATGACAGCGCCGCAGGCGATCGCCAGCAGCACCTGCACGGTGAGGTTACGGGTCACGCGACCGATTGTGGCCTCTGCGGCGGAGAGACTGGAAGGTTACATCGGTCGGTCAGTTCTCGCCGCCACCGCCCTTGATGATCACCGTGCCCGGTCCCATGATGACGTCCTGCTTGATGGCCGACGGCGATGCACCGGCGGCGCCACCCGGTGCGGCACCAGGGCGGCCACCCGGCAGCAGGCCGCCGATCGACGGGGTCGCCGGGAGCATCCGCAACTGCGCCGGCGTGAGCAATGCCCGGGCGCGCGTGTTCGCATCGGCCAGCATCCGCTGGATCTGCGGCTGCGCCCGGCTCAACCGTGAGTTGAGCTGCTGGTCGTCGATCCTGCGACCCTTCTTCATCACGTATTCGAGCGCCGGATCGAGCGCCGAGTCGATCCGGGCATGGAGCGCCTTGCTGATCGATTCGAGCTCGCCCACCACCTTCGGCGTCAACCCCATCGTGTCCTTCCGGACGAGGATCGGCTGCACCGGATCGCGGCTCATCTTCTCCAGCTTGGCGCGGATCTGGTCGATGGTATACGGCGGTTCCTTGGCGCCGGGAATCAGCCCCATGCTGAGCGCCATCGGCGCCGTCGGCGGGCCGCCAAGCTTGTACTCGAGCCCCATCTGCAGCTGGAACGGCGGATACAGATGCCGCGCCGTGCCGAAATTGGCCGGCTGCCCGAAGAGCTGGTTCACCTGATACTGGTAGCTCTGCGTCTGCGGATTGAACCCGGTCACGGTCAGCAGTGAGGCGTTGGCCTGCTGGCTCAGCGCGCCCCGGCCGAGCGGCGTGTTCTCCAGCCCGAAGAGCCGGACCAGCGCACCGCTGGTGTTCAGCATCTGCGTGGTGACGCGCAGGCGGTCGCCGAAGCCGAACGAGCGCGGGGGCTGCCAGTCGATGCGCAGATCGAGCCGCGCCTGCCACGGATTGCTGCAGCTGTTGATCCCGGCCACCTGTCCCATCTGCTTCATGAGACAACTCCGCGCGCTCGAGGGGGCCGAGGCGAGGAGCTGGGCCATCTGCGACGCCAGCACCGGATCGGTCGTCGTCGCGGGATTCGGGATGAAGGCGATATCGTCGTTGAGGCCGTCGCCGTTGATGTCGCCCGAGACCGACGGCGTGTACGGAATCCCGGAGAGAAAATTGAGCCGCGTGTTGATGTTGAACCACCAGGCACGGAACGACGCCGACGCGACGATCTGGTGGGTCGGTTGCGATGACCGCACCCAGGCGGTGGTGAACGGATTGCCGTTGATGGCGAAGTTTGATCCGCCCGACGAGAAGAATTGCCCGTTGATGATGGTGAAGAGACCACCACCGCCGAAGCTCCCGGCGTCGATACCGCGCTGCTCGCGTTCGCCGTGGTTGTACACGTAGGTCATCGAGAGCTGCATCTTGTTGTGCAGCAGCGCATGCGGCGGCGCGATCGTCGCCTGGAACTGCGCGGTGCGCTGGTGCAGGTCCGAGATGATATCGCGGACTGCTCCATACGCAGGATCGATCCGGTATGCATTGGGAGCGATCAGGCCGGTCTCGGGGACGATTTCCGACGGATTGACGTAGACCTGACGATTCGATTCGTTGCCGAGATTGAATACCGGCGTCTGCGTCAGGTTTTCGTCGATCGAGCTGCGGTAATGCACGCCGTAGTTGTAGAAGGTCGTGATCCCCAGCGTCCACTTCGCCGGCAACCGGATCCCGTCGATCCCGAGATTCGCGCGCCAGTTCACCTGGGCGCGGTACGACGGATCATAGACCTGCACCGACGGGACGTTGGAGGAGAAGGTCGAGACACCGCTCCCGTCGATGCACGACGTCGGCGCCGCGTTGTTGATCGCGCTCCAGTCGGGGATCGGGGTCACGTCACCGACGCAGCTGAGCACGCGGCGAGTGTCGGGCAATCCGGTCTGATCAAGGAGCGAGACGAGGTCGCTGTTGTCGAGCGGCGTTCCGTACGCCCCGATCGACCCGTTTACCGCCCACCCCGGCAATGTCGATCCACGCGGAGTGCCGAGCAGTGCCTGGATGAATTCCGGCGGCAGATTGAGCGGGATACCGCCGAGCGCGATCGGCCCGTTCTGGCCGGTTGCCGAACCCATGCCGCGCCGCCGCGCCGAGGTCCACGAAAAGCCGAGACGCGGCGTCAGCAGTCCCGAATACGGCACGCGGTTGGTCTCGACGCCGAATTCCTGCTGCGCGGCCGGGTTGAGTTGCGGAATGACTTCCGGAATCGCCGCGTCGTAGCGGAGGCCGCCCTGGAATTGCAGCGCCTTGGTCGCACTCCATTCGTCGCCGATCCAGGCAGAAATGTCGGCGCCGTGTGTCGATCGCTCCATGCTGTTCAGCGTCAGCGAATATGCTGCCGGACGGTTCGCCTCCAGGTCGGCGAGCGTCTGGTAGGTGTAACTGCCGAACCGGTTGCCCGACGAAAAGGAGGAGTTCCAGCTGTTCTGGAGATCCTGGCCGATCTTGACCCGGTGCTTCCCACTTCCCGCGATCCAGGAGAACTCGTTCCGCAATTCGAGGTTGTAGCTGGTATTGGTGCTCGCGCTCGAACCGCCGCCGAACGAGAGGGACCCGAGCCCGGTGTGCCCGTCGTCGAATACGGTACCGACGCGGACCGATGCGCTCGGCATCTGCAGGAAGGGGTTGCTCCCGAAGTTCGAGTAATTCAGTGAGGCATTCATCTCATCGAGGAAGCCATGCAGGTAGCCGGTGAGCTTGGCGGTCACGAACTGGAACCGGTTGCTCGACGTCTGTCCGATCGACGGATACGAGAATGGCGCCCGTCCCGGTGACCCGTTGTCGCTCCAGAAGCCGCTCTGGGTGATCCTGAGCGCCGTGGTTCCCTTCGGCGTCCAATCGATCACCATCGAGGTGTTGTACGAGCGGCCGTGATTGTTCGGCGACGCACCGGCGGCGGTCATCGGGATGCCGAGGTCGTGCAGCGCCCCCGACACCGCGTTGATCGTATCGGCCACGATCCCGTACTGCGAAATGATCGACTGTGGCGGGCTGAGGAGCGAGTAGACGTCGGACTCGTTGTCGCGCACGCTCCACGATCCTTGATAGTGCAGCCGCTTCCTGATGATCGGGCCGCCGATCGTCCCGCTGGTGAGACCGGTGCGCGCGACCGGCTGCGGCCACGACGGATCGGTCCACGCGAGATGGTGATCACCGAAGGAGCCGCGCGCGGTCATTGCGAAGAGATCGGTGCCGCCACGCGCGATGTTCTGCGTCACGCCGCCGGAGAAACCGCCCACGCCGGGATCGGCGGACGACTGGACCAGTCGCGATCCGGCCAGCGCGTCGGGCGGCAGGGAGGTTCCGCCAAAGCGCGAACCATCAAGCGTGCTCGCGTTCGCTCCATTGCCGGAACCAAGCACCGAGAAGCCGGTGCTATCGGTCGAGAAGACGCCCGGGATCTGCGCCGCGAGCGCCAGGAGGTCGCTCGGGTCCAGCGAGAAGAGCGCGCCGGAGAGGAGGTCGTTCGTCACCCCGCCGATCGACGTCTGGTCGTCGCCGGCGTTGAGCTTCTTCGCCGCGACGTTGATCGTGTCGAGCTGGAAGGCCAGCTCCTTGAGTGTCACGTCGGCGACGAGCACCGTGCTCAACCCGGTCCGGGTGACTCGGGTGTTGTACGGCGCGTAGCCGATCTTGCGGATGTTGACGATGTAATCCCCTTCGCCGTTCGGGAAGAGGGCGGTGTAGATCCCCTTCTCATTGGTGGGGACGGAAAGGGCGGTCTGGGAGATCAGGCCGGTGATCGTCACCGATACCTGCGGGATTGGCTTGCCGTCGATGCCGGTAATCTTCCCGCGCACGATTTCGGTCGCACTCTGCGCACGAGCGGGTGCCATGATCAACAGGAGCGCGGCAGTCGCCAGAAGGGCGCCGAAGCGTGTTGCATTGAGGAACGCTGCCGCTCGCCTGAGCAGTGTCTTCGATTGCATCGGTCGTCCGGGTCGCAGGGTCGGGATGTGGTGCTTCGTCCAAGGTCCGAATAACTACGGGATCAGTTGAGTACGCCGAACGCCGGCGATTGGTTACACGAGTGCCGAGCTGTTCTGCGGGTCAGATGCTTCGGATCAGGCGGCCGTTGCAGATGACGTCAGGTGAGACACGTGGAAGCGTCGATCCCGTTGGTCTTATCGCGGCAGGCGCGCTACTCGACCGCCAGCCGGGCGGGGGCGCCAGCCGCCTCGACCGTCACACTCGCCGGGCGAAGCCCCGGTGCGGTGGCGTCGATTCGAATTGATCCCGGAAGCTTCGCGCCCTGGATGATGGCGCAACAGAGACCGTTGAAGGCGCGGCGCGTCGAGCCCTTGTCCGGCTCATGACTGCTTGGGTCGCCGTTGCCGACGCCGATCAGCGCCGCCGGGGAATTCACGCTGAACGAGATCTGGTCATCGGCGGTCGGCACGACGCGACCGGCAGCATCGACGACCCGCACTTCGAGCACCACGACATCTTCACCATCGGCGCTGATTCGAGTGCGATCGGGCCGCAATGCGATCGCCGCGGGCGCGCCAGTCGTCTCGCGCACGTCGGTAATCGTCATCGTGCCGTTCGTGAAGCCGCGCGCCTCGATTTTCCCCGGCGCATACGGGACTTTCCATGCGACGTGCGAATTGCGATGCATCGGAAGCTTGCCGAGCGACTGTCCGTTCACCAGCAGTTCAACCTCGTCGACGTTGGCATAGACCCACACATCGATCGACTCCCCCTCGCGACCGGCCCAGTTCCAGTGCGGAAAGAGATGCAGCACCGGTGCGTCGCCCCACCACGCCTGATAGTAGTAGAAGAGGTCCTTCGGAAATCCGCAGGTATCCATGATGCCGAAGTGCGAGCTGATGCACGGCCATTTGTACGGCGTCGGCTCGCCGCGATAGTCGAATCCGGTCCAGACGAACCCGCCGGCGAGAAAGGCGCGGGCGTCGAAATAGCTCCACCACTCCTCGGCGAGCGCACCCCATCCCGGCTTGTTGACATCATACGCGGCGAGGTAGCCGCGATCCTTGTCGTTGGCGTAGATCCCGCGCGTGGACAGAGTGCTGGCCACTTCAGTGCCCATCAGCGGCTTGGCCGGGAATTGTTTGTGAATCGCATCGATGTCGCCCAGGAAATAGTTGAATCCCTGCACATCGACTACCGAGGTGAATCCTTTTCCCCAGCTGCCGTTCATCGCCGCGGTGACGGGCCGGGCCGGATCCAGCCGATGCGCCAGGCGCCGCAGCGTGCTCGCCATGCGCGCGCCGCGATCGTTCCCCTGATCGGAACCCTCCTCGTTGGCGAGTGACCATGCGAAGACCGACGGGTGATTCCTGTCCCGGCGAATCATCCGCTCGAGTTGGCTCGTCCCTTCGGCCTCGGACGAGAAGGTCCGGTTTTCGTCGAGGACCAGCATGCCTAGCCGGTCGCAGGCGTCGAGGAGTTCGGGCGTCGGTGGGTTATGCGACGTGCGATAGGCGTTGGAGCCCATCGCCTTGAGCCGCTCGATCCGATACGACTGCAGCCGGTCCGGGAGCGCCGAACCGACGCCGGCGTGATCCTGGTGGTTGCACGTCCCCTTCAGTTCGACGCGCTTGTCGTTGAGGAAGAATCCCTGATCCGGGTCGAAGCGCATCGTCCTGATCCCGAACGGCGTGGTGTAGCGATCGACCTCCCGGCCGGCAACTTCGACCGTGGTCACGAGGGTGTGCATCGCGGGATCGTCGATCGACCAGAGGCGCGGGGCGCGAACGGCGAGATCGACGGGGACGGTGCGCTGGTCCCACGGATCGACGCGAACCGGCGCGGAGCGGGCGGTCGAGATCGTTCGTCCGGTGCCGTCGAGAATCGATTGCGCCACGACACACTGGACCGCGTCGCCGCTCTCGTTGCGCAGGTCGGTCGCGGCGTGGACCGTCGCCGATCCCCGGGCGACGGTCGACGTGACGTACGTCCCCCACTGTCCCACATGCACCGGCGCGGTCTTGACGAGCCACGCGTGCCGGTAGATCCCGGCCCCTTCGTAGAACCATCCTTCGCGTTCGGTTGCGTCGGCGCGGACAACCAGCACGTTGCGCCCGCCGGTTGTCACGATGTCGGTGACGTCGGCGGTGAACGGGGCGTAGCCGCTGAAGTTGCGGCCGACGAGATGGCCATTGAGCGCGATCAGCGCATCGCGGTAGATCCCGTCGAACTCGAGCGTGATCCTGCGGCCGGCATCTCCTGGCGGCAGCGTGAAGACGCGGCGGTACCACCCGATGCTCGTCGCCGGGAAGTTTCGGCCGACGGGGTGGTGGCCGGCGTCGTTGAGTTCGTCGGCGGGGTCGAACGGCAGCTCGACCACCCAATCGTGCGGCAGGTTGACTTGCCGCCACGCGGAGTCATCGAAGGTGAGGCGTGACGGACGGAAGAGACCGCCGGATTTGTCGAATTCGCTGCCGGCTCCGAACCCGAAATCCTGGGCGGGATCGCTGGCGTGGCCCAGGTGGAATCGCCAGCCGAAATCGAGGAGGAGCCGTTCGCGACCTGCGGTCGGTGCGTGGCCGCGGGGGAGCCGCGCCACCCATGGAGTGAGCGACGCGGCGACACCGCTTTGAATCACGCTGCGACGGGACCAGCTGGCCATCAGGGATCTCCGGTTGATGATCGGGCGGGTCAACCGGTCAAAGTTACCGGCTTGTTCAGGGGCGCGCGGACTCCTTCCCGAACTGCCGTCGCAACTCGGTCTTGGCCCGCTCGAGCACGGCCCGCTGTGCCGCGTTGAGTGAGGCGCCTGCGCGATTGATATAGAAGTTCAATGTCGACATCGCCGAGCGGAACGGACTGGTCTTGCGGTGACGGCTCCGGAGGGCCGAGCGCTTGAGCGAGCCGGCGATGCGAGATGGATTGGACCAGGTGAGGACCTGCGGATCAAGGATCATGGCGCTGCTGTGACTTGCGACATCCCGGGACGACCGGCTGTAGCGGCGCCCGGTGTCTCGTCCGTGACGAACCATCCAAGCCTCCTGTTGTGGGGTGTCTTTTTCAAGACGTTCATGCCGACAAATCGACCACACATCGTCCAACGTCCGGCCTTGGCTGAGCGTTACATCACTGGCATCTTTTGCTCGCCGCCCAGCGGCTCCGCCACCACTGCAAGGTCTCAATGACACGTCCCGACATGGTTCAGCCGGACACGTTGCCGGCGCCTGCGCGCGTCCTCCCGTGGCTCCCCGTCCTCTTCATCGGCAGCGGCTGCGCCGCCCTGATTTACGAAATTGTCTGGTTCCAGCTGGTCGAGCTCGTGATCGGGTCGTCAGCGGTTTCTCTCGGCGTTCTCCTCGGCACCTTCATGGGCGGGATGTGCCTCGGCTCGCTGCTCCTGCCGCGCTTTATCTCGCCGCGCGAACATCCGCTCAGAGTATACGCCTTTCTCGAAGCCGGTATCGGACTGCTCGGCCTTCTCATTTTGTTCGGCCTTCCTGCGCTCGGCAACCTCTACGCTTCAGTATCGGCAGGAGGATTCCTCGGGATCTGCCTGCGGGGACTTTTCTGCGCCGTCTGCCTCCTCGTCCCCACGATGTTCATGGGAGCGACACTTCCCGCGGTGGCTCGCTGGGTCGAGGCGACGCCGCTTGGCGTGTCGTGGCTCGGTTTCTTCTACGGGAGCAACATCGTTGGTGCCGTGGTCGGATGCCTTCTTGCCGGCTTCTATCTCCTGCGTGTGTACGACATGGCGACGGCGACCTATGTCGCGTTCGCGATCAACATGGCCGTTGCGGCGACTGCCTTCCTGCTCGCGCGCTGGGCACCCCGCGCCGCGCCACCGACGATGCGGCCGCTGATCTCGGCGCCGGGGGCTCGCGTCGTGTACCTCACCATCGCGCTCTCCGGCCTCACGGCGATCGGCGCGGAAGTGGTCTGGACCCGGCTCCTGTCGCTGATGCTCGGCGCGACGGTCTACACTTTCTCGCTGATTCTCGCGGTGGTGCTCGTCGGCCTTGGTGCGGGGAGCAGTGCCGGCGCGTATCTCGCACGGGTGGTGAAGAATCCGCGCGCGGCCCTCGGCTGGTGTCAACTACTCCTGCCAATTGCGATCGCCTGGACGGCATACCTGATTGCGCGGTCGCTGCCGTACTGGCCGGTGAATCCTTCGCTCACTACCGATCCGTGGATCACCTTCCAGTTCGACCTGATGCGATGTGCGTGGACGATCCTCCCCGCCACCGTGCTGTGGGGCGCGTCCTTTCCGCTGGCGATCGCCGCGGCCGCAGAGCCGGGCGACGACACCGGACGACTCGTCGCACGCGTCTACGCGGCGAACACCGTCGGCGGGATTGTGGGTGCGATCGGGTTCAGCATGATCGCCGTTCCGGTCTTCGGCACCGAGAATTCGCAGCGGTTGATGATCGTGATCGCCGCGATCGCCGGCCTCACCATGCTGCTGTGGGATCGGGCGCGTCCGCTCATCGAGGCAACGCCGGCATCGCGATGGCGCACGCCGTCGCTTGTGGTGATGGGGGTGGTCGCAATCCTCCTTGCGCGCGGAGTCGCGGCGGTGCCGCCCGGATTGATCGGTTACGGCCGCTTTCTCGCGACCTATACGACCCTGCCGAAGTTTCTCTTTACCGGCGAAGGGATGAATTCCTCGATCGCCGTATCCGAACTCGCGAACGGCTACCGGAACTTCCACGTGAGCGGCAAGGTGGAGGCGTCGTCGGAGCCACAGGACATGCGGTTGCAGCGCCTCCTCGGGCATCTCTCTTCGCTGGTGCAGGGAGATCCCAAGACGGTCCTGGTGGTGGGCTTCGGCGCCGGGGTGACGGCAGGGACGTTCGTCCTCTACCCCGGAATCAAGCGGATCGTGATCTGCGAACTCGAACCGCTGATCCCCAAGTCGATCGGGCCGTACTTCACCAAGGAGAATTACGACGTCCTGCACGATCCGCGGGTGCAGATCGTGTACGATGACGCGCGACACTACATCCTGACGACCAGGGAGAAGTTCGACATCATCACGTCGGATCCGATTCATCCGTGGGTTCGCGGGGCGGCGACGCTCTACACCAAGGAATACCTCGATCTCGCCCGCGAGCATCTCAACCCGGGTGGCGTCATGACGGAATGGGTGCCGCTGTACGAAAGCCACACCGATGCGGTGAAGAGCGAGATGGCGACCTTCCTCGATGCGTTCCCGGGCGGGACCGTGTGGGCCAACAACGAGGACGGGGCGGGATACGACCTCGTGATGCTCGGTCAGCCGGGGCCGACGCACATCGACGTCGCCGCGGTGAGCAAGCGCCTCGAGGATCCTGCCGACGCGCCGATCGTTGCGTCGTTGCAGGAGGTCGGGATTACGTCGCTCTTCGACCTCTTCGGGAGCTATGCCGGTGAGCGTGCCGATCTGGCGCCGTGGCTTGCCGGGGCGCAGATCAACCGCGACCGGAACCTCAAGCTGCAGTACATCGCGGGGCTGGAAAACGACTCGTATGACAACGCCGCGATCTTTCAGGACTTCGCACAGTACCGGCGCTTTCCCGACGACCTCTTTATCGCCAGCGACGAATGGAAGACGACGCTGAGCGGCGAGGCCGGACTCAAGCGCACAACGACAACGGGGGCCCCGTAAGGAGCCCCCGCTGGCGTCCTGCGGTCACCTGATTACTGGAAGAGGCCGAGCGTTTCCGTGGCCGGATCGATGGTCAATCCGCTGCGCTCGAGCATCGGCCCGAGCGCGATGTCCATCTGGTATTCCTTGTTGTTGTGATCGACCTTCGGCCAGTCATGGATATCGTCGGGGGCGAAGAGACCGCCCATCACTCCCATGACGCCCATGATCGGCTCGTTGGTCTTGTTCTCGTAGACGGCGACGAGACGATAGGAGCGGCCTGCGCGGAGGTGCGGACCGCGACCCTTCACCGCGAGCAGCTGGCGTGACACCCCGATGACTTCGCCGGTCGAGTCGTGCAGCGTGTGCACTCGCGCGAGCACCTTGCCCGTCTTCACATCTTCGAGCCGCATCTCGACACCGTGATCGTGCATGTGTCCGCCGACGCCGAGGAGGCGGCCGCTCACCGGCACCTTGAATTCATAGGTCTTGGAGTTCCCGCCCGGTGGCACCATGTACGAATCGGGAGAGCCGGGGGTGTTGTTGACGTCGACCTTGAACGGCAGTGCCGCCACCGGGCGCGGGGTCAGGTTTTCGGGGGCGGTGATCAGCTCGAAGCGAAGATTGATCCCGTCGAGTTCGTGACCGGTATCGTTGTTCCACATCAGAAAGACACCGACCTGCTGTCCCGAGTCCATCGGCACGCCGACGGTGCGGGGCAACTTGATCGCGGCAGTCTCCTCGCCGATGCCCAACACGCGCTCGGCCATCGGATAGACCAGCTGGCGGCGATCGAAATTCACGAACTCCATATGATGCATGGTGCGCTGCGGCATCACGCGGCCGTTCTTGTCGGTGATCGTCAGCTTGAATCCGCGCAGCCACATGTCGTGCGGCCAGGGAAACTTGACCAGCAGGAGTTCCTGATGTGATTCGTGTCCTCCGCCCATCCCGTCCATCATCATCGGCACCTCGCCATCCATCATCATCGGCGGAAGATTCCACGGCCCGGTGGTGACGACGACGTGGTGTGTATTGGAATCGACCGTCACATGCACAGGAGCGTGCTTCAGTGGCGGCATATCCATGTTCGCCATGGACGCGGCCTGCGCGCTCACCTGCGATGCACCGAACACGAGCGCTGACGCAATGCCGGACCACAGCCGAAGTCGGCCCATTGAAGCTCCGTCGTCCTGAGGATAGAACCCGGGAGGTGCCGGATTCGCGACCGCAATGTCAAGGACGGTACGCCGAAGGTCAAGGTGTTCGGCGTTCGTGACAACGGCATGACAGCAACGGCCGCGTCATCCTGCGTGATCGTGCAGCGATGAACGAGTGACGATCGGGGAAAGTTTCGGTGTGGTGAAGCAGGTGGTTCCGCGATCCGGTACGGTACGGAAGCATGGAGCGCGCAGTGCCGGGGAACTCGAATCAGCGTCGCGCAGCAGTCAGGTATCGGTCAGCGAGCTGCTCGGCGCGCTCATCACCGCGCGCAACTGCCGCGGCGCGAATCTGCTCGAAGTGAGCGACAAGACTCGCGTCGCCCCACGCAATCCCCGTCGCCTCTTCCGCCGCAGCGGTCTCGCCGACGAGTGCACCGTGCATCAGCGCCGTGGCGGCGGCGGCGCGAAACCCCGGATCATCGCGCTCGGGAAGCCGAAACGTAGGGCGGGGTAGATCGGGCGGCTCATCCTTTGGCGCGAATGCGCGGGACATCCCACTCCTCCGTCACGCGCGATCTCCTGGCCAGCAGCGGACTCTCACGACTTTCCCATCTGGGCGAAGCCGACGATGTGCCCTCCGGGCTCGCGCACATAGATCTCGGTGCTCCCGTAGAAGGTCTCGTGCTTCGCCTTGACGATCGGCGCACCGGTCAACGCGCTCGCTGCTGCATTGATGTCGTCGACCGCGATGAAGAGGACGACCGACTTGCCATCTAGTTCCTTCGCCGTGCCGGGCAGGTCCGCTTCGACGCTGGCGCGCGTCTGGTACATCACCTCGATATCACCGAGCTCGACGGACGCGAAGACGAGGATGCCGTCGAGGCCCGGAACCTGGTGGCGCAGCGTGAAGCCGAACCGCGAGACCCAGAACTCCACACACGGCTCGATGCGGTCGACGATCATCACGGGAGTGAGTTTTTCGAGGCGCACAGGGCACCCTTTCACGTTGATGGTAATTCCAGCCGACAACCATACCGAACAAATGCCGAAAAAGGCAAGGGGGATCCCGGCCCTCCTTCGGCCACCGCGATCACTGCGGAATCCAGGTGATCGTGCTTCGCAACTGGGTCACGCCGGTTCTGGGGATCGCAACCGGGGTCACGTGCCCATGCATCGCCTCCGGGCCGATCGCGATCCCGTAGGGAAGGCGGTTCTGGTCGAGGCGAAAGGTCATCGCGAGACCGGCGGTGACCATCACGGGGCTCTGGATGACGACCGAGGAGTGCCCCTGGGCAAACTCCCACAGTGCATCGAGATCCAGGTCGTCACGTTGCCGCGATCCCTTGCGAATCAGGATCCGCCTGTCGGCGAAGGTCCACCCGAGCGAGGCGGGGTCATCACTGTTGTCTGCCATGTACCAAGGCGAGGCCGGCGACACCAGCAGACCGCCCTGCAGCCATTGCGGCCGGTTCTCGTCTGCCGGCTTGATCTCCGCATACCGCGACGGAGTTGCCGCGGTACCGGTGAAGCCGATGCGCCAGCTCGCAGCCTTTGCGGTCCCGCGCGCCGTGTCGCTCCGGACGATGTCTTCCCAGATCCAGAGTCGGATCACGGTGCCAGCTGCCGGCGGCGAGACCACGACGGTGTGCAACCCGTCCTGTCGCGAGACGAAATGCATCCGGGCGGTCTGGGCGCCGCTGTCAGTCGGCACCAGCAGGTCGGGTTGATCCGCATGGTCCCGTGGTGCCACAACGACCCGTGCATTAGCGGGCCAGACCGCGATTCGGTAGGCGCCATCCCGATGCAGCTCGACGGTGACCGTGTCGCGGAATGGCGCCGCGAAGGCCGGATGCGCGAGCAGCCTCGCGCCGGGAGCCGAATCGGCCAGTTGCGCGCGTGCCGTCTGCAGCGAGCACACCGCCATTGCTGCGAATGCGACCGCGAATCGGTGTCGCGTTGCCCGCGCGGTCGAGCGGTGCCCTGAGCATTCCATGCATTCGTTGACGCATCGGACGGCGAGATACTCACATCCCGAGGCGCTGGCGACTTACCCGACTCGAACCACGGGGCACCAGTTCGGGCGCGCTCACGCCGGATATTTGCAAGCGAGCATCATCCGCCGCTTGGCGCCTTCCCGTTCCCCGGAGGTCAGATGACCGCTGACTTGTCAGTTCGCGGCACCGCACGTCCCGTCGCACTGTCGCATGATCGACTCGCATCACGCTACGTGGTGGCCGGGTTGATGGTCGCGGTGCTGGATCTCTCCTTCGCGGCGACCTACTGGGTCGTCCTGCGTGGCGCGATCACCTTTCCCCGGCTCCTGAAAGGGATTGCCGCCGGTGTGCTCGGTCGCGCCGCGCTGCAGGATGGTGCATCGGTCGCGTGGCTCGGCCTGCTGGTGCATTGCACCGTTGCCTTTGGATGGACTGCGCTCTTTCTCCTGATGCGCGCCCGGTGGCCTGCATTTCGTCGCGCGCTGTCGACGCAACGGGGAATCGTCAGCATCGGTGTCGCATACGGCGCGTCTGTCTGGCTCGTGATGGATTTCATCGTGATACCGCTCAGTGGTGCCACACCGACGCCGCTCTCCTCGAGCTGGTTCTACATCTGCCTTGTGTGGCACATGATCGGCGTCGGGCCGCCGATGGCGATCATCCTGCGAGACTAACTTTCGGCGATGGGATCACGCAGCGATCATTACGACGGTCGGCGCTTCTTCAATCCCGGCGGAAGCGCCGGCCCTTCGCCACGGACCATCGTGCGGATGATGCGCGAGCCTCGCGCTCGGTGGCCGAGGTCAGTACCGGTGTCGCCGGTGCAGGCTCCCCCGATGGGCCTCGGAGCGGCGGCGCAGGTGACCTATGTCGGCCATGCGACTTTCCTGATTCAGACGCCGGCCGGCAACATCCTCACCGATCCGATCTGGTCGCCACGCGCGAGCCCGGTGGGATTCGCCGGCCCAAGGCGCGTGCGAGCTCCCGCGATCGCGTTCGGCGATCTCCCCGAGATCGCCGTCGTGCTGCTCAGTCACAATCACTACGATCACTGCGACATTCCCACGCTGCGTGCCTTGCAACGCCGATTCTCGCCGTGGGTCGTGACCGCGCTCGGCAACGGCGCCCTGCTGCGGCGCATCGGAATCCGGCAGGTCAGCGAACTCGATTGGTGGGACGTGCTCCCCCTGGATGGCATGACCATCACCTCAACTCCGGCGCGGCACTTCTCCGCCAGGACACCCTGGGATCGCAATCGCGCGCTCTGGTGCGGGTTCACCATCGAGCTGGCGAGCGTGTTGCTCTATTTCGCTGGTGACAGTGCATACGGGCCGCACTTCACGGCAATCGGCGAACGGATCGGCGCCCCCGATCTCTCCCTGATTCCGATCGGAGCGTACGAGCCGCGCTGGTTCATGGCGGCGCATCACATGGATCCGGCCGAGGCGGTCACCGCGCATCTCGACCTGGGGAGCCGGCGCAGCGTCGGAATGCACTTCGGCACCTTTCAGCTCACGGCCGAGGCGATCGACGCACCAGCGGAAGCGCTCGCCGCTGCACGGAGCGCTCATGGCGTTGCCGAGACGGTGTTTCGCGCGCCGACGTTCGGTGAAATCATCACCGTGCCGGAGGTGCCGACCGCCTCGATTTCTGGGGAGTGAAGGTGCTTGCGGGTCATCGGGGAACTCCCCGATGGATCAATCGTCGCGCGGAACGGGTGGACGTCCCTTGCCGGCGTATTGTGCCTCGATGCGGGAGTAGAGATCGTCGGCGCCGATCACGCCCTTGACCGAGGCGATGATCCCCGCGACGACATCCTCCGCCCAGTACTCGTCGGGGCGATCCGGTTCCGCGATGTCCATTCTCTTGCGCTGCAGAAACGAGATCGCGGTCTGCACCCACTCCGCCTGCGCCGACGCCACCAGCGACCAGGAGCCGGTCGCGCGCAATTCCATCTCGGCGAGCATGTCGAGCTGTTCCTTGAGCTCGCGCGCGATCGGTCCGGTGCGCAGGCGGTCGGCGACCTGGGTCAGCACGGCCTTCCGTTCGGATTCCTGCGGTTCGGGGAGCGGCGCGAGGTAGTGGCGCTGGTCGGCGACCATTTCGGCGAGCCGGATGCACACGGCGCGAATGGCCGGCGTGAGGGAAGGCGGTGCTTCCGCGGCCCACGACCCCGCTGCACGCAGGATTGCCGTGATCCGTTCATCGGCACCAGCGGTCACCCGCGCGGGATCGATCGGCTCAGCCATGCGTGGAAGAATACACGGGCCGCGCGTTGCGGGCGAAGGTCTCGGCGAACGCCTCGGAGACCGCCGCTATCGTGCGCCGCCAGAGCGCCTGATCCGATTCACCTGAATCAGTTTCCTGTCGTACCGATGTCATCTGGACTCCGTGAATTCCGCACGGCACGATCAGGTCGAACCACGACAGATCAGGGTGCACGTTGAGCGCGAAGCCGTGCAGCGTGACCCATTGCTTCACGTGGATGCCGATGCTGGCGATTTTCCGTCCGCCGGTCCACACGCCGGTCTTGCCCGGATTCCGCTCTGCACTGATTCCCAGCTGGCCGAGTGCGTCGATCAGCACCTGTTCGAGGGTGCGCAGATACCAGTGGAGATCTTCGTGGTAATTCGACAGCAGCAGCACCGGGTACCCGACCAGTTGCCCGGGGCCGTGCCACGTGACGTCGCCGCCGCGTTCGATCTCGACGACCGAGGCCCCTCGCGCCAGGAGATCCTCCGCGGGGAGCGGGAGCGACGTCTCGAGTGCGCCGCGACCGAGGGTGTAGACCGGATCGTGCTCGACGAGCAGCAGCGCGTCGCGCGGCACCGTCCCGTCGATGCGCCCGAGCCGGAGGGCGCGCTGTCGTTCGAGGGTGACCGCATACGACTCGTGGCCCAGGTCGACGATGTCGAGTGGGAGGGTCATCGGGCACTCACCGCTGACCGCCAGCCGAGCCAGAGCGCTATCATAACGGATACTATAGCGAGCACCAGGAGGGCCGGCCGTCCGGCGGCGCCGTACAGCATCCAGGTGGCGACCATCGCGAGCGAGGTCCCGCCGAGACCGGCCACCATCGCCAGCGCACCGCGGCGGTAGGTCGAGGGAATTGGCCACATGAGGAGCCACGCAGTCACGGCGGTGAAGGCAAGCCCGAGCACCATCCCGTACACCACGAAATTGACGTCGGCGGAATGCGGGTTGACCTGGGCGGCCGACCGCACCGTCGAGCGCTCGCGGGCATAGCTCTGGATGATGGTGAGGATCGCGAACCAGAGGCACGAGGCCGCGGCGGCGGACCCCATCGCAAGGAGCGCCGTGCCGATGCGATCCTCCTTGGGGGCATCGGGGCCGACCGGCGAGAATTCCGGACGGAAGTCCGGCGCGCTCATATGTCGATCGCGCGGCCCATCGAATCCAGCGCCGCCTGCCCGATCGCTTCGGAGAGGGTCGGATGCGCGTGGATCGCGAGGTCGATCTCCTCGACGGTGTACTCGTTGGTCCGGGCCATCACCAGCTCGCCGATCATTTCCGAGGCGTGCCCGTTGACGATGTGCGCGCCGATGATTTCGCCGTACTTCTTGCCGCGGATGATCTTGACGAACCCGTCGGTCTCGTCGGTGGCGCGAGCGCGGCCGTTGGCGGAGAACGGGAAACGTCCCACGACGTATTCCATCCCCTTCGTCTTCGCCTGGTCTTCGGTGAGACCGACGCTCGCCACTTCGGGGTGACAGTACGTCACGCTCGGCACATTGGTGTAGTCGATTCCCTTCACGGTGTGCCCGGCGATCACCTCGGCGACGTGCTCGCCTTCGCGTGTCCCCTTGTGCGCCAGCATCGGCGGCCCGGCGACATCGCCGATCGCGTAGACCCCCTTCACCGAGGTCTGCAGCGTGACCGGATCGACCTGGATGAAGCCGCGATCGGTGAGCTTCACCCCGACCTTTTCCAGCCCGATATTCTCCGTGTTAACGGCGCGTCCGGCGGCCATCAGGACCTTGTCGGCGGTGACCGTCTGCTGCTTCCCTTCGATCTCGACCTCGAGCGACACGCTGGTGTCCTGGACCTTTGCCTTGACGACCTTCACGCCGGCGAGGACGGTGATGCCGCGCTTGCGGTAGCTCTTGGTGATCACGTCCGACGCCTCGGCGTCCTCGATCGGGAGGATGCGGGGAAGCGCTTCGATCAGCGTCACCTGCGATCCGAATGAGTGGAAGATGTCGGCGAACTCGGTGCCGACCGCACCGGCGCCCACCACCGCGAGCGTCTTCGGCGCTTCCTCGAGGAAGAGCGCTTCGTCGGAGGAGATCACCGACTTCTTGTTGATCTCGAGTCCGACCTGCGGAATCCCCTTGACCCGCGACCCCGTGGCGATGACGAGCCCCTTCTTCGCGGTGACCGTGTCGCTCCCGACCTGAACCGTGGTGGCGGAAGTGAGCACGCCGGTCCCCTTGAGGACCGTCACCTTGTTCTTCTTCATCAGGTAGTCAGCGCCCTTGGAATTCTGGTCGGCGACCTTGCGCGAGCGCCGCATCGCGACGCCGTAGTCGACCTTGACCTCACCGACCTCGATGCCGAGATCCTTCGCCTGCTTGCGGATTGTGTTCGCGGTCGACGCGCTGTAGAGCAGCGCCTTGGTCGGGATGCAGCCGATGTTGACGCAGACGCCGCCCATCTTGTCGCGTTCGACGAGCCCCACGGTGAGGCCGAGCTGCGCGGCGCGAATGGCGCACGGGTATCCGGCCGGGCCGCCGCCGATGATCACGATGTCGAAGGACTGATTAGCCACGAGCATGGACTCCGTGTGTCGAATGTGACGCCCTGATCACCAGACCAGGGCGAGCGGATTCTCCAGCATGCCGACCAGGGTCTTGAGGAACGCCGCACCGGTGGCGCCATCGATGACGCGATGGTCGCAGCTGAGCGTCATCCGCATCCGGCGCCGGACCACGACGGCGCCGTCCATCACGACCGGCTTCGGCTCGATCCGGCCGACAGCGAGAATCGCCGCTTCGGGGGGATTGATGACCGCGGTGAATTCGTCGATGCCGAACATGCCGAGATTGGAGATCGAGAAGGTCGCGCCGGTGTATTCCTCGGGCTTGAGCTTTTTCTCTCGCGCGCGACCGGCGAGCTCGCGCACTTCGCCTGCGATGGCGCGGAGCGTCTTCTGGTCGGCGTGACGGACGACCGGTGTGATCAACCCTTCCTCGACGGCGACCGCAACACCGATATGCACCTCGTGCCACTGCCGGACCTTGTCGTCCATCCACCAGGCATTGACCCATGGATGCAGGTGGAGCGCGGTCGCGGCGGCGCGAATCAGCAGATCGTTGAAGGAGAACTTGCCGGTTGAATCGAGTGCCAGGAGCGCTTCGCGAGCTTCGTGCGCGCGCTCCATGTCGACTTCGGCGGTGAGGTAGTAGGTCGGAATCGGCCCGATCGATTGCGCGAGACGCTTGGCGATCGTCTTCCGCATCGGGGAGAGATCGATGTCGCTGAACCCGGATCCGGTGACGGACTGTGCGGCGGCCTTGGGGACGGCGTTCTCGACGTCGCGCTTGACGATCCGCCCTTCAGGGCCGGAGCCGGCGACACCATTGAGATCGAGTCCGCGATCAGCGGCGATGCGCTTCGCCAGCGGCGACGCCTTGACGCGCCCGCCCGTTGTTGGTGCGGTTGGTGCGGTCGACGCAGTTGGTGCCGGAGCGGGCGCCGGGGGCGCGGTCCGCGACGGCACCGCCGCCGCCGCCGCCGTTGGAGCTGGTGCCGCGGGATGTGACGAGGAAGGTGCAGCAGGTGCCGGTGCCGGCGATGCGGCGGGAGCGCTATCGCCACCGGGCACCGCTTCGCCCGCGTTGCCGATCCACGCGACCGTCTCGGCCACGGGAACGGTGGCTCCGGCTGCAACCGTCTGCTTGAGCAGCGTGCCTGCGGCTCGCGCCACGAGCTCCATCACGGCCTTGTCGGTCTCGACTTCGGCGAGCACGTCGCCGGTCTGCACCGCGTCGCCTTCCTTCTTCTTCCACTCCACGAGGCGGCCTTCTTCCATCGTGGGCGAGAGCGCTTCCATCACGACCTTGGTCGCCATAGCCTCAGTTCCGGTAGCAGACCTGGTGGACGGCCGCGGCGATCCTGGTCGCGTCCGCCTTGGCGGCCTTTTCGAGATGCTTGTTGTAGGGCATCGGGACGTCGGCCTGATGCACGCGAATCACCGGAGCGTCGAGCTGGTCGAACGCTTCCCGCTGGATCACGTCGACGACCTGCGCGCCGACGCCGGCGAATCCCCATCCTTCTTCGGCGACAACGACGCGGTTCGTCTTCGCCACCGATGCGAGAATCGCGTCCTGATCGAGCGGCGTGATCGTCCGGAGATCGATCACCTCGGCGTCGATTCCCTCGTCGGAGAGGGTCTTCGCCGCGTTGAGCGCCGGGGCCACGGTCTTGGAGTGGCAGATGATGGTGACATCCTTGCCGGGGCGCTTGATATCTGCCTTGCCCAGCGGAATCAGGTATTCCTCATCGGGGACGTCGCCCTTCTGGTTGTAGAGCATCTCCCCTTCGATGAAAATCACCGGATTGTCATCGCGGATCGCCGATTTGAGGAGTCCCTTGGCGTCGGCCGGGGTCGCCGGCATGACGACCTTGAGTCCCGGAATGTGCGCGTACCAGCTCTCGAACGCCTGGCTGTGCTGCGCCCCGAGTTGCAGCGCCGCGCCGCCCGGTCCGCGCACCACCATCGGGCAGCCGATCTGGCCGCCGCTCATGTAGCGGATCTTGGCCGCCGCGTTGACGATCTGGTCGATGGCGAGGAGCGCGAAGTTGAACGTCATCACTTCGACGATCGGACGGAGGCCGACCATTGCCGCGCCAACGCCGATGCCGGTGAAGCCGAGCTCCGCGATCGGGGTGTCGACCACACGGCGCGGACCGAACTCGCGAAGGAGGCCCCGGCTCACCTTGTAGGCGCCATCGTACTCGGCGACTTCCTCGCCCATCAGGAAGACGCTGTCGTCGCGCTGCATCTCCTCTCGGAGCGCGGCGTTGAGGGCGTCTCGATAGGTCAGCGTCGCCATCAGTGGGGCTCCGGCGCGTACACGTTGGTCCAGAGCTCCGACGGATCGGGATCGGGCGATTCCTCGGCGAACTTGACGGCGTCGGCGACTTCCGCGACGACACTCGCCTCGACTTCCTGCACGCCGGCGTCGTCGAGCATGTCGAGGTCGCGCATGCGGCTCTCGAGAAGGACGATCGGGTCGCGCTGGCGCGAGGCGTCGAGTTCTTCCTTGCTCCGGTACGTGCCGCTCGCCGCATCCGACATCGAATGGCCCATGTAGCGGAAGGTCTTCACCTCGATCAGTGTCGGACCCTCGCCGGCGCGGGCGCGTCGCACCGCTTCGTCGGTCGTCTGCCGCACCGCGACGACATCCTGACCGTCGACTTCGACGCCTGGAATCCCGTAGCTCGCGGCGCGCTGGTGCAGGTCGGTGATCGAGGCGGCGCGCTTCAGCGAGGTTCCCATCCCGTAGCCGTTGTTCTCGATGATGAACAGCGCCGGAAGCCGCCAGAGCGCGGCGATGTTGAGCGTCTCGTGGAACGAACCGATATTCGCAGCAGCTTCACCGAAGTAGGTGAGCGAGACCTGATCGGTGTTGCGATACCGCGCGGCGAAGGCGAAGCCGGCGCCGAGAGGTATCTGCCCGCCGACGATCCCGTGGCCGCCCATGAAGTGCAGCGCCGCATCGAACAGATGCATCGAGCCGCCCTTGCCGTGTGAGCAGCCGGTCGCCTTGCCGAACAGCTCGGCCATCACCGATCGCGACGACAGTCCACGCGCGAGCGCCTGTCCGTGTTCGCGATAGGCGCTCACGATGTAGTCGTCGGCGCGGAGGGCCGAGATCGTGCCGACGGCAACCGCTTCCTGACCGATGTAGAGGTGACAGAAGCCGCCGATCTGGCCCAGCGAATATGCCTCTCCGGCCTTTTCCTCAAAGCGCCGGATCAGGATCATCATCCGCAGCCAGTCGCGATACTGGTCGACGTAGGGAGCTTCGGTGCCGCGCCGTCTGGCGCGCGCGGGGGACTCGACTGCCATCACGCATTCCTCATTGGTGAGTCGCGGCCTTCTTCTGTTCCCATGCGTGGTACGACGACCGGGTGAGCGGCGAGGACTGCACGTGCGTGAAGCCCATGCGCATGCCGAGTACCGCGAGTTCGTCGAATTCTGCCGGGGTGTAGTAGCGAACGACCGGGAGATGCGCCGCCGAGGGACGCAGATACTGGCCGATTGTCACGATGTTCACGTCGCTGCGCCGCAGGTCGCGGAGGCAGGTGATGATTTCGTCCCACTCTTCACCCATACCGACGATGATTCCCGACTTGGTTAGGGCGTCGGGATCGAGCGTCCGGGCATTGGCGAGGAGCGTCAGCGCCCGGTCGTACCGGCCACCGGGGCGCGCGAGCCGATAGAGGCGTTCGGCGGTCTCGAGGTTGTGATTGAGAATGTCGGGCCTGGCGTCCATCACGATCCGGAGCGCGTCGAGCGATCCCTTGAAGTCGGGAATCAGCACTTCGACCGAGGTTTCGGGGAGGCGCTGCTTGATCTCACGGATGCAATCGGCGAACGCCTCGGCGCCGCCGTGCTCGAGATCGTCCCGGTCGACCGAGGTGATCACCACGTGCTCCAGCCCCATCTGTTCGACCGCAGAGGCGAGCTTCGCCGGTTCGGTCGGGTCAAACGCGGCAGGGGTCCCATGCGACACGGCGCAATAGGCGCAGTTCCGGGTGCAGACATCGCCGAGAATCATGAACGTCGCGGCCTTGTGCTCCCAGCAGTCGCCGATGTTGGGACAACGAGCTTCTTCGCAGACGGTGTGCAGCCCCAGGGTCCGCATCATCGACTTGATATGCAGGTACGAAGGGCCGCCGGGTGCCTGCACCTTGAGCCAGGATGGCTTGCGAACCGGGGTGAACGGCATCACCGAGCCCGACGCCGACTGCGGTTCGGCCACCATCGATCCGTGGGTCAGTTGCACCAGCGGTGCGGCCACCCGAACTCCTTGCACAGCACAGGGTTGACGCGCGCAATCGCAGTCGCGCGCAAGCCCATCAAGATAGCGCCGATTGAAGTTCGATCCTAGGGAATCGGAACGGTCAGGACCAATCCCAGAAGCGGGAAGGGCGGAAGGGGAGGAGTTCGTCGGGGAGCGGGTCGCCACGCAATCCCCGGGCGATCAACTCGCCGGTTATGCCGGCCAGGAGTATGCCGTTGCGACCATGTGCGGTCGCGTACCAGAGCCCGGCGAGTCGTGGCTCGGGACCGATGATCGGCAGGCCATCTGGCGCCGCCGGACGGAGGCCGGCCCAGCGGCGGATCGGGTCGTTGCCGATCAGGCCAGGGTAGACGCGCATGGCGCGTGTGTGGAGATCGGCGACCCCTTCCGCGGTGACGGACGCGTCGAATCCGGCGTGTTCAACTGTCGCGCCGACCAGCATTTCGTTCCCGCGCTTGAGGAGATAGCAGTGCTCGCCATAGATGACGGCCGGTGCGGCGCTCGCCGGCCACGGAAAGGCGATCATCTGTCCCCGGACCGGCTCGACGGAGAGCGGTCGCGGCAGATTGGCGATCCTGCCGGACCATGCCCCGGCGGCGATCACCACGGCGCCGCATGCGTGGATTCCGCTCCCGGTCTGGACGCCGTTGAGTCGGTCGCCAGTGCGATCGAGCGCCGTGACGCTCGACGCGACAAACCGGGCGCCGTGCGCCACGGCGTCGGCCTTGAGCGCTGCGACGAGCCGCTCAGGATCGACCGCGCCATCCTCCGGCGCCCAGAATCCGCCGAGGGAGGGGGCGAGCCACGGCCACCCCTCGGCGACCTCGAGCCCGCTCAGCCAGTCGGCGCGATGTGCCTGCTGACGTTGCCAGGCGACGCGTTCGAGCATGCGCTCGATCTCGGCCTCGTGACGCACCAGTTGAAGGACACCGCATTCCATCAGTCCGATGTCGATTCCGGTCGCGGATCGCAGTGGCGCAGCATTGCGGTGAAAAAACGCGCGACCAGCCAGGGCAAGCTTGAAGAGAGGGTCGTCAATCTCGGTCTCGACCTGCGCGGCGAGCATCCCCGCCGAGGCCCGCCACCCTTCGCCGGCCGGAGCGGGCGACGCCCCTTCGAATACGGTGACGCGAGCACCGGCATGCGCCAGCGCACGGGCACACCCCGAGCCGATCGCCCCGCCACCGATGATTACGACGTCAGAAAGCGCGGGCATACGGTGCGGGTTGAAACCTCAATCGGAGGGGCCACGTATTCTTCTTCGAGTATCGGTTCAGAGCGGTTTCCCAGTTTCGGCGGAGTCTAATATGGTTCGGACGATCGGTGGTTTCGCGGTGCTCGCCGTGGTCGCAATGATCGGCTTCAGGATCCTGATGGGGCTGCTCGGCACCGTGGTGGGGCTGCTGGTGACCGTGCTCTGGTGGGCTTTTCTCGGCTTCGTGGTCTACACCCTCCTCAAGATCTTCGCGCCGGGGGTGGCCCAGCGGATTCGGGACGCCATCCGGGGGACGTCGTCGAGCGCGGCCTGATCTTCCGGCAGTGAACGCCGGCACCGACCTGGTGCCGGCCAGCGTCATCAGGGATTGGTCGCCGGCGGAATGGTCGACGAATGCAGTTCGAGGATTCGCCAATCACCGCTTCGGGTCCGGGCGATAACCAGCGTCGCCCACCCCTCGACAATCCGGCCGCCAGCATCGTTCGGCATCCAGCGATACTGCACGCTTCCCCACACAAAGTTTCCCGTCACGGCAAAGCGACTCGACCCCATTTCGATCGAGCCGTCGGCCGAAACGCCGGCGAGCCGAGGAGGGTCCGCGCGAGGGGCACCGTTGGCAATCACTTCCGAATCGGGGATATAGGTCGAATCCGGGGTGGTCAGCTTCGCGTCGGCCGCGAACGCGACCTGGATCATCGCGTGGGCGATCGAATCGGCCTGCAACGAGCCGACGCTGATCGGGATCGCGCCAGGCGGGAGGATTGGTGGCGGCGCATGATGGCAGCTCGTTGAGACGAGCAGCAATGCGGCGAGGACCGCGGGGCGCTGCATCACGATCAGTGCGCCAGCGTGACCCGGCGCATGCGGAGCGTGATCGCGCCGACGGAATAGTTGGACCGGATCTGTACCGGGAGGCGCAGGCCGTCGTCGGTCAGCCAGAGCCGTGCGTCGTGATCCCGGGCAAACATCCCGTTCGGCTCATCGACGATCGGATGAAGGATCCAGCAGTACCGGCGGGTACCGTCGTCGAGCGAGACCATTTCGCGGCCGAGCACATCGATGCTGACCGGGTTCTTGTCCATCCGGTAGTAGTGCGAGAAATCGTAGTGGGCGTGCTCATGCAGCGGCGTGGTGCGCAGGAAATAGATGAACGCGAGATCGTCGATCGGATCATGGGGCGTCGGGTGGTGCGTGGTATCGCCGCTGGAACGATAGAAGCCGGAATCGGGGAAGATGGCGAATTCGCTGGTCTTTCCGTCGATGACCTTCCGGTACTTGAGCGACTCGAACGGATCGATCGCGGTCCACGAATCGAGGGCGGTGCTGCTGTGAAACATCAGCACCGCGACATTCATCGCCAGCGAGAAGTGCCACGCCTTTGCACCTCGCACATCGTCGACGCCGACGACCTTCAGCGTGACATGGCCGGGGCTGAGAAATTTGTAGTGGCCGACGTATTCGATCGTCTCGCCCACGCCGAACGGCGATGGTGCGGCGGAGATCGGCGCCGGTGCCATTGCGAGCGATTGCGCGAGCATCGTGCCGACGACAAACGGAATCACGCGGCTTCCTGACCTCTCGGCGTCGCCTGCTGCCCGCGTTCCGCCTTCTGCCCGGCCGGTGGCGCGGGAAGGAGGCTGCGAGCGGCCCAGAGGGCACGAGCTCTCGCCCACGGTGCGTGGCGATGCGCCCGGGTGTGACGGTCGAGGCGTTCGGTCACCGGTACCACTTCAACCCGGCGCGATCCCGCGGCGGCCCAGCCCAGCAGCTGCGCATTCGCCGCCCAATCCTGGGTGGTGAGCCAGCGACCCTCGCAGTCGCGAAACGCATTGCGCAACGAGACCAGCCGGAACGCGGCGAATCCGGAGACGACGTCGCGCACTCCGGGAATCCTGGCGTGCCGGCCGAGAATCCGGGGAGCCCACTCACGCACGCGCCGATCCCATTTTCCCACGTCGCCGGTGAGGGTGGCTTCGCCGACCACCAGGTCGGCGCCGCTGTCGATGTGCTTGAGGAACTCGGGGAGTGCGTCGGGGTCGACGGCAAAGTCGGCGGGCATGACCACCGCGATATCGCGCTTGTGACGATCGGAACGCGTCAGCGCTTCCTTGAGCAGACCTTCGACGGTTGCCGCATATCCCTGATGTGATGGCGACCGCAGCACGACCAGCGGGAGCGCCTTCTGGTACGGCTCGAGGACCTCCTGGGTGCTGTCGGTCGACGCGTCGTCACCGACGAGCAGGAGATACTCTCGCGACGATGCTTCGAGCACGCGACGGATCTTCCACAGGAGAAGTCCCACCGTGGCTTCCTCGTTGTATGCCGGAATGCAGAAGTAGATCATGCCCCATCTCGGGTGGACGCCACGGAACGATACACGCGGCGCGTGCGCTCCACCAATTGTTCGACGGTGAAATGTCGGGCGGCCGCGCGACCCTCCGCGGCGAGACGCGCCAGGACTTCCGGCGCCTGGAGAAGTTCGTCGATGACGCGAGCAAGTTCGGCGGGTGCGTCGCGCGGAACGATGACGCCGCCGCCGAGGGCCACCGTGTCAGGGAGACCGCCCGCGTCGCTGACGATGAGGGGAACACCGCAGGCCAGCGCTTGCAGGGCGGCCGATCCGAGTCCCTCGCTGCGCGATGGCTGCACTGCGAGCGCTGCACCGGCGAACGCCTCGTATGCCGCGCGAGGCGGGGTGAATTCCACCAGTCCCGCGAGGTCGAGGCGGTCGCGATGCGCCTCGAGCGCCGCCCGTTCGCTGCCATCGCCGACAATCCGCCAGCGGACGAGCGGATGGATAGTGCGCACGATGGCCGCTGCGTCGAGGAGCGTGTCGATCCCCTTTTCCGCTTCGAGTGCCGCAACGCAGGCGATCACCGGACCGCCCTCATCGCCCGCATCCTCGAAGTGATCCGGGATCCCGGCTGGATCGATCGCATCGGGAATCAGGTGAATCCGATCGGAGAGGACTCCGGCTCGTGCCACCTCGGCGCGGACGGCGTTCGAGATCGCGATCACCGCTGCCGCACGCCGGAATCGCCGGGGGCTGTGGATCGGAAAGATCACCCGCCGCGTGACGACGAGCGGCCGGCGCCGGATGCGGGTCACCGCGTCGGCGAGCGCAAACGCATGGTTGTCGTGGGCGTGGATGATCGTATCGGGCCGGACCAACCGGAGAAGGCGTATGGCAACGCGCGGGTCGAGTCCGATGCGCCATCCGACCTCTTCCACCGCAACGCCGGCGTCGCGAAGGCGCGCGGCAAGCGTTGTCGCGGTGCCGGTGATCACGACGGTCGGCACGCCTGCGTCGTGAAGGCCTGCGGCGAGGAGGAGGACCTGATGCTGTCCGCCGCGCCACTCGCGGCCGCTGGCGACATGGACGATCATCGGACTGCCGTGATCAGTTTCGTCGGGCCGCGGCGATCAGGGCGGAGAAGAGCTTGAGGTCTGCCGCGTCGGGGTTGAGCGCCAGTTCCTCGGGATGCCATTGCACCGCCACGATCCAGTCATGCGGATCGGCGCTCTCGATTCCTTCGATGATGCCGTCGGGCGCGGTAGCCGTAACCACGAGTCCCGCGCCGACCGTGTCGACAGCCTGATGGTGAAACGAATTGGCGTCGAACGACGTCGCTTCGAGAATCGCCGCAAGGCGGGAGTGTTCGGTGATGGTGATCGGATGGGCGCGAACGTCGCGCTGCGTCGGCGAATCGTGATTGATGGCGCTGCTGCGCTGCGCGGCGATATCCTGGATCAGTGTGCCGCCAAACGCCACGTTGCAGAGCTGGATGCCGCGGCAGATGCCGAGGATCGGGAGATCCCTCGCGCGCGCTTCGGCAACGAGGGCGAGTTCATTTGCATCACGCCGCGGATCGAGGGTGCCGAGCTTCGGATGTGGTACCGCGCCGTAGTGACAGGGGTCGACGTCTTCGCCGCCGGTCAGCAGGAGGCCGTCGCAGTCGCCGAACAATTCGACGGTCTGCTCGCGGGAGAGCTCGGGAACGAGGAGAATCGGAAGGCCCCCGGCGGCGAGTACTGCACGGACATAATTGACGTTGACGCCGGTGCGCGTCTGCCCATCCCATTCGCGCGTCACGCCTGCCACACCAATTCGCGGTCGGCTCATCGGAATCCCCACGGTCGTCTTCGGCAATCTCGGCGCGCCCTTGGCGCCGCGTTGCAATCTACCCGTCGTCTCCGTTGCTTGACCATGCCGCAGTCCGTGGGGTAGCATTCCCCGTTCCCCATCCACAGCGCGCATGGAATTCGACGATATCAAGGCTGAATTTGATCGGATCCTGGCATCCGTGTCGCGCGGGTCGAACCGCGAGCAGGCAGCGGGGCTGCGTGCGGCACTGGTGGAGTTCAAGGTCGGCATCGGCGTCCTGCGCGACACGCTGGCGCGCGCCGAGCGCGAGCTCGACGGGGCACGCCGCGAGTCGGCGGACTATGCTCGGCGGGGACAGCTCGCCGGAGAGATCAACGACGCGGAGACGGTCAGGATCGCGACGGAGTTCACCGCTCGCGCCCAGGAGTGGGTCGACCTGCTGGAGCGGAAGGTGATCGTCGTGCGCGACGAACTGGCGATGGCCGAACGCGAGTACGAATCGACTCGGGAGCGATTCCAGGCGGCGTCGCGCGGCGTGCCGTTCGACGCATCACCGGCCGAGGTCGCTCCAGGCACGGCGGAGACGACTGCGGCCGACAGGCTGGCGAACGACCAGCGTGCTCGTGACGCCGCAGTGGAAGCCCAGCTGGCCCATCTCAAGAAGAAACTGGGAGAGACCAAGTGAATCAGGCTCCGCAGACGGGATTCTTCGGCCAGCCAGCCGGTTTGCGCACGCTCTTCTTCGCCGAGATGTGGGAGCGGTTCTCGTACTACGGCATGCGCGCGATCCTCGTACTGTTCATGACCGCGCCGATCGCCGCCGGCGGGTTCGGGTGGACGCCGGCCAAGGCCGGTCCAGTATACGGGGTGTACACCTCGATGGTCTACCTGCTGGCGCTGCCGGGCGGCTGGATCGCGGACCGCGTCCTCGGCGCGCGCAAGTCGGTGTTCTGGGGCGGCGTGATCATCATGCTCGGGCACATTTCACTCGCTGTCCCTTCGATCAATTCCTTCTATCTCGGCCTGGTGCTGATCGTGATCGGGGTCGGCCTGCTCAAGCCGAACATCTCGACCATGGTCGGCCAGCTGTACGCGCCGGAAGACGAACGCCGCGACGCCGGTTTCTCGATCTTCTACATGGGAATCAACCTCGGCGCGATGATTTCGCCGCTGGTCGTCGGATATCTGGCGCAGAGCGAAGGGTGGCGGGCGACGCTGAGCAGCTGGGGGATCCGCCCCGAGACATCATGGCATTGGGGGTTCGGCGCCACCGCGGTGGGGATGTTCCTGGGGCTGATCTGGTACGTGGTCGACCGGAAATCACTGGGTGAAGCGGGACTCCATCCCGCGGTGACGTCGCCGGAGGATGCCGTCATCGCGAAGCGGAAGCTGTGGCGATCGCTGACGGGCGTCGCCGCCGCCCTCGTGATCGTCTGCGGGCTTCAGGCCGCAGGAGTCATCGCTCTCACGACCACGTCGGTGTCGAACATCTTCGGCGTCGGTCTCCTCGTCCTGGTCGTGGTCTTCTTCGCATGGCTCTTTCTGAGCGCAAACTGGACGCCGGAGGAACGACGGCGGCTGGTCGTGATCCTGGTGCTCTTTCTCGGTGCCGCGGTCTTCTGGTCGGTATTCGAGCAGGCCGGGTCGACGCTGACGCTTTTCGCCCAGAACAGCACTCGCAATTCGGTCTTCGGCCACGAATTCCCATCGAGCTGGTGGCAGTCGATCAACTCGGGGTGGATCGTCGTGCTGGCGCCGGTCTTCGCGTGGATCTGGGTCTGGCTCGGGCGGCGCAATCCATCGAGCCCGGCGAAATTCGCAATCGGCCTGCTGCTGGTGGCGTTGTCGTTCTACATCATGGTGCCGGCCGCAGTGCTCGCCAATGGCGGCCACCGGGTAGGGTGGTGGTGGCTGATGAGCAGTTACTTCCTCGCCACTGCCGGCGAACTGTCGTTGAGCCCGGTGGGATTGTCGGCGATGACGCGGCTGGCGCCGAAGCGAGTCGCGTCGCTGATGATGGGGGTCTGGTTCCTGGCAGATTCGGTCGGGAATTTCATCGGCGGCCGCGTCGCCGGCGTGTACGAGAAGTTCTCGCTTCCGACGCTCTTTGGCGGTGTTGCGACCTATGCGCTCATCTTCGCCGTCATCCTTGCGCTGCTGGTGAATCCGATCAAGCGGATGCTGGCGCAGTCGGAAACGGCAGGGTGATCTCCGCTCCGTAGCGCCGAGCTCTCGCCGGGCCCCGCGACTTCAGGGCCCGGTCCCATGGCCGGCGAGCAGTGGATACGGCGCATCCGCCGGCGCGTCGCCGCGGGGCCAGTCGTGCTCCTTCCCCGGAAAATCCGGACGCGGCCTCGACACGATGTACGCCGCGACATTTGCCGCTTCCTGATCGGTCAATACACCGGTGCTGTCGCGCGGCATGTTGCGCCGGATGAACGCGGCCGCGGTGCCCAACCGGGCCATTCCCGCCCCAATGTTGAAACTCTGCGCCCCCCAGACCGGCGGATAGATCGCATTGCCCGCGCCCTCGGGTCCGTGACAGCGCGCGCAGCTGACGCGATAGCGCTCGCGCCCGGCCAGTGTGTCGCCGTGCGGCGGGTCGATCGTGTTCCCTGGTGTACCGGTTGCGACCTGGATGCCGCGCGACTCGAAGGCGAGGAACGCGACGATGTCGTGCATGGCGGGGTCGTCAAGTGCCAGCGGCGTGCCGTTCAGCGATCGCTGAAAACAGTCGTTGATCCGGTCCTCGATGAGCTCGACGCGATTGGACCGCGAGCGATATTGCGGAAAGCGCGCGTAGACACCAGTCAGCGGAAGCGCGGCGGTATCGGTTCCACGGCCGAGATGACAGGAAAAACATCGGAGGGCGCTGCCGACGTGCGCGGGGAGCGAATCACGCGTCGCGGCCATGATCGCCGCGCCGCGCCGGATGCTGTGACCGACCGCGTCGTCCGCAGGCACCGATCCATCGGGTGCGCGGAGCGTCGAGTCGGCGGCCGCAGCCACGACCGGCGGGTGAGCGCCGCCACGACACGCGCCGGAGAGAACAACAGTGAAGGAGCAGGTGGCGATCCACCTGCTCCGCCAGCCAACGCGCACCGGTGTTCTCCTAGAAGAGCAGCTCCACGCCAAATCGCACCAGCCGGGGCGGACCGTAGACGAAGAGCGGGAAGGTGAAGTCGGTCGCGGCACGCGTGTACAATGGCAGCAGTTCGCTCTGGCCCGACAACAGGCCGTCGCCGTTCTTGTCGGCCCACGCGCGGTATCGGGGCGATTCGTAAGGGATCGGATTCGGGTTGGCGAGGTACGCCTTCATCGCCAGCGCGGCGACGGTCGCGTCGTCGGGCGTCGGGGTGCCAGTGTCGCGACGCACGCTGGTCTGATTCTGCGTGTTCAGCAGATTGCGCATGTCGAGGTAGATGCTGCCGTCGAACTTGCCGACACGCATCGGCCGGCGGAAGAGCGCGTCGATCGAATACTGATTCGGCAGCCGGCTGCCGTTGATCGGCCCGGTCAGCGAATCTCCGGCGGTATTGGTGCGGGTGTACGGCAAGCCGGTGTAGTAGCGTCCGACGGCCGACATCTGCAGTCCGGCCAACGGACGGACGCCGAACATGCTGAAACGGCTGTGCTGCGAGATCTCGCCGGTGACGACCGCCGTGATCGCCAGCCGGCGGTCGTAGTCGAGCGGAAATTGGGCGCGCGACGGCGGGACGGTGTCGCCGGTGATCGGATTGATGTGGGTCTGATCGTAAATCAGGAATGCATTGCTGACCGTCGCCTCGGCGCGCTGCACAACGCCCGAGACGCGAACTCCCCAGCCATCGTGCAACTCGCGTTCGAAGATTAGTTCGGCGCCGGTCACCGTGCCGACATCGGCGTTGACGAAGACCGATGAATCGGGATTCACGTTGATCGGGACGGACGCAACCAGTCCGTCGAGGTGCTTGTCGTAGATGTTGATCTTGAGCGAATTCCCGCTCGGCAGCCGGACCCGCGCGCTCATTTCGTACTGCGTCGCCGACTCGAAGCCGAGGTTGGGGTTTCCCTGACGGAAGCGGCCGGTGCGGGTGGTGTCGTCGAAGGCAGCATCGACGAGGTATTGCAGGTCGGGTGGCTGCGAGAACTTGCCGATCGACGCGACGAAGGTCGCTCCCTTGACCTGGGTCGATACGGCGACGCGTGGACTCAGGGTCGAGCGCGCGTTGAGCGTGGCGTTGTGCAGGTCGGTGCCCGGCGCAAAGCCGTCGTATCGCAATCCCGCGGTGAATCCAAGATCCGAAGCACGCGCCTGACCCTCGACATACGCGCCGGAGACCCACGGCGAAAAGTTTGACGCGGTGGGCGGTGGAACGGAGTCACCGACGGGGAGGTACGAGAGCACCCGCTGGAACGTCTTGACGCTCTGTGCCGCGTACATGCCGCCGAATGCGAGATCGACGTAACGCCCCAGCCCCAGGGTCGCATCGAGTTGCGAACGGAGCTCGGAGAAATCGTTCCACGCCAGTTCGCCGCTGCCGGCGCCGCTCTGGAAGAAGGCGGGAACGCCCCACGGCGTGTTCGACGCGAACTGCGGCGTACCGAAATCGGGGAGCGCCGCGCGGGTCGAAATGGTGTCCTGCCGTTTCGCGATCTCCTCGTCGAGGATGTGCATCGTCTTGCCGGTGAACGCACCGAAGGCGTAATCGGGCGCGGCGACCTCGCCGCGGACAAACGACTTGTCTGAATAGCCGACGCGGAGATCCCCCCAGAGCGGGGTGTGATTCTGCGACGGCGGCAACATCTGCAGGTGCGCGGTGAGCAGCTTGCCGTTGGTGCGGCTCCCCGGTCCGTCATTCGGATCGTACTTGTACATCGGATCGTAGAGATACGCCTGCTGCGTCGTTGCCAGGCCGAAAAGCCGCCCGGTGAGGCGGTCGCTGAAGGGAATCGTCAGCTTCCCGCCGGCGGTCCACGTTTCGGTGCTGCTGTGCGGCAGCGGGTAGGGCGTCGATGACCGTGGGTCGAGCGTATCTGACGGGGCCGGCGCGGACGACGGGTCGCCGTCGAGCTGGCCGTTGAGGTCGAGGATGCCGACGGCGCGAATCTTCTTGCCGATCGGTCCGTCCGCCTGGAACACGATCCGGTCGATGCCGTGATCGGCGCCGCCGGCGAGCGGTCGATCGGTTTCGTACGCCGTGCGGCCGCGCCACACCGGTCCGCCGTCCATCGTCGTGACGTCGACGACCCCGGAGATCGCCTGCCCGTAGCGCGCCGAATATCCGTTGGTGATGAGCGACGCCGACACGATCAGGTCGGGCGGGATCTGGATCGCCGCGCTCCCGTTGGTCGACGCGTCGAGCTGGTTCTTGATCCCGAAGCCGTCCAGCACGAACGCCTGTTCGCCGGGCCGGCCGCCGCGGAAACTTTCACCAACGACACCGGCCTGCATCGCGATCGCATCCTGCAGATTGGTGACGGGGAGACGGCGCAACTGATCGGCGGTGATCCGCTGTTCGGTGGCGGTCGCGAGGGGATCGAGCACCGGGTCCTGCACGCCCACGGCGCGGAGGTCGGCGAGTTGCACGGCTTGCGGAGCGAGTCGTACATCGACACGCGTCACCTCACCGGAGATGACCTGGATGCTGTCGCGATGCTCGGGGCGATACCCGGGACGCAGGACGGTGAGGGAATGCATCCCGGACGGAATGGCCCGCAGCCGATACTGGCCAGCCGAATCGGTCGTGGTGGTGAATCGCATGCCATCGAGCCGGATGTCGACACCGCGGATCGAATGTTCGTTGGTGGCGTCGACGACCTGCCCCACGATGCCGCCGGTACTCTGTGCTGCGAGCGGAGCGGCATGACTCACTGCGACGAACACGGCACCAAGCACCGCGGCACAACGTCGAGGCGATATTCCGCAGATGCCGAACCGCCGGTCGATCGATCGCATCGGTGAGTTCATGGCAGCAGTCCCGGGAAGAGGTGCAGGTCGGAGAGTTGCGACGAGACCGTGCGCAGATGGCCGAACACCCCGCCCCGCTGCGCGACGACATCGTGGCCGGCCGGAGAGATCTCGGGCGTCGCAACAACGGCGAGAGGGTCACTGAAGACGATCTGACTGGCACCTGTCGCCAATGACACGGCGCGAAGCGTGGCCGGATTGCCTGCGGTGCCGATGAACGCGACGTCAGCGATCGGGTCGGTGGCAACAACGCAGGTTGAGCCCACGCACGACACACCGAGGAGTTCCGCGCCTGCGCCTACCTGCGTCACGGTGATAGCGGTGCCACCGCCCGCCGGAACCTTGAACAGGCCGGGATTGCCGGGCTTGGTGAAGACGATTGATGATCCGCTCTCCGCCGACGAATAACCGCTGGCGCCCTCGGTTCCCGCGATCAGTGCGAGCGTCGCGCCGCTGGGACCGATCGTCCCGCGGACCACGCCGATCCCGCCGAACAGCGAGTCGAAGATCACGCATCCCTTGCAGTGCACCGCGCCGTCGAAGGTCTGGGCGAGTGCCGTGAATTCGGCTGGACCGGTCCAGGCGATATCGGCGAGCCACGCCATCGACACGCCTCCGAGCGGCATCGGCAGGGTGAGAAGCGCCCGGCGTTGCAACGGATTCGCGGTATCCGCGAGCCAGAGGGTGAACGATCCGGGATTCAGCCGCTGCGGGCTGTCCAGCGATTCGGATTCGGCGTAGAGGAGCTGTCCGGCGTTATCGAGCGCGTACGCGGCGAACGAGTTGAGTGAGTCCGATTCTGCGGCGCGGTTATCGCAGAATTCCCAGACCCTCGTTCCCCCCGCAGCCGGGAGGATGCCGAGGCAGCGATGCTCCGAGCCCGGGACCTGTGCAATGAACGAATAGAGAATCCCGTGGCCGTCCGCCGTCCACGTGGGCCAATAATCCTGCTCGGGATTGATGGTGAGCCGCATGTCGGCTGCGGAATTGAAGGGTCCCGACGCGGGAGGGGACGGAAAATCGGCAACCGAGTGGCCGCAGGAGGCCAGCGCAACCAGCGTCGTGAGCCAGAGGGCGGTTGGTCCAGGTACTCTCACAGGATCTTCGCCATGGAAGACTCCATGGTGCGCACGTAGCACTCACGCGGCACTCGAAGCGTGACTCAGTAGTCGTCCGGAACTTTCAAGGTAACCCGAATTGAAACGGTCGCAAATGATCGATGGCGATGACAATCGGCAATCTGTCGGACCGTCGCCGACACCGGCATCATGGAATCAGTCCGGGAAAGAGATGCAGGTCCGCGCTCGGTGATGAATCGGTGCGCAGGTGACCCAGGAGTCCGCCGCGCTGGGCAACAACGTCGTGCCCTGACGGCGAGAGCAATGGTGTGGCGAGGACAGCCGAGGGATCGGACCGCACGACGTTGGTAGCGCCTGTGACCAGCGATACCGACCAGAGTTTGCCGGGGTTCACCGTGGTGCCGACAAATGCGACCAGGGCAGTCACAGGGATCAGCGTCACTGGATCCTCGGCGACGACGCACGTGCTGCCCTGGCACGAGACGCCGAGCAACGAATCGCTGCCCACCGCCGCAATCGCGTTCGCGATGCCGCCGACCGCCGGGAGTTTGTAGAGGTGGGGATCAGCGTGTCGCGAAAAAACGATGGACGCCCCGCCGTCCGCATTCGAATAGTTGCTCGCGCCATCGGTCCCCGGGACGAGCGTCAGCGATGCGCCGCTGGCACCGATCGATCCGTGCAGCACCGCGACGCCGGTAAAGATCGAGTCGAATGTCGTGCATCCCTTGCAGTGGATATTGGCGCCGTATTCCGCTGCCAGAGCCGTGAATTCGGTCGGGCTGGTCCAGTTGAGATCGACGAGCCAGTCAACCCGTTGACCGTCGACCACGACAGGGAGTGTTGCCAGTGCGCGACGAGCGAACGGAGCCGCGGTATCGGCGAGCCACAGCGTGGAACTGGCCGGGTTCAGCGACTGTGGCCCCGACGGTGCTTCGGCTTCGACGTACAGAAGGCGCCCGTCGGCCGCGAGCGCGTATGCAGGGAACGAGTTGATCGAGTCGACCTCGGTGCCACGATTGTCACAGAGCTCCCAGATCCTCGTACCACCCGCCGCAGGGAGAAGTCCAATGCACCGATGACGATTGTCTGGCGCCTGGTTGACGAACGAGTAGAGGACTCCCTGGCCGTCGGCGGTCCATGCCGGTCAGTAGTCCTGCTCGGCGTTGACCGTGAGACGGACGTCGGGGCCGCTACCCGACGGACCGACGCTGGGAGGGTTCGGCAGTTCGCTCGAGGAATGGCTGCACGCGGTACCCACGAGCACCGCGAGGATCAGGCATGCCGAACAAGACGGGCGCGCTGTCATAGGCAGTTCTGTTAGCCGAAGAGACCTACCTTAGCCGGCTGCGCGAACCCTGGGAAGACCTGCGAAACGTCGATCGGCCCGAGGTGCCCCTGGATCACCTCGCTGAAGACCGACCGGAAGTCGGTCGTGACAGCGAGATCACGTCCCTCGTAGCGCTGGTCCGGCGCGAGCCCGGGCCACCGCCCGTACACCTGCCCGCCCTTCACCTCACCGCCCAGCACCATCATCGCCGTCCCATGGCCGTGATCGGTGCCGCTGGTGCCGTTTTCCTTGACCGTCCGCCCGAACTCACTCATGGTGATCAGGACGACGTCGCGCATCCGGGCGCCGAGATCGGTGGTGAATGCACCCAGCGCACCGGACAGCTCGTCGAGTCGCGACGCCAGCTGTCCCTGGTCGGACCCCTGATTGACGTGAGTATCCCAGCCACCCACATCCACGAACGCGATCTGCAGCCCGAGATCGGCCTTGATCAGCTGCGCGATCTGGCTGAGCGAAGTGGCGAGCTTGGTGCGACTGTAGACGGCGCCGTTGGATGGCGGAAGGGACGTGGGATTCGCGCTCTTCAGCATCTGAATTGCTTCGAAGCTTTCGGCCGACGACGATGCCACCAGTCCGGTCGCCGCTCCCTGATAGAGCTCCTCGAATGCGCGCGTCAATTTCTGTTCGCCGCCGGCCTGTGCTGCGCGAAGGCCGAAGGTGCGGAGGTCATCGATTGCAAGCGACGGTGCACTCCCCGCGAGGGTTCGGGGAAGTTGCGGTCCGAACGCGACTGCCCGGAACGGCGTGTTGGCATGTTCCTCCGCGTGGGCACAATACCGGTTGGCCCAGCCGTCGGGGGTCGCCTTGACGTCGGGTGTCCCCGATTCCATGTAATCCTGCGCGTCAAAATGCGAGCGCGTCGTCGACGGCGACCCGACCGCGTGGACGATCGCCATGTTGTGCTGATCCCAGAGCGGCTTGAGCGGCGCGAGACGCGGGTGCAAGGCGAACATGCCATCGAGCGGGATCAGCTGTTCCTTCGGCAGCGCGATCCGCTGCCGTTCCTGCCAGTACCAGCTGTCTCCCGCCGGCACGATCATCGAGAGGCCGTCGACGGCTCCGCGCTGAAAGAGGCATACCAGCGTCTTCCTGCCGGCGATCCGGCGGCCCGAACGTCCGAGCGCGTACGCAGCGCGATCGAGGAAAATGGGATCGGCGCCGAGGGAGAGCAGTGCGAGGCCGCCGGCTTTCATGAATGCGCGTCGAGAGATGGGCATGTGAACTCCTCCTGTGATGCTGCGCTACTGGCGCTGGAATTCGGGGCCGCCGATGGCCAATCCGACCGCGAGTGCGCGAGCCGCGCGCGGATCAGGGACGTCGGCGAGTTCCTTCAGAATCGTCTGCCGGGTCTGTGCGGTCATCGCGCCGCCGAGGATGGCGTGATCCACCGCGGTCACCAACGCCGCGTGATCGTCAGTCGCGGAGACAACCCGGTCGAGATCAACCGCAACGCCGGCGACCCGGCCGCTGGCGAGCTGGACCGCGAAGTTCATCCGGGCGAGAAGCGCTCCGCTGTTGACCCAGTCCTCCTGGCGTTCGCCATAGCCGTCGGGGGTCTGATGCTGAAAGAGCGGCTCGCCAAGCTGCGCGACTCGTTGTGCGAGTCGCGGCGTGGAATCCGGAACGCCACCGACCGCCCGCACAGCGCTCGCGACGAACTCCAGCGGCGTCTTGACCTTGCTCTGCACGTTGGCGGAGGCCCAGAAATCCGGCGAGCGGATGATGGCGCGAACGACGTCCCGGATTTCGCCACCACTCTTTTTCCATGCCTGGACCGCGTCGTCGATGCAGCCATCGGGCGGCACATCGTTCACGAACCGGGCGCAGAGCTGTGCGCTGACGTGATGCATCGTCGCGGGGCTCGTGGCCAGCATCTTGAGCAGGCGGACCCCTTCGTCCTCGCCGTGGCCTGCGTCGAACGGCTGGCCCATCACGGTCTTGGCGTCCTCGTCATGCGCCGCTGCGCGGAAAGTGAACGATGCATCGCGGCGATCGATCCCCCACCCGGTGAGGATCCGCGCCACATTGATCACGTCCTGCTGGGTGTAGCCGCCGTCGACGCCGAGGGTGTGCAACTCCATCAGCTCGCGGGCGTAATTCTCGTTGAGTCCGCGGGGCGCCCGCGGGGCAACCTGCTGGCGGGTCGCGGTGGCTGCCGCGCCGGTCCCCGATGGCGGTGGATAGACGCCCGGGCGAGGGTCGGGGAAGAGTGGTCGCCCTCGCCCGAATCCTGGGCGGCCGTTGATCGCGATCCGCCGCCCGCCTGGTGCCATCCTTGTGGCGCTGGCGTCGGCCACGCTCTCGGATTGGTCGAGATAGAAGAGCATGGCGGGACTGCGGGCGGTGGCGAGAAGAAGATCCTCGAACCGGCCGAGGGCGCGAGCGCGAATGGTGTGCTCGAGATAATCGGCGAAATAGGCGCGGTCCTGGCCCTTGTTGATGAAAACGTTGAAATGGTTGGTCCAGAAATCGCAAAGGATTTCGTCGAGCTGGTGATCGGATGCTACAGCGCGAACCACCACCAGTGCAGCGAGTTGATTATCGAGAACGGCGAGCGAACGACGATCGCCCCGCTGTTCGGCGCGCAACTGGTCCATCGCCTGCTGGCGTTCGACTGAATCGCCGATCGACTGTACTTGCGCATTTCGTGCCTGGGTCTTTTGCAGGAGCGCCTGCATGTCATCATTGGATTCGTGCAGGACATCAAAGCGGGCTTCCCCGGTCGTCAGCGCGGGATCGTGGACGTCGGCAAATCCGAGCTGGCGGTCGACCCATTTGAGAACACCTTCGTGAATAACCTGATCGACTTCATCGGTAGTGGCACCATAGGCCAGACGGTTCAGGACGTGCCGGGCGGAATCCCGGGTTGTCATCGGCGCCTGCGCGGCCGTCGGAATAGCGATTCCGGCGGCAAGCCCGACGACCAGGAACTCGATGCGGATTCTCATGCTTTCTAGGACGATTCCGCGCGGTGCGGGTTAAGCTTCCCGCCAGTGGGTGAAGCGGGGCGCCGTGGTTATTGTTTGGCGCTGCCCCAACGATACAGGTGCCGTGCCACCAGTGGCCGCTACCGTCCTGATAGCCCAGGACCGGGAGACCAGTTGCCTTGATTGTACCCTTGAGAATGTGGGCGCGTACAGTCGTCCCTGCACTCGTCGTGCTGTCGGCGTGCAGCACCATCGGCATGAGCCTGCCGTACGACGACGCACCGCCCGAACCGGTCGGCGGGCGCGTCAAGCCGAGTGTCGGCTGGCTGACTACCAAGATCAAGGATGATGACGCGTCGGCGCCGGAAGGGTCGATTGCGATCGACATTGTCCACATCGGTGGCCGCGTCATGCTTCAGCAGGTTCGTCATTTCACCACCGGTGAACGGATGACGGGCGACTCGGTGCTTCTCGACCGGACGACGCTGCGGCCGATTGCGACATGGCGATGGACCAACAAAGGGACGTATATCGTCCACTACAACCGGCGGGTGGTCGAGCGGATCTTCCGATCAATCAACGGATCGACGACGCGCCGGATCGAAACCGAAGATGTCGAACCGTACTCCGCGCTCGGCATGGAGCTGGTCATCGCATCGATGCCATTGGGAGGCGGATATCACGGGTTGATACCGGTGGTGGTCGACACCGCGCCGCGGGGATGGGAGTGGCTGCGTTTCGAGGTCCAGACCGAGATGGACATGCAGGAGCGTCCCGACATGGCGGGCCGCGAATTGTGGGTAGTGAGCGCCGACATCGGGCCGGTGCGCACCCGGCTCTGGATTGCCGCCGAAGGGCGGTCGGTCCGGCGCATCGAGTTGGTCAATCGCGACAATGAACTGCTCGGCGTGGTCCGCCGACTCCTTCTCGGCCTTCCGCAGGGAGCCAAGCCGACGAACTAGCGGGCCGCGGCAACCTTTCCGCGCATAGTCGTGACGGCCCGGCCGGTCAATGTCACGCGCTCGCCGCGCAATTCGCAGCGAAGCGTTCCCCCGCGGGACGACGCCTGGTATGCGGTCAACGCCGTCTTTCCCAGTTGCCGATGCCAGTACGGCACGAGGACGCAGTGCGCCGACCCGGTGACCGGATCCTCCGGCACGCCGAGCGCCGGGAAAAAGCACCGGGAAATGAAGTCGATCCCCTCCCGATCACTCAGCGCGGTGACCACGACGCCACCCTTCGGATTCCAGCTCGTGATTGCGCCGAGGTCGGGGCTGCAATCGCGCACCTGCGCTGCGGATCCGAGACGGCAAATCACCGTGAATCCTCCGTGCATCGCTTCCACGACTTCACCGCCCAACACTCGCGCTGCATCGTGCGGCATCGCCACCGGCGTCGACGCGATTGCCGGGAAATCGAGGGTGATGCCGTCCTTCGAATGCGTCGCAGTGAGGAGGCCGCTTCGGGTCTGAAAGCGGGCGGTATCATCGGGGGAAAGAATCCCCTGACCCCAGAGGTAGTGCGCGCTGGCGAGGGTCGCATGGCCGCAGAGATCGACTTCGCTTCGCGGCGTGAACCACCGCAGCGAGTACCCATCGTCCTGGGGAAGGAGGAAGGCGGTCTCCGCCTGATTCATCTCCATCGCCAGCTGCTGCATCCACCGATCCGGCGGCGGCGCGTCCACGAGGACGACCGCCGCGGGATTGCCGGCGAAGGGACCGTCGGCGAAGGCGTCAATCAGGTGGAGGTCGTACTCGCGCGCGCTCATTTCGCCTTGGAGGCGAGCCACGCGTTGCGGAACGCCAGCTGCTCCGCCGACGGCGTGCGCCCGGCATCCTCGTAGGTGACCGTCTGCAGCGCCGGATTTTCGCCGATGGTGATCGTGGTGCTCTTCTGACCGGCGGTGTTGGTGTAGGTCACGCTCATCCGGTCGCCAGGCTTGTGCGCCGTGAGCGCAGCATCGAACTCACCGCTCGATGCGATCGTCTTCCCGTCGACGCTGGTGATCACATCACCGACGTCGAGGCCGGCGGCGTACAGCGGCGAGTTCGCAGGTGCGCTGGACACGCGCGCGGTGGTATCGCCCGGCGCGACGGCGGCACCGCCACGGCCGGCACGACCGCCACCACGTCCGCCGCGACCACCGAATCCGGCACCGACTCCCCCGCCGATCCACGGCTGCCCTGCCGCACTCTTCCGCACGATGATCCCGGCGCGGTCGAGCAGCGTCGCATAGTCGGGGAGATCGTGTCCTTCGACGTAGCGCGTCCAGAAGTCGACCGCCCATGCGGAGTCACCCGACGTCGTGATCAACGCATGGCGGGCGTCGTGCATCGAGTAGGGAATCTCGGGCTTGCCGAAGTCGAGCCACATGGTGCGCATGAAGTCGTCGAGCGACTTCCCCTTGGCGCGCAGCGAGAAGTCGAGGGCGATCGCGATGCCGGCGCCGTAGGTGTAATACGAAATGAACGTGTTGGGATTGGGCGCGTCGGCGGCAGCGGCGCCATCGCGGAACGGCGCCTGGTTGCTCATCCCGATCGGTCCGAAGTAGAGCCGGCCCGGCGAATTCGCCACCGCGTTGATGGTGTTGCCGAGTCCGCGGATTGTGTTGGGCGGCTGCGTGACGCCGGCGCGTTCTTCGAGGAGCGGACCGTAGTATTGCGTGAATCCTTCGGCGATCCAGAGACCGTCGGTCATGTTGGCGCGGTCGTAGTCGAACGGCTCGATTCCCTTGGGGCGGATCCGCTTGACGTTCCACGAGTGGAAGTACTCGTGCGCCAGGGTGCTGAGCCCGGCGACGCCGTTGCCATTCATGCTGTTGCCTGTCACGCTGGTGGAATTGCGATGCTCCATCCCGTCGCTCTGGCAGTCGGAGCGATAGCAGGCAACGAAGGTGTAGGTGCCGTAGTCGAACTTGGGGAATTCGCCATACACGGCACCGGCCTCATGCACGATCTTGCGGGCGCCTTCGGCGTAGGCATCGATCGCCTGCGGCCCGGTCGGATCGTCGAGCGAGACGCGCCACGTCTGCTTCACGCCGTCGTGGGTCTCGGTCCATTCGCGCCACTGCAGGTTGCCGAGGTGCGTGGGCGAATCGAAGAGGTACTGCATTCCCGGTGCGGTGAACGTCTCGGAATCCTTCGTCGGCACCAGCTGGGTCGCGATGGTCCACGACGGATCGAGACGATGGAAGGTCACCCGGATCGGCCGCGCCTCGAGACCCTTCACGTAGACGAAGGTCCCCTGCGGCTGGATATGCTCCTGCTCCGGATTGAACCCGGGGTACGTCCCGCTGCCGACATTGGCGTAGACGACGTAGCTGAGCGTCACGGTGCCGTCGTGGCCCGAGACGGTCCAGCTGTACGGATCAGGATGGGTTACCGCCAACGCCTTCCCCTTCGAGTTCACCGCCGTCACCGAATGAACATTCTTGGAGAACTCGGCCAGCGCGTACCGGCCGGTCGACGATCGCGCCATCCGGAAATTCACCGGCGTCGCGGGGAGCGCCGTGAAGGTCGCCTTGACGTTCGCTTCATGGTGCATCGCATTGGGGAACGAGATGTCGTAGACGATCACCGGTCCCTTGTTGCAACATGTCACCGGATGAAGTTGAGCGAGCAGGGAAGTGTGCGGCACGGCGAAGGCCGCAACGAAGGACGCGACAACGGCGAGGCGAGAGCGCATGGAAGCCAGTGATGTGAGGGACGGCGCAAAATAAAGCAGCGGCGCGAAAAACGCGCATCTGCTATCCGTGCGTGGTGGCACTCGCATGGGCGGGTGCGACGATCTCGGCATAGTGGCAGGCGACGTCGCGGCCTTCCACCGGCCGGAGGACCGGGCGTTCGGTGACGCAACGCTCATCCTTGTGAGGATGAAAGCACCGGGTCACGAAGGGACAGCCGGGTGGTGGCGCTGCGGGTGACGGCGGATCGCCGGCGAGAATGATCCGGTCGCGCCCCCGGCCGGGATCGGGTTCCGGCACGGCGGAGACAAGCGCCTGCGTGTACGGGTGGCGTGGCGTGTCGATCACCGTGCGCGCTGCGCCGATCTCGACGATCGTCCCGAGGTACATCACCGCGATGCGATGGGCGATCTGCCGCACCACCGCCAGGTCGTGCGCAATGAAGAGGTACGCCAGGCCGCGCTGGTCGCGGAGGTCGAGGAGCAGGTTGAGTACCTGCGCCTGGACCGACACGTCCAGCGCCGACACCGGTTCGTCGCACACGATGAACGCCGGGGAAACGGCGAGGGCGCGGGCGATACCGATCCGCTGGCGCTGGCCGCCGGAAAATTCGTGCGGGTACTTCGAGGCGTACGACGGATCGAGGCCGACTTCCTCGAGGAGCCGACCGACCATCGCCGGGATCTCGCGCTTGGGCGCGAGCTTGTGAATCTCGATCCCTTCGGCGACCGACGCGCCGACGGTTCGCCGCGGATTGAGCGACGCGAACGGGTCCTGGAAAATGATCTGCATCCGTCGCCGCAACGCGCGCAGGTCACGCGGCGCAAGCGTCGCGAGATCGACGCCATCGAAGCGCACCACGCCATCGGTGGGAAGCTCGAGACGCAACACCGTGCGGCCGACGGTGGTCTTGCCGCTCCCGGATTCGCCGACCAGTCCCAGTGTCTCTCCGGCGGCAATCGTGAATGAGACATCCTCGACCGCCTTGACCGTCGCCTGGCGGCTGAACATCGCGCCGCCACGAAAATGCTTGACGAGATGCTCCACGCTCACGAGCGGCGCTGTCATCGTGACTCCGCGAGTGCAACCCAGCAGGCGGCGCGCTGGCCAGGTGCCACTTCGTCGAGCGGCGGACGTTCGACGGTGCAGCGCGGGATAGCCACCGGGCAGCGAGGATTGAATCGGCACCCCGGAGGCCATTGATCGGGGCGGGGCACGCTGCCGCGGATCGGCGTGAGCCGTGTGGCGCCGGCGTCGAGCCGCGGGATCGAGGCGAACAGACCCTGCGTGTACGGGTGCGCCGGATGCGCGAAGAGCTGCGCCGTCGGCGCCGACTCGACGATACGCCCGGCGTACATCACCAGTACGCGATCGGCTCGGCCAGCCACGATCCCGAGATCGTGGGTGATCAGCAGTACCGCCATTCCGTGGTTCTGGCGCAACCGGTCGAGGAGTTCGAGAATCTGCGCCTGCACCGTGACGTCGAGCGCAGTGGTCGGTTCGTCGGCGATGAGGAGCTCGGGCCCCGCCGCCAGCGCCATCGCGATAAGGACACGCTGCCGCATTCCGCCGCTCATCTGGTGCGGGAAGGCATCAATGCGCGACTGCGGATCGGCGATCCCGACTTCGGTCAGAAGCGAGAGCACCCGAGCGCGGGCATCCCGCCGCGACACCTTTTCGTGCGCGTGAATCGCTTCTGCGACCTGATCGCCAACGCGCATCACCGGATTGAGGGAGGTCATCGGATCCTGGAAGACCATCCCGATCCGGCGGCCGCGGTAGTGGCGCAATGCGCGTTCATCGAGCGCAGTGAGTTCATCTCCGCCGAGACGGATCGATGTCCGGGGACCGAGTTCGGCGCCGCGCGGGAGGAGACGCGGCAGCGCGAGCCCCGTCAGCGTCTTGCCGCACCCCGATTCGCCGACCAGCGCGACCAGTTCGCCGCGCTCGATAGTGAACGACACGTCGTCCACCGGCTCCAGCGCAGCAGCGCCGGTCCGCGGAAACGTGACGTGCAGGTCGGACACCTCGAGGAGCGGCGTCATCGGGAATCGGGTTGCAGGGATTGGCGCAGTGCGTCGCCGAGCAATGTGGCGGCGGAGGTCGCCACCACCAAGGCCACGCAGGGGCCGATGAGCAGCCACGGCGCTGATGCGAGGTAGTCCCGTGCCTCGAAGATCATGCTCCCCCACGACGGTGCCGGCGGCCGGACTCCGACGCCGATGAACGAGAGGCCCGCCTCGAGGAGGATCGCATCGGCGAGGCCGAGGGTGCTGGCGACGAGGACCGCCGGCAGTGTGCCGGGAAAGATCTCGCGAGAGACGACGCGCCCCGGCGTGGCACCCAGTGCTTCGGCCGCGCCGACGAAGAGGGCGTGCCGGAGGCGCAGCGTTTCGCCGCGCACGAGACGCGCGACCGCCGGCCAGCCGGTGATGCCGAGCACAACGCCGAGCACCAGCGGCGGCACGTCGCCGATTCCGGCCAGGATCACGAGGAGCACCACCACGCGCGGGATCGAGAGGCCGAGGTCGATGCACCGCGTCACGATGTGGCCTCCGAGTCCGGGGAGCGCGCCGCCGGCCAGCCCCAGCAGTGATCCGATCACGCCGGCGACGGCGACCGCGACGACGCCAATCGTGAGCGACACCCGGGCTCCGCCGGCCAGCCGCGCGAAGATGTCGCGGGAGAGCTGATCGGTCCCCAGCCAGTGCACCGCGGAGGGGTGGAGCAGTGTGGCGCTGATCAGGTCAAACTGACGCGCGGGATCGGGTGCGACCAGCGGGCCGAGCAGCGCGAAAAACGCCAACAGCACGAGGAGCGCCAGTCCGACCATTCCGGAGCGCGTCACGCTGGGCGCTGCGCCGGATCGACGACGCGATAGAGGAAATCGGCGAGGAGTGATCCCAGCTGGATCACGCAGATCAGCACCAGCCCGGTCGCCATGACGAGCGGGATGTCCCGTTCCGCAGTGGCCTGCGCCAGGAGGAGCCCGACGCCCGGCCACGCGAAGACCGATTCGACGAAGACCGACCCCGCAACGAGCATCGGCAGCCAGAGCCCGAGCAGAGTCACGATCGGCGTGAGCGCGGGGCGCCAGCAGTGACGCCACGCGACCAGCGCCGGCCGGACGCCTCGCGCCCGTGCCGCGGCCACCCACGGTTGCCCTGCCGTCGCGAGCGCGCTGGTGCGTTGCTGACGAAGCGGTACCGCCAGCGTGGCGATGACCAGCGCGGCGAGCGGCAGCGCGATATGCCGAGCGCGGTCGGCGAGGACGGCCATGATTCCGGCCGATGGCGACAACAACGGATCGCTCACACCGCTCGGCGGGAACCATCCAAGTTTGACGGCGAAGATCCACACCAGCACGAGGCCGATGACGAAGGCGGGGAGTGCGTATCCGATCACAGTGAGCGCGCCGACCAGTCGCGCCCGGATCGATTCGGGATGAAGCGCGGACCAGACGCCGAGGGCGAGCCCGATCGTGAAGTCGACGAGCAACGTCAACCCGGCGAGCAGCAACGTTGCGGGGAGCCGCTCGCCGATCACCGTCAACACGTCGCGCTGCTCGGAGACCGACACGCCGAGATCGCCGTGGAGCAGGCCACCGCCGAAGGCGATCAATGATTGCCAGATGGTGCGGTCGGTCCCCCAGCGATGGCGCAGGGCAGCGACAACTGCCGGATCAGCCGGGTGATCGCGCAGCACCGCGGTGAGCGGGTCGCCCGGCAGGAGGTGCAGAAGGATCACGAGCACCACGAACGCCAACGCCGCGGTGAGCGCGGCTTCGGTGGCGCGGCCGGCGATCCAGCGAATCACGTCAGCGGTCGCGCGGGAGCGCGTCGGCGGGTCGCACGCGCCATTGCCAGAGCGACAGCCAGGTGCGCGACGGCCAGACGATCACATTGTCGTAGCGCCGTTGAATTGCAATCGGCGTCGTCGACGCGGCGAAGAAGATCGCGGGGCGCTCCTCCGCCATCCGTGCCAGCACTGCACGCCACGCCGCCGGTTGGTCCTTCGCCGTGGTTGCCGTGGTCACCAGCCGGTCGAAGGTCGAATCGCACCAGCGCGCGTAGTTCGTCGACCCGGCGCGGTGGGCCGCACTGCACGACCAGCTCTGCACCAGCGAACTTGGCGTCGGATCTTCCCCCACGCGATTGACGATCACGTCCCATCGGCCGGTTGGCAGCCGCGCGCCAAAGACCGGTCCTTCGACGCGATCGAGATCGACCGATGCGCCGATCGCACGCCACATCTGCTGCGCCTGCAGTGCCGCGGTGTTGCGGATGGCGCTCGACGACGGATAGAGGATCGAGAAGTGGAGCGGTACGCCATCCTTGGCGAGCACTCCGTCACCGCGGGCATCGCGCCAGCCGGCCTGCGCGAGGAGTGCCCGCGCGCGTGCCACGTCGGGTGCGGGATGCGGCGCGACGCCCGGTGTGATCCAGCTCCAGATCGCCGATTGCGCCGCGTCGGGAGCGGTCGCGCCGGGATCGAAGATCGACCGCGCAATCGTGGTGCGATCGATCGCCAGTGTCAGCGCCTGGCGGACGCGCGGATCATTGAAGATCGGATGCGGTCGCGCGGTGTCGGCCGGTGACCGGGTGTTGAAGACGAACGAGATCAGGTCATTGGATGGCACCGCGATCAGCCGGGCATCGGCGCGCGTACGGATCTGCGCCATCGCCGGCTCGGGGATCACGTCGAGAATGTCGGTTTCGCCGGTGAGAAAGAGCGTCACCCGCGCGTTGGCATCTTCGACATACCGGAAGATCACGCGCGAAATCGTGGGACGGCCAAGAAAGAAGGTCGAATCGGCGTCGAGCTCGAGCAACTGTCCCGCCACCCGGCGGCCGAAGCGAAACGGGCCGTCGCCAATGGGACGGCGCGCGAAATCGGAAGTAGTGATTCCCTCGGCGGCGACGCGCTCGAGGAGATGCGACGGGAGCGGCTGCATCAGGAAACCGAAGGTGTACACCTGCTCCGCAGAAGCGCGCTTGAAGCGGACCCGCACGCTGCGGTCGCCCGTCGCCTCGACCTCGGCGATTGGTTCGAGCCGGCTCTGATCGCTGCCAACCACCGGATTGTTCGCCAGCTGCCAGGTGAACACGACGTCGTGTGCAGTGACCGGCGCACCGTCCTGCCAGCGTGCGCGAGGATCGATCTCGAAGACGAGCGTCAGCGGATCGACGCGCCGCCAGCTTCGGGCGAGGGCGGGGATCATGGCGTGATCGCCGCTGACGCTGCCGGTGGGCCCGTAGCCGACCAGGTGGAGAAAGAGCTGATCCGAAACGTCGTCGTTGGCTTGCTCATTCCGCGTGAAGAGCGGAATCGGAATTGTCGGCTCCTTGCCGACGGCGTAAACGATGGTGGGGTTGGTCGCCGGGCGCTGTGCCATCGCGGCTGGTGCGGCGATCGTGGCAAGGATCAACACGCCACACGCCACTCGGGGCGTGCCACGGCGGCGCAATGAGTTGAAATCCGGCATCACGACCTCGGGGTATGCGGCGCTCAGCGGCGCCAGGTCCACAACGGATCGCGAAACTGGTCGGCGTGCGACGCGCTGGCTTCTTCGGCCCACGCCACGAGTCCGCCGGGGATCTCGCAGCCCCCCTCGTCAAACCAGCGATCAACGATCGCCCGGGCGAGGGTCGCATGATCCGGGAGGTTCCGCCCCTCCCGTGATCGATCGACCGACCCGGATGGCAGCCGGAATCGTGCCAGCGCGCCGCCCCGGTCGGCGCGGGCGATGGCGCCGTGCTGCAGGATCGCCCCACCGATCAACGCCTGGGCGCTGCCGATCGTTTTCCTGCCGTCAACAAGGACCTCGCCGCCGACGGCCAGGTCGAAGCAGCTCCCCGGGGCGAGCGTCGGCCGGTGCGCCCGGGGCGCGATCGTCGCGGCGAGTCCGATCGCGGCAAGCGCCGCGGCGAGCTGTTCGTGAATCACGCGATATGCGAGACGGAGCCCGCCGAGGGTCGCAGCCGGTCCGGTGACCGCGTAGGTCAGGTCGTCGGCGTCGTGCCAGACGCCTCTCCCGCCGGTCGGCCGGCGGACGCAGGGGATTCCGGCGTCGTCGAGCGCCGGCCGGTTCCAGGTGCGGCAGGCCTGTTCGTTGGCGCCAAACGAGACGCTGCTGGTGCTCCACCGGTAGAGCCGGAACACCACTGCGCCGTCGCCCACGGCACGTGCCGCGAGCGCACGGTCGATCGCCATCTGCTGCCACGCCGGACGCGAACGGTTGTCGTTCCAGATGAACGACGTCACCGCGGCAGCTGGTCCCAGACGTGTCGCGCGCGCGCGCGCAGGACGTCGCGGCTCGAGTCGTTGTCGATCACCCACGTTGCCCGGGCGCGCTTCGCCGCGGCGGGAAGTTGCGCGTCGAGCAGCTGGTCAGCTTCGCGCGGGGAGAGTCCGCGGTCGTCAATCAGGCGCCGTCGCCGCTCGGCGACGGGTGCGTCGACGACGATCACGCCGTCGTATGCTGCGGGGTCGGCGACTTCGAAGAGGAGCGGAATATCGGCGACGACGAGTGGCTCGCCGCGGGCCCGCGCCGCATCAAGCCACGTGCGGCGCCGCGGTTCGATCGCCGGATGCACGATCGCTTCGAGTGCGTGACGCGCCGCCGGATCCTCGAGAATACGCCGGCGCAGTGCCGCGCGATCGAGCTCGCCATTGGCGGCAACGATCGCCGTGCCGAACGCCGAGACGATCGCGTCGTACACCGGCTCACCGCTCCGTTGCAGATCGCGGACGACGGCATCGGCGCTCAGCACCGGTGTGCCCCACTCCTCGAAAAGCGCACCAACACTGGATTTGCCGGCGGCCACTGATCCGGTGAGCGCGAGGACGCGCATCAGAGGAGCGCCACCTGATCCTCGTCGTGGCGTGGGATCTGGAAGCAGCGCCGGCACCGCGCTTCGTAGCTCTCGCTGCCACCGACCATGACAACCGGTGAATCCCACTTCGCGGGACGTCCATTGACCAGCCGCTGGTTGCGACACGCCAGATCGCCACACACGACGCAGATCGCCTGCAGTTTGGTGACCTCTTCGGCGATGGCCATCAGGTGTCCCATCATGCCGAACGGTTCGCCGCGAAAATCGGTGTCGGTCCCGGCCAGCACCACGCGAACGCCGCGTTCGGCGAGATGCGTCGCGACCTCGACCACACCCACGTCGAGGAATTGTGTTTCATCCACGGCGACGACATCGACCACGTCGGGATCGGCAATCGCCCGCAGGATTTCCTCGGCACGATCGATCGGCTCGGCCTCGACCGAGATGCCGGTGTGGCTCGAAATCCGGTAGACGCCGTCGTAGCGTTCGTCGAGATGCGACTTGAAGACGCGCACCCGGTGCCTGGCGATCAGCGCGCGTCGCACGCGCCGGATCAATTCCTCGCTCTTGCCGCTGAACATCACGCCGGCGACGACTTCGATCCGGCCCGGACGGTGGTGAACGGTCATGGGCGTTTCGTCAAGGGGTACCCGCCGGGAATCCGCCAGCCGTGCGGGATGCAGCGGCGCGCGCCCGGGAATGTCAAGGATCTTGCGGACTTGCGGACGCGGACCGCATATTGTCGCCAGTCCGGGCCGACTGGTCCGCGATCCGATCCCACAGTCAAACCCAAGGAGCAACTCATGAACAAGATGGAGCTCATCGAGGCGGTCGCGAAGGCCCGCGAAACCTCGAAGGCAGATGCCGGCGACATCGTCGACCTCTTCTTCTCGACCGAAGGTCTGCTCGCCAAGGAGTTGAAGAAGGGCGGCGCCATCGCGATCACCGGGTTCGGGAATTTCGAAGTCCGCAAGCGTGCCGCGCGTGAAGGCCGCAATCCGCAGACCGGCGCCACCATCAAGATCAAGGCGTCGAAGGTCCCGGCGTTCCGCCCGGGCAAGGGTCTCAAGGATCTGGTCAACAAGGGCAAGTAAGCGTTTCGCCAGTCTCCACAGGACTTACGGGCCGCCCCGCTGGGCGGCCCGTCGGCGTTTAACGACCGCCGCCCCGACCGCGGTCCACCCGCGCCGAGAGCTTCCGCTTCCGGATGGTGACGCCCACAAGACGCTGGGCAATCGCCTCGGCATCCGCCGCCGGAACTTCGACCAGCGCAAAGGTATCGCGCAGGTCAATACGACCGATCTGGGTGCGGTCCATCTTTGCTTCGCGCACCAGGATGGCGACGAAATCCCCGACCGTCGCCTCGTCCTTCTTTCCGGCACCGATCCACAACTTGGCGACCCCGCTCGCGGCGCTCGTCGCGGCCGTCACCGTCGGTGGCTGAGACGGCGCGCTGCCGCCGCCGCTGCCGGCCGACGAATCCCGGGTTCGCTGCCACATCGAGAAGAGTGCGGCGGCGACGAGCTGCGGATCGTGGCGATCGAAGAGCGGACCCAGCGCATACAGCGCCCCGGCGTCGGCACCCGCGGCGATGCGCCCGGCGATGTCGCTCCGAATCGATTCGTCGCGGTCGATCACCGCACGCAGCGGAGATGTCGCCTGCAGCGGCTGACGGCTCGGTGCGATCGATTCCACATACGCCTCCGTGCCGGGGGCCATCAGCAACGTGACCGGTCCGGCCTGTCGCAGGGCCGCAAGCTGGCCCTCCGAAGGAAGGTCGTAGCACACCGTCTCGCCGCCACGGGGCACGTCTCGCGCCGCGAAGCGCCATGACGCCGGAAGCGACCCGAACGCGCGGCGAATCAGCGACTGGTCCCGTGTATCGGCGGTCCAGATCGTCACCGGATCGCCGGTGATCCGGTCGGCGATTGCGGCGAGCGCTGCCGCCCGCCCGTTCCACGATGCGGGCACGCTGCGCACCGGCGCCGGCGGCTTCGTATCAATCGCCGGCCGGGGTGATTGCACGACGACCGCCTTGCGGGCATACCGTTCGACGACGCCGTCGGCGGCGCTGGTCTGGTCGGACCGGCTGGTGATCATCAGCCGTTGGGCGTCGCGGGGACAATCCTGGAGGATGGCGCTCACCGCTTCGTCGGCGTTCCAGCTTTCCGGCCAGACGAACACGATCGCGCGAAATTGTTCGGGACGAAGGGCGGACTGGGCGTGGAACGCGAACGCCGTCGCCGGTGTGGCGATCACGATGTCGGGTGTTGGCGCGAGTGGTCGCGACGAGGCGCCTGGCCGGAGGACATCGACGAGCAGCGGCGTACCCTCGATCAGCGCTCCGACGGCGGTGACCCATTCGTCGAGGAGGGCTGGGCCGGCGAGCATCAGAACCGTCCCGCTCTTGTCGGGCTGCCCGACGAGCCCTCCGACGAGGGGAACGGCCCACGCCGGCGAGGGCGGCAGGACCGCCACGACGTTGGTGCCACGGAGCGCGGCGGGGACGGCGTCACGCACCTCGGGATCGCCGGCCTGCCAGCCAAGCCGCTCCAGGCCGGCGGCGACCGCCGGCATCATCTGCCATTCCAGAAACCCCGACACTCCCACCTCGATTGTCAAAGCGACTCGATCAACCATCGACGACGTCAACTTAGCCGGGTCGAAAATCGCGCCGGGCCGGTGCGCGGGGAAGGTGGGTATTTTCTAGGATGACCTTCCATCGCTCACCCAATCTCCAGTATCTCAAATCGTCGGAAACCGTGGCGATCAGCACCGAAGCGCAACGGCGCAAGGCTGCCGGCGACGACGTCCTCGATCTCGGCGCCGGCGAGCCCGACTTCGACACCCCCGCTGCAGTGGCGGAAGCCGGGATCGACGCGATCCGCTCCGGGAAGACGCGCTACGCACCGAATGTCGGCACGGTGGAATTGCGGCGGGCAATTGCGTCGGCTCTCTCGCGGATGAGCGGCGGACGTGCCGTTGATCCCGATCGGGTGATGGTGAGCAACGGGTCAAAGCAGTCGCTGTTCAACGCCTGCTTCACGCTCTTCGGCCCGGGCGACAAGGTGCTGATTCCCTCACCGGCGTGGGTGTCGTATCCACAGATCGTGCACCTGGCCCGCGCCGAACCGGTGATGGTCGCCGGAGACCCGGAATGGGGACTCAAGGTCAGCGTCGACGATCTGGAGCGCGCACGCGACGAGCACACCCGCGGCGTGATCCTCTGTTCACCGTGCAATCCGACCGGCTCGGTGTACACCCAGGCTGAGCTGCGCGCAATTGCCGATTGGGCGGCTGCGCACGGGATCTGGCTGCTCAACGACGAGATCTATCGGCGAATTCACTACGGCGCCGGCCCCGCTCCATCGCTCTTTGATCTCGACGACGGTGTCCTCGAGCGCGCGCTCGTCTTCTACGGCGCGTCGAAGGCGTATGCGATGACCGGCTGGCGGATCGGCGCGTCGTACGCGCCCGCCGAAGTGACCCGGGCGATGGCGGCGCTGCAGAGCCACATGACCACCGGCGCCAACCAGCCGGCGATGTGGGCGGCGACGAAGGCGTTTGGCGATCCGGCGATCGACGCCGACGTGGAGCGGATGGTCGCCGCGTTTTCCCGCCGCCGCGACTACCTCGTCGCCCGGTTCGGCGACCAGTTGCCCGGTGTGGAATTCGTCGAGCCGCACGGCGCCTTCTATTTCCTCTTCCGCGTCGACGCGCTCGCACCGGGGCGCGGTATCGGCGGCGCGGCGTTCTGCGAGCAACTGATGAAGGATGCCGGCGTGGCGCTCGTCCCCGGCGTCGCGTTTGGCGATGACCGCTGGGTTCGCCTGTCATTCGCGGTGTCCGATGCGCAACTCGAAGCGGCGTGCGATCGGATCGTGCAGTTCGTTGCGCGTCTCGGCGTGCCCGCGCTGAGTGGTTGATGGCGTTGGAGATTCACGTCCTCGCGCAGCCCGGTCCGCTCCCGACACTGCAATGGCGTTGGGATCCCGAGACCGACATTCTCACCGGAACGATCGATCCGCCGGCGACTGGCGCGGGGTATACCGGCACCGTCGAGTTGAACGATGACGACGGATCGATTGCCGTCCTCGACATCAGTGCCGGAGTGCTGTGCGGCATCGACATCGTGGTGTGGCCCGACATCACGACCCTCGCGGGGCTCGCCGCACCGGTGGAGGCGCGGCGCGGCCAGGTGCTGGTCCCGTCGCGCACGGCCAAGCGTGGCGTCGCGGCACTGGAGTTCGACACCACACTGACCGTCTCCGCCGACCCCGACGAAACCACCTTCCATCTCCGGATCGGCACCCGCCGCCCGGTGGAAGCGATTCGGGTCGCCGATCACTTCCTCGTCGAAGTCGACGGCGCGCAGCGGCTCGCCGGCTTCTGGCTCGAGCACGTCCCGCAGCCACCAGGATTGGAATGACCGGTCGTCGTGACTGAATCGATCGTCGGGCAGGTCGTCGCGACGGAAGAGCATCCCAGCACCCCGCACCAGTTTCATTTCTGGTCAGGTGCCGACGCGTCATGCGGGATCGGTACGATCGTTCGCGTCGACGCCGAAGGGCGAACCGTCTTCGGCGTCATCGTCGAGGGCTTTTCCTATCTCGATCTTGCCCGTCCGCTCGATGCCGTCCTCGCTGCCGAAGGCAATCCGGCGCGCAGCGCACGATCACGCACCGCGATTCGACTCTGGACCGTCGCCGTCGTCAGGCAACTCCCGGCCGAACCGATGCAGCCCGCGCCGTTCGGCGCGGTGGTCCTCGCGTCGGCGGAGGACGTTCGCGTCGCATTGCGGATGGAGACGTACACTGGCGGTGACGCGTCGACCGGGATTCCGATCGGACTCCTCGCCGGCGGTGCTGTCGATGCGCCGGTGTATCTCGATGCGGACTTCCTCGTCGGTCCCGAGGCGGCGCACTTCAACATCAGCGGCGTGTCGGGTCTCGCCACCAAGACCAGTGCGATCGCCGTGCTGCTGAGCGCGATCTTTCAGACGTTCCCGAAATCGAAGGGGAGCGTCGCCGCGCTTTGCTTCAACGTGAAGGGCCCCGACCTCTGCTTTCTCGACCAGCCGTCGGTCCTGAGCAAGGAGGACCTGGCGATCTGGCATCGACTCGGATTGCAGGCGGTGCCATTTGCCGATGTCACCGTCTACGCCCCCTTCAAGCCAGATGGTGTCAACCTCAACACCCTGCGCACCAATCCTGAGATCGCCGGCGCGGTGCAGCCGCTGGTGTGGGGGTTGCGCGAAGTCCTCGACTTCGCCGAAGTGGTCCTGAATCGCGACGACATCGACGCCAAGGCGGATGCGCTCCTCGATTTTCTCGCCGATCGCGTGGTCGGCAAGCGCTATCAGGCGCCCGAATTGCAGGAAAAGCCGTTCGAGGTGACGAGTCTCGCCGACCTCGACCACTTCTTCCGTTCGATCTTCGACTTCCTCGAGACCCAGCGTGGCGCCGAGGTCTGGCGGACCCACCACGCGGCGACGATTCGAAAGGTCCGCAACCGGCTCGGCAACATTGCCACGCGTTCCAAGGGGCTGGTCACCGATGACGCGCTCGTCAGCGATCTCCCGTGGGGAGCGTTCCGTGATCGGTCGGTGCACGTGGTCGACATCGCGGGCGTCGATCCGCTGGCCCAGGATCTCGTTTTCGCCCGCCTGATCGCCCGGGTTCGCGAACACCTCGAGCGGCGCGATCTCGGCGTCGATCATGTCATCGTCTTCGTGGACGAACTCAACAAGTACGCCCCCGCCGACGGTCCCGACACGTACGTGAAGCGGATGTTGCTCGATCTCTCCGAGCGGGGGCGCTACCTCGGCCTCGTGCTCTTCTCGGCGCAGCAGTTCCGGTCGCAGGTGATGCGGCGAGTCACCGGCAACGCCGGCACCAGCGCGTACGGGAGAATGGACAGCGACGAATTGGCGATGCCGGGCTACGCCACCCTGTCGCCTGCGGTGAAGGCCAAGCTGGCGTCGCTTCCCAAGGGCGAACTGATGCTTCGCCATCCCCACTTTACCCAACCAGTCTTCATCCGCTTTCCGCGCCCGGCCTCGCTTTCGGGGCGCGAGGGGGTTGATCGCTTTCCGCCGGTTCCCGACGTCGCCTTCGAGGACGGGGTGGTTCAGCGGCTCAAGCGACTCGATCCGGCGGTCAGCGCCGACAGCATCCGGAGCGCGATCGACGGGCGCCCCGAGCAGGAAGTGCTCAAGGCGCTTTCGGCGGTGGCGCTCCGGGCACCGGACGACGTCCTGGCCTTTTTCCGTGGATGTCTCAGGCGGACCATCGTCGCGCAGCCGGTCGAACCACGGCGCGGGGTGGCGCCGCTGGTGCGCGACGACCAGGACCCGTTCACGCCATATTAGAGGATGCGTCTGGCGCATCTGGCCGATCCGCATCTCGGATTCCGGCAATACCATCGGTTGAACGAGAAGGGCCGGAATCAGCGGGAAGTCGACGTTGCCAGCGCCTTTGCGTCTGCCATCGACGGCGTGATCGCGGCGCGTCCCGACGCGGTTGTCGTCGCGGGTGATCTCTTTCACAATGTGCGGCCCACCAACTCGGCCATTCTCCATGCCCTGCAGCAATTCGTGCGGCTGCAGCGCGCGCTGCCGCAGGTGCCGGTCGTTGTCATCGCGGGGAATCACGACACGCCGCGGTCCAGCGACACCGTGTCGATCTTCGGCGTGCTGCGCGAGGTCGGGGTCTACGTCGCCGCCGATCGCGCGCAGCGATTTCCGTTTCCCGCGCTCGACCTCAGCATCCTCGGTGTCCCCCACCAGGCGCTGATCGAATCACCTCGTGCGGCGTTTGAGCCGGGCGGCACCGAGCGGCACCAGGTGCTGCTGATTCACGGCGAGACCGAAGACCTTTTCCCGCACGACGCCGAAAACCTCGAGCCGGGCGGTGCGCGGCTCATGGCGGCGGACCTGCGCGACGACTGGAGCTACATCGCGCTGGGGCACTACCACGTGCAGCGTCAGGTCGGCGCGCGGCAATGGTACGCCGGGTCGCTCGACTACGTGTCGACCAATCCCTGGCGCGAGCTGCGCGAAGAGCGCGACCTGCACGTCCGCGGCAAGGGATGGTTACTGATCGATCTGGAGACGGGCGCCGTCACGCGGCAGCCGATCGCCGCGCCGCGCCGGTTCCTCGATCTTCGCTGGCTCGATGCAGAAGATCTTGCCGCGGCCGAGATCAACCGGTTGATCGCCGACGCCGTCGCAGAAGTCCCCGGCGGCATTGCCGGCGCGGTGGTCCGGCAGGTGTTGCGGGGAGTGCCCCGCGCCGTCGCTCGCGAGCTCGATCACGCACGGATCCGATCGTGGAAAAACGAAGCGCTGCACTTTCAGCTTGACCTCCGGCCGCCCGAGCGACGTCACGCTGTCGCGTCCGGCGCGCCGGGTCATCGGCAGACGCTTCCCGACATTGTCGAAGCATACCTCGGCGAACGCCAGCTCCAGGCGGGCCTCGATCGGGCGCAATTCGTTGCCGCCGGGCTCGAGTTTCTCGCCGCTGCCGACCATGCACCGGGCGAGGGGTGAGTGGAAATCGTCCGCCTGCGCCTGATCAATTTCCGGCAGCACGAAGCCACCGAGCTCACCTTCGATCGCGGTCTCACCGGCATCGTCGGACCGAACGGATCGGGGAAGACGACGCTGCTGGAGGCGATCGCCTACGCGTTGTACGGTGTGCCGGGGACCCGAGGCACCCGCGACACGCTGCGTCGCCGCGGATCGCCGGCACGGTCGAAATTCGAGGTGACTCTCGAGTTTGTTCTTGGCAGCAAGCACTACGTCGTGACACGGACGCTCACCAGCGCGGAACTTCGGGTCGACGACCAGGTGCTGGCCAACAGCACCGGGACCGTGACCGAGCGCGTCACGTCACTCCTCGGCATGGGGCGCGAAGAGTTCTTCAACACCTATTTCACGGGACAGAAGGAACTCGCCGTGATGGCGGCGATGGGGCGCACCGAGCGGGCGCAGTTTCTCTCCCGCGTGATCGGCTACGACAAGTTGCGCGATGCTCAGGAGGCGCTGCGGCACGACCGTTCGGCGCAACGCGCGACCCTCGCGGGAATCGAACAGGGGCTCGCCGATCCCGATGCCATTGAAGCCGAGGTGACGCAGGCGCTCTCCGCGCTCTCCACGGCACGCGACGCCCGGACCGCAGCGTTGCGCACCGAACAGGAAGTGAACGACCGCATGGCGGCCTTGTCGCCGGCCTGGGTCGCGGCACAGGAACGGCGAGTGGCGTGGCAGGGGCTCGACGGCGAACGGCGGTTGATCGACAAGCGCGTTGCCGTGGTGCGTGAGCAGTTCCGCGCCATCGACCAGCAACTGGTCAACGCGCTGCAGGCGAGCGAACGGATCGGGGTGCTCGAGCCGGCGATTGCCGAGTGGTCGCTGCTGGCGGCGGAGCGCGATCTGCTCGACCGCGACGCGGTCCGGTTCACGGCGCGAAGCCACAGCGCGGCACGACGCGACCTCGCCCGCACGCGGCTCACCGAGATCGAGTCGCCGCTCATGCTCCTCGCGGATACTGCACTCGTCGCCACGCTCACCACGCAGCGTGCCGATATCCTTGCCGCCGGCGAAGCGCTCGATCGCCAGCTCCAGGAGCGACGGACGCGATGGACGGAGGACATCCAGGAAGCGCGCACCAAGCTCGATGCGTTGCGCGACCGATATCGCGAACTGAAGGAGCAGCGCGAACTGGTCGAGCGGCAGGGATCCGAGGGGATCTGTCCCACCTGCGGCCGTCCCCTCGGCGATTCGCTTGCGGGGATGCTCGCACTGCTCGGGCGGCAGACGGAGGAAGTCCAGACCGACGGGACCTATTTCAATCAGCGCGTCGCTCAGCTGACCGACCCGCCGCAGGACGTCCGCGACGTAGAAGCGGCGCGGCAGGTGCTCGCCCAGGACCTGCGCCGTGCCACGGAGCGGCTCGGGGAGGCGCAGGCGCAGCTGCGGCAGCGACAGGAGCTCGAAGCGGAGCGGCACCGCCTGAGTCAGGAGATTGCTGCGCTCGATACGGACCTTGCCGGCCCCGCTGGCGAATACAATGCCGAGCGGCACGAGCAAGTGCGGACTCGTCTCGCCGAGCTCGATCGGTCCCGCCGAGAGTACGATCAGGTGGTCGGCATGGCACGGCGGGCAGAATCACTTGTGGCGGACGCTGCCGCGGCGGAACAGCGTGCGTCAGCGGCCGAGGCCGAGCTCGCGGCGATCGATCAGCGGCTGGCGGCGCTCGCCTGGGATGCCGAGACGTTCGCGACCCTCGAGGCAGCGGTGCGCGATGCCGAACTCGCGGTGCACGGGGCGCGGATCGCGGTGCAGACGACCGCCGATCAGATCACCCGCGCCGAGCGTGGTTGCCAGGTCGCGCTCGCGCGCCGCGCCGATCGCGCCGCAAAGGCCGAACTTGCCAGGAACCTCGGCCACCGGATCACCTTGCTCGACGAACTCGATCGTGCGTTCAGCGACCTGCGGACGGCGCTCAACCTGCAGCTCCGTCCTGATCTCTCCGAACGCACGTCGCAATTTCTTCGCGACCTGACCGCCGGACGCTACCTCGATGTCGATCTGGACGAAGCGTACGTCCCGACCGTCGTCGAAGACGGCGAGATCAAGCCGGTGATCTCCGGCGGCGAAGAGGACCTGCTCAACCTGGCGCTGCGGCTGGCCATTTCGCAGCTGATTGCCGAGCGCGCCGGGCAGCCGCTCTCGCTGCTGATCCTCGACGAAATCTTCGGCGCCCTCGACGAGGAACGGCGCGGCGCCGTGCTCACCCTGCTCCGGGCACTGTCGGATCGCTTCCCGCAGGTCATCCTCATCACCCACGTCGAAGGGATGCGCGACGCGTTCGACCGTGTCATCACCATGTCGTACGACGTCGAATCACGTACCACGACGGTGAAGGAATCGACACCGGAGCCATTTGATGTGGCGATCTGATCACGCACTGAACGGCCCCGTGCGCGCAACGGCGGCCGACGTCGAGGCGCTCAATCGCGTCTTCTCCGACGCCTTCACCGAGCGCTACCGGCGAGACGGTCTCTCGGGCGTGCGCGTCCCCTATCTCAATCCGGCGGTCTGGCAGTTCGCCATCGCGGATGCTGCCGAGGGCGCGATGCTCTGGCGCGACAGCCGCGGCGACGTGGTGGCATTCAACATGGTGCACCGTTCCGGCTCCGAAGGGTGGATGGGACCGCTGGCGGTTCGCACCGACCGGCAGGGGCACGGGCACGGGCAACGGGTGGTGACCGCCGGAGTCGAATGGCTCTCGGCTCAAGGGGTCCGCACCATCGGACTCGAAACGATGCCGCGGACGGTCGATAACATCGGGTTCTATTCGCAGCTCGGCTTTCTTCCCGACCACCTCACCATCACGCTGCAGCGCGAACGCCTGCGCCACGCCGGTCCTGCGGCTGACGCCGCGGCGGCACTCGAACACGATCAGCGCGCGGGTGTCTTCGCCGATTGTCTCGCCCTGACGGGGCGCGTTGCACCGGGGGTCGACTTCTCCCGCGAGATCGCGCTCACCCTCGAGCTCGGCCTGGGCGATGTCAGCATGCTGCGGACTCCGGGCGGTGCGCTGCGCGGTTTTGCGCTCTGGCATACCGCGCCGCTGGCACAGGGACGGATGCGGGATGAACTCCGGGTGCTCAAGCTCGTCGCGACAGATACGCCGGCCGCCATCGACCTGCTCGGCGCAGTCGAGCGTGAGGCGGCGACGCAGGGGCTCAGCCGCATCGCACTCCGCTGCCAGACCCGGCACGCAGAGCTGTACGCGGCGCTGATCGCCGACGGATATCGCGTCCAATGGACCGATCTCCGGATGACGCTCGGCGGGATGCCGGGGGTCGATTGCCGTGGCGTGATGCTGTCGAACTGGGAGATCTGATCCTGCGGGTGCCAACGCGACGTTGAGCGTCGTCCCTCCACCAGACGGAGGGGACAGTGGCAACCAGAAAAGGCGCGGGAACGAAGCGTTCTGCCGCGAGACCAGCTGCCAAGGGGGCGACGACGTCCCGTCGCACCAAGTCTGCCGCGACCACCACGGCAAAACGCCCTGTGAAGACGCCCCCGCTCTCCGAATACCACCGCAAACGTGACTTCACCCGGACCGCCGAGCCTCGTGGGGCCGTGGCCACAGCCGGCGTCGCCGCGCTCCGGTACGTGATCCAGAAGCACGCCGCGACCGCGCTCCATTTTGATCTCCGGCTCGAACTCGACGGTGTGATGAAAAGCTGGGCAGTGCCGAAGGGGCCGTCGCTCGATCCGGCGGTCAAGCGGCTCGCGATGCAGGTCGAGGATCATCCGATCGACTACAACACGTTCGAGGGGACGATTCCCAAGGGTGAATACGGCGGCGGCACGGTGATGCTCTGGGATCGTGGATACTACACCTTCGCTGCAGCGGATCCGGACCCCGTCGCCCGGCTCCGCGAGGGGTACGCCAGGGGCGATTTCAAGTTCATCGTGGAAGGCACGCGGCTCGAAGGGTCATGGGTGCTGGTGCGGACTCGTCGCGGCGATCCCGACAAGCCGCAATGGCTCCTGATCAAGCACGACGATGAGTTCGCGCGGCCCGGATTCGACATCGTCGCCGAAGCAACGACCTCGGTGGCGACCAGTCGAACGATGGACCAGATCGCTGCAGGGGTGAAGCCGAAACAGCGGCGGACGCGTCGCAGCTGACCACGCGCGCGCCGGAGTTTGTCAGCGCGCTCGCCGTGCCATCCGGTCCATCTTCCGGGCATGACGCCCGAGATACCAGCTCGCGGCGGTCGCGATCAGTGCCGCGATCGCAAGCGCCGTCTGGGTCTTGGATCCGATATCCGGGATGATCACGATCCCGGCAAGAAGGCAGAAGACGAGGCCGCTTGCCACACCAGCGATCCGCCGGGTCGGCGATTTGACCTGCGTGGAGCGCGGCACCACGGCGATGAGAATGACGCCGATCCCGACGGCGAAGATCAGCCAGCCGAGCGCAGCTACGGGAGATTGGTCCATGCGGTAATGTGCGCAAACCGACCGGCGATGGCCACTCGCCCGCGCTGCGCCACCGGTCAGGCTCTTCCCCTTGAGCAGCAGTCGTCCCTACTATCCACCCATCCAACCGATGCCGGAGTGCTGCATGTCAAAGGGCCTGCTCGCCGCAGTGGCGTTCGTCTCGTGCGTTACCGTGCAACTCCACGCCCAGCGCGGAGGCAGGGGAGGGAGCGGGGGGGCCGTGCCGGTCGCGCCGCCACGATTCGCCTACGTCGGTCCGGAAAATGGCGGCCGCATCGCGGCGGTCGCCGGCGTCCCGGGCGACACCTCGACCTACTACTTCGGTGCGGCGAGCGGCGGGGTCTGGAAAACCACCGACGGCGCGCGAACCTTCACGCCGATCTTCGACAATGAACCGGTGCAGGCGATCGGCGCGCTCGCCGTGGCGCAGTCGAATCCGCGGATCGTCTGGGCGGGGACCGGCGAGGCGTGGGCCATTCGCGACGCCGATGTGATGGGTGATGGCGTCTACAAATCCACCGACGCCGGCGCGACCTGGCAGAACATGGGACTTCGCGAGACCGGCCGGATCGGCCGGATAATCATCAATCCGTCCAATCCCAACATTGTCTACGTCTGCGCCCTCGGCCGCGCCACCGGGCCGCAGCAGGAACGCGGCGTCTTTCGCACCACTGACGGAGGCACCACCTGGACGCGGGTGCTGTTCGTCGATGAGAACACCGGCTGCTCCGGCCTGTCGATCGATGCCAGCGATCCGAAGACCCTCTTTGCGGGGACGTGGCAGGTGGTGATGCACACCTGGGCAATGTTCTCGGGCGGCAACGGCAGCGGCGTCTACGTCTCGCACGACAGCGGGTCGACCTGGACCCGCATCACCGACCCGGGGCTGCCGCACTCGCCGCTCGGCAAGATCGACGTGGCGGTGGCGCCGTCGAACTCCAGCCGGGTCTACGCGCTGATCCAGACCGACGACCAGGGCTCGCTCTGGCGCTCCGATGACGGCGGCATGAAGTGGAAGGTGATGAGCTGGGATCGTTCATTGATCGGACGCGCCGGGTACTACATCCGCCTCACCGTGAATCCGCAGAACGATCTCGAAGTGCTCGTCGCCAATTCGTCGTTCCACCGGTCGCTCAACGGTGGCGAAACGTTCGCCGTCACCGACGGCGGCTGCGGCGATTGCCACGACATCTGGATGGATCCGCGGAATCCTTCGCACTGGGTCGAGACCGGCGACGGCGGCGCCGGGATCACGCGCGATCACGGCGAGCGGTTCTCCCAATTCTCGCTGCCGATCGGTCAGATGTATCACGTGGCGATCGACGACCGCGAGCCATACTGGATCTACAGCAACCGCCAGGACGACGGCACCATGCGCGGCCCGAGCAATTCACCGGTGCAGGTGGCGAACGTCCCGTCCTATGCGACGACCGGTGGATTCGGCTCGGGCGCACCGGTTGCTGCCGCCGCCACGCCGGGAGGCGGTCGGGGTGGACGAGGCGGTGGTCGAGGTGGTGGTGGAGCGACCGGCGATACCGCCGGATCGGCGTCGCTTCCGGCCGGCCCATTTGTTCTCGCAGGCGGCGGCCGCCCGAATCGCGCTGGTCCCGGCGGTGGTGGTGCCCCCTGGCAGGCCAACATCGGTGGCTGCGAGTCGGGGTTCACCCTCCCCACTCCCGGCAATTCGGACATCATCTGGGCAAGCTGTTACGCCAACACCGTCACCCGCTTCGACAACATGGACGGGGTGGCGCGATCGGTCAGTCCGTGGATGCACACCCTCGACATGGAGCCGAACAAGGCGAAGTATCGCTGTCACTGGACACCGCCGCTGGCGATCGATCCGTTCGATCCGAATACTGTCTACTATGGCTGCCAGGTGATCTTCAAGACCTCCAACGCCGGCCAGAGCTGGAAGGTCATTTCCCCCGACCTCTCGACCCATGATTCCTCGCGGATCGTCTCATCCGGCGGGATTGCGGCCGACAACCTTGGACAGTTCTACGGCGAAGTCGTCTTCGCGATCGCGCCGTCGGAGATCCAGAAGGGGCTGATCTGGGCCGGGACCAACGACGGCAAGGTGTGGAACACCACCGACGGCGGAGGCAAATGGAATGACGTCACCGCCAATGTCGCCGGGATGGCGCCGTGGGGGACGATTCGCAAGATCGAGCCGTCGCGATTCGACCCGCGCACCGCGTACATGGTCGTCGACTATCACATGATGGACAATCGCAAGCCATACATCTACAAGACGACCGATCTCGGCCGCAGCTGGACGAGAATCAGCGATGGCCTGCCGCAGGACGATCCACTCGCATACGCGATGTCGGTCGCCGAGAATCCCAATCGCAAGGGGATGCTCTTCGCCGGCACCGGCAATGCGATGTACTGCTCGATGGACGATGGTACGACGTGGACCCCGCTTCACACCGGCCTCCCGGCAGCGCCGGTCACCTGGATCGTGGTCGACAAGCAGCAGCACGACGTGATCGTGTCGACCTACGGACGTGGCCTCTACGTGATGCGCGACATCACCTCGCTCGAAACGGCAGACCACGTCGCCACCGGGCCGGTGCGCATCTATCCGCCGCTCCCCGGTGTCCGCAACGCCCGGAACGGCACCGCATCCGTGACTTTTGCACTGGCATCGGTGCCGCGGGATTCGGTGCACGCCGAATTCATCGACTCGGCCGGTGCCGTCGTTCACTCCGTGACGTTCGCCGGGCGCCCCGGCGCGAGCCGCGTCGCGTGGGATCTGCGGTATGATCCACCGATGGAACCGACGCTGCGAACCACACCGCCCGACAATCCGCATATCTGGGACGAGCCGCGATACCACAATCGAACCACGCGCCAGGTGGTGCACTGGGGAATCCAGCAGCCGCAGCGCGCCGGACCGCTCGCCGCGCCCGGGAAGTACACGTTCCGGCTCACCGTCGACGGCACCGCGTACACCGCGCCGCTCACGATTGCCAAGGACACCCAGCTGCCGTCGAGCGCTGCCGACCTGGAGCTGTCGACGCGCACGCAGGTCCGCGTCCGCGATGACATCTCTGCGACGAGCGACCTCATCGACACCATCGAGGTCGTGCGCAAGCAGATCGAGGACGACCTCAAGTCTGATGCGGTGACCGCCGACGCAAAGCAATCGCTCAAGGGACTCGATCAGAAGGCGCTGGCGGTCGAGATGCAGCTGCTGACCAATTCCGACCTCAACAGCGACGACAAGTGGTACGTCGAGAAACCGCGAGTCTATCTCGACCTGATCTGGCTGTACGGAGAGGTTGGCACCGGTGCCGGGGATGTCGCGGGCGGCGCCGACTACCGCCCCACCGACGCGTCGCTGGCCGATCTCGGCGAGATCGAGTCGAACCTCGCGGCGGCGAAGACCGCATTCGCCGCGTTCGTTCGAACCGACCTGCCGTCGTTCAACGCATCAATGGCGGGGAGGGTTGCGCCAATTACCAGGGAGATGCCGAAGAAGAACGCGCTGGTGCCGTGATCTCGTTGGGGAGTGGGGTGCGGCGTGTTGCGGCGGAATCAATTGCCACTCCCGAATCACTGCGAACGTGGCGTTCCCCACTTCGACGCGACGATACCGCGGATGATGAACACCATCCCGGCACCGAGTGCCAGATGGATCCATCCGGTCGCCGGGCGCACGACGAATTGGAGGATGATCCACAGGGCAACCAGGGCGAGGCCCACGACAAAATCGACCATTGTGCACCGCCGCTCGTGCTGGTGAGAGAAGGGTATCGCGCGACCCGCGTGCCCGCGACAAATCTGTTTGACTGCGTTGGAGCGCCGCCGTATAATAGCGTCGGCCGTGCGGTGGTGGGGAACCACGTTATTGAGCCAACAAGTCCGATTGAAGGGCCCGAATTCCGTGTCCGACGTCATGCCCCACCAGGGGAAGACGGACGATGTGGTGAGGGTGCCGAACATTCATCCGGGCTTCAAATAACCTCCTCGCCATCGCACGACCTACCCCGCCATCCGTAGTACCTTTCGCCATGCCTCGCGCCACTGTCGTCCGTCGCGTTCACTTCAACGCCGCCCACCGGCTGCACAATCCGGCGCAGTCCGATGCGTGGAACCGCGCCACCTTCGGGCCGTGCAACAATCCCAACTTCCACGGCCACAATTACGAGGTCGAGCTGTGCGTCGATGGCGCGATCGACCCCGACACCGGCTACGTCGTCGATGTCGGCGTCCTGAAGTCGCTCTTCGACGAACACGTCCACGCGCATCTCGACCACCGCAACCTCAACCTTGATGTCCCGTGGTTTGCGACGCGGCTGCCGTCCACCGAGAACATCGCGGTATTCATCTGGACGCAGCTGGTGGATCGCGTTCCCGCGGGACGGCTCTCGCTGGTGCGTCTCTGGGAGACGCCGCGCAATTTCGTCGAGTTCCGCGGCGAATGACGCCGCTCGAAGGGAAGACGATCGTCGTCACCGGCGCGTCGCGCGGGATCGGGGCCGCGACCGCAGTCGAAGCCTCACGCCTCGGCGCGACCGTGATCCGCCTCGCTCGATCGCCGATGCCGTCGCTGGCCGGTGCGATAGACCTCGCCGTTGATCTGGCCGACGGGCACGCTCGTGCCGACGCCTTCCGCGCAATCGTCGATCGGCACGGCGTTCCGGACGGAGTGGTCAGTGCCGCGGGAACATTCGTGGTCGCCTCGATCGAGGAGACCGACGACGCCACTCTTCGGCGCCAACTGGAACTCAATGTCGAAGCCGCGTTCGCACTGGCGAGACACTTCCTGCCGCTGATGCGCGCTCGCGGTCAGGGGACTCACGTCCTGATCGGAAGTGTCGCCGACCATCGGGCCTTTGCCGGAAATGCCGCCTACGCAGCCTCCAAGCACGCTGTGCGCGGGATGCACGACGTGCTCTGCGAGGAATTCCGCGGAACTGGCGTGCGATGCACCCTGATTTCACCCGGCCCGACCGACACCACGATCTGGGATCCGGTCGATCCGGATCACAACCCCGGGTTCACCCCGAGATCGCGGATGCTTCGCCCCGCCGACGTCGCCGCTGCAGTGCTCTTCGCCCTCCTGGCGCCGCCCCACGTGCAGCTGGAGTCGATCCGGCTCGGCCCGGTCTGACCGGCTGGCTCCCCGACTGCCGGCGATGACGGATTGACCTGTGCATATCGAACTCACTGATCACCTCCGCTGTCCGGAGTCGCACGAGGAGGCGTACCTCGTCCTTCTGCCCGACAAGATGGATCACCGCGATGTTGTCGCCGGCCACCTTGGCTGTCCGATCTGCGGTTGGAGTTGCGCCTGGACTGACCGCGTTCCCGATTTTGGTGGCGGATGGCGATCGGAGGTGGCGTCGCCATGTGCGTCGGGATCGGACGCGCAGGCGCTGCTCGGGATCGACGGTCCGGGAGGATGGATCGCCCTCGCCGGAGCGGCCGGGCGGCTCGCATCCGAGCTGCAGGGATCCCTCCCCGGGGTCGGAATCATTGCCATCAATCCGCCGGCTGACCTCCAACCGTCGGGCACGATCAGCGTGCTGCTGAGCGGTGCCTGGGCACTCAAGACGCACGCGATTCGCGGCGCTATCCTCGGGAGCGACGCGGCCGGGTGGACTGCGTCGGCCCTCATGAGTGTCCTTCCGGGGCTTCGCATCGTCGGCACCGGTACGCGCCCCGAGAGTGGGGCCGAGGTGATCGGCGAAGCTGACGGTGTCTGGGTGGCAAAGCGACGCTAGCCGCGGCCCCGAATGCGCGAACGGCCGCCGGGCGACGAATCACCTCGGCAGCCGCCGGCTATGTCCCATCTCTGGAGCTGAATAGTGCAGGCGACGTGCCACGATTTGCCGACGGGCACCCGCTTCTTCTGTAACGCTTGTTGTCTCAGCGGGTTACGGCGGCGTGACACGCACCTGCGGCAGGATGGCGCTGCCGAATCGTCGCGCCGATTCGGCTGAAATTCCTACGATTCGGCGTACGCTGCTTCAATCGCGTCGTGGAAATGCTCCTCGACGACTTTCCGCTTCACCTTGAGCGTCGCCGTCAGTTCGCCCGATTCGATGGTGAAATCCCGCGGGACAAGAACGAACTTCTTGGGCATTTCGAACTGTGCCAGATCTCGCAGACTCTTCCGCGCTTCGCGTTCGACTCGATCCTGGACCGCGGGCATCCGCACCAGCTCCTCCGGCGACAGCGAGGCGATCCCTTCGGCAGCAAGCCATTCAGCCAGTGCCGCGAAGTTGGGGACGACCAGCATGATCGGGAATCGCCGCCTGTCGCCGAGCATCACGGCATTGGCGAAATGCTTGTTGAGCTTGAGCAACCCTTCGATCGGCTGAGGGGCGACGTACTTCCCGCCCGACGTCTTGATCAGGTCCTTCTTTCGATCGGTGATGCGCAGCGAGCCCTCGGCGTCGAATTCTCCGATGTCGCCGGTGTGGAACCAGCAATCCCGATCGATCGCCTCTGCTGTCGCCTCGGGCTTGTGATAGTACCCCTTCATCACATTCGGTCCGCGCACCAGGATCTCGCCGTCGCCCGCAAACGACACCTCGACGCCGGTCAGCGGCAGGCCAACCGTCCCCGGGCGCAGCCGGTGGACATCGTTGAATGCGATCACCGGGGAGGTCTCGGTGAGTCCGTATCCCTCGATCAGCGGCAGCCCGGCCGCGATGAAGAAGCGGCAGATATCGGCGCTGAGCGGAGCGCCCCCCGAGACCAGGAAGCGAATCCTGCCTCCCAGCCGCCGGCGCAGCTTGGAGAACACCAGCGCATCGGCGATCTGGTTGCGAAGCGCCAGGCCGAGGGGCACCGGCTTGTCGAACAACGTGTACTGTAGTCGATCGCGGCCGACGTCTTGTGACCACGCGAAAATCGCCCGCGCGAGTCCGCCGGCGCTATTCGCGGTGTCGGCGACGCGGGTGAAGATTTTCTCGTAGAGCCGGGGTACCGACGCGACGATCGTCGGCTGGATTTCGGGAAGCTCGGTCACCACGGTGTCAAACGAGGTGGCGTAGCTCACCACCGCCCCTGCCTGCATCATGGTGAAATGTCCGACCATCCGTTCGAAGATGTGGCAGAGCGGCAGGAAGGAGAGGTATTCGTCGGCCGCACCAACCTGCAGAAGGTTGAGGGATGCGACCACGTTGCTGGTGATGTTCCCGTGCGAGAGCATCACCCCTTTCGGTTCACCGGTTGTCCCTGACGTGTACACCAGCGTGGCGAGGTCGTCCGGTTGCACCGCCCCTGCCTCTGCTTCCCAGCGATTCGCATCGATCCCGGCTCCGCGCGACTCGAGCTCGTCGAGCATCATGACGTCGGGCCCGGGTGCGGGGCCGTCGAAAAGGATCAGGTGGGTGAGGTCGGGAAGTTGCGAGCGGATTTCGAGGATCTTGTCGAGATAGGTGCGATTGGCGACGAAGATGGCCCGCGCCCCCGAATCGCGCAGCATGTACGCGATCTGGTGCGGGGTGAGCGTGGTGTAGATCGGGACATCGACCAGTCGGGTGAGGAGGCAGGCGTAGTCGGCGACCGCCCACTCCGGCCGATTCTCGGAGATGATCGCGACGCGATCACCGGCAACGAGGCCGAGCGATTGCAGCGCCAGGCCCAGATGGCGAACCCGCGTGCGCAACGCATCGTAGGAGATATTCTGCCACATGCCCTCGATCTTGCGCCGCATCGCCGCGGGTCGGCCGGCGAAACGTTCCGCACCTGAGAGGAAGATCTGATTGAGTGTGGACGGCGTCACGGCCGGGCTCGGAGCCCGGCCGTGGTCGCGGTGTCACGCAGCGTGATGATCACGATATTCGACACCAGCGCACCGGCCGTGGCCTGGACGTGCGCCGATGCCGCGGTATCAACCAGGGCGGTGACGACGCCGGCGGCATCGACCGAAACGAGGGTGGGATCCGAGGTCCGCCACTCGATCTCGGCCGGCACCGTCTCGCCCTGAAGATTCTCCGCGTGGGCTCGGAGCGTGAGCGAGTCGCCGACGGTGAGGTTCAACGAATCGGGCGTCGTGACCACCAGCGCCACCACGCCGTTGTCGGAAGCAGGGAGACCACTGCACGCCGCCACGATGGCGACGATGCCGATCATTCCGATCCATCGCTTCATCGCGGCGCCTCCGCATCCGAGACCGGGCTCGCCCCGGATTCGATCTGCGTCAGCGTCTCGCGGGCGAAATCGACCCATCGCGCCATCTCGGGGTCGCGCGGAGGCTTGGCCAGGAAGGTCCGGAGGTGATCGGCAGCCCGCTCGGTGTCGCCGCGCTTGATCAGGAGGAACGCGAGGCCGTAATGGGCGCCGGCGAGATCAGGCGCCAGTTCGATCGCCCGCCGGTAGTGCCGGATCGCCTCCTCGCGACGCCCGGTCCGCGACAGCGCAATCGCGATGTACTGCAGCGTCTTCACGTTGGTCGGATGATCGCGGAGGGCAAGCTGGTACGACGTGATCGCCCCTTCGTAGTCGCCCTGGCGTTCGAGCGCGAGACCCTCGTTGAGGTAGTCGAGGCGCTGCGGTTTGACCGCGGCCTCGTCACCCGTGAGGATGCGTTTCCACCAGCTCACGCGCGGAATGCCAGGTTGGGTCGGGACATTCCGCGAAAGTTAGGAGATCGGCGGGTTCCGGGCTACCGTGGCGCCCGCGACACCGGTGTGTGGCGCCGCCTTGTGGCTTGCTCTGCGACTCGCTAGTTACCTGCTGTCCGCGATCGTCGAAGCATTCGCCCCCACGCGGAGGTCATCATGTCACGCTCCCGTGCCACACCGGTCCGCGAAATCCTCGAAGTCGACTGGCCGTTCTTTGGTGAACTCTGTCGTGCGCTCGCGCTCCATGTCTCGCGAGCCTACGATCCCGAAGTGATCGTCGGAATCGCCAAGGCCGGGGTAATCCCCGCCGCGATCATCGCCTCCATCCTGCAGCGCGAGCTGCGCACCATCGTCATCGGTCGTCCGCACGACCACGGCGATCCCGAGCTGATGAGCGATCCGCCCACGGCGCTTCGCGGCAAGCGCGTGCTCCTCGTCGACGAGACCTGCGACAGCGGCGATACGATGAAGCTTGCCGTGCACGCGGTTCAGGGCGTCAAGCCGGCGAGCGTTCGGACCGCGGTCTCATTTCAGACCGGCAACTGGCAGCCGGATTTCCACGCCTTCATGAGCGAGAAGGCGATCGTACTGCCGTGGGACCGCGAAGTGATCGAGAATGGCGAGCTGGTGATGCGCGCGGATCTGCGCGCGGAGTTCGGTCACTGAATGGAGCGATCGGCGGGCGCCGGCGCGAACGCCTCGCGCCAGTCCCGTCCCGCGGCCATGAGGTCGTAGACCGCGGCGAGTGCATCGCGACCCGCCGCGAGGAACGAACAGCGGTCATCGCCGCGGGAGCGGCACGCCACCTCGATCACCGCGATCGGTGACGCGCTCCCCGATCCGGCGACCGCTGTGAAGAATGCCGCGAGGGCACCGCAGCTGAAGTAGCATGCCGGTTCGACGGTGGCGCCGGGCTCGGCCTCCGCCCAATCCACCGACGACACGACCAGGGCGCGCTCGTCGATCGCCGCCAGTTCGAGCGACCCCCAGCCCATCTCCCGGCAGAGTTCGGCGAGGAGCGGACCGAGCCATCCGGCATCGAGCTCCCCGGGATCGCTCAGTCCGGTCCGCTTCCTGACATGCTCGGCCCACGCCGCCGCCAGCGCTTCGCCGGTGCCATACCCCGCCTCGTGGAGAATCTCCGCGGCGACACCGGGCCCCGCGGCGAGAAGGCGCCGGCGCAGGCGGTGCAGGGATGTCGGTGCGATGAGGTAGCGCTGCACGGGACCGCCGAACCTGCTGGAATGGAGGGGAAGCGAACCTACGACGCCGAGTCGAGACGCCGCAAGAGCTCCGCCTCGTCGATGATTTCGATGCCGAGGGACGTCGCCTTGTCGAGCTTGCTCCCGGCCTCATCGCCTGCGACGACGGTGGAGGTCTTCTTCGTCACACTCGAGGCAACTGTGCCGCCGGCTCCCTCGATCCGGGCCGCGGCCTCGCCGCGGGTGAGCGTCGGCAGCGTTCCCGTGAGGACATAGGTTTTTCCCGAGAGGGCCCCCGGGGTGGTCCGCTCGCCGGGTTCGATGGTGGTGAGTCGATGCGCGACGAGGGCGTCGAGCAATGTCCTGCTCCGCGGATCGTCGAGCCAGCCACGGACCGTCATCGCAATCGTCGGCCCCACGCCGTTGATAGCACCGATCGCGTCGGCGTCGGCGGCCTGGAGTCGTTCGAGCGAGCCGAAATGACGCGCCAGCAACTGCGCGACCGACCGACCGACGTGCCGGATTCCCAACGCGTAGAGCAGCACCGAGAGCGGTTGCTCTCTGGACGCATCAATCGCCGCAACGAGCTGCGCCGCCGATTGCTTTGCGAACCGATCAAGGGTCACCAGCTGATCGACCGTGAGGTCATACAGTTCGGCGACGTTGTGAATCAGATCGGCGGCGATCAGCTGCCGGACCCGTTCGTAGCCAAGGCCGCGAATATCCATCGCATCGCGCGACGCGAAGTGGACGATCCCCTCGACCAGCCGTCCCGGGCAGAGGGGATTCGGGCAGTAGCGCATCACTTCATCGGGATCGCGGACGGCGAGGGTACCGCACGCCGGGCAGTGCGCCGGCGGCTCCCACGGCGTCTCCGATCCATCGCGCTGCTCCCGGACCGGGCCCACCACCTGCGGAATCACCTCTCCGGCGCGGATCACCTCGACGATGTCGCCGACGCGCACGTCCTTCTGCGCCACCACCTCATCGTTGTGCAGCGTGGCGCTGGAGATCGTGACGCCGCCGAGCTCCACTGGTTCGAGCACGGCGTACGGCGCGAGCGCGCCGGTGCGGCCGACGCTCACGCGGATGTCGAGAAGGCGCGTCGTCGCGACATCGGGCGCAAACTTCCTGGCGATCGCCCACCGCGGCTCGCGATCGCCGATGGTGCCGAGCGCTTCCTGGAGCTCCCGGGAATCAACCTTGACGACGACTCCGTCGGCGCCGAACGGCAACGACGGAAGCTTCGCTTCGAGCGTGCTGATCCGCGCGATCGCCTCGCCGAGCGTCGGCACCCGCGCGTGATGCGGTTCCACCTGGAAGCCCCAGCGCGCCAGCGCGGCGAGGGCGTCATCGTGGGTCGGTGCGTCGAGCGATCCGTCGATCGGGACGACCTGGAAGGCGAAGCAGCGCAGGCGTCGGCTGCGCGTCGTCGCCGGGTCGAGTTGTCGCAACGCGCCGGCCGCCGCGTTGCGCGGATTCGCAAACGGCGGCTCACCTTCGCGCTCGCGTCGCACATTGAGTTTCCGGAATGCTTCGAGAGGGAAATACACCTCGCCGCGCACTTCCATGAGCGCCGGCCACCCCGACCCGCGCAATTCGAGCGGGATGTCATCGATGGTCCGGAGGTTCGCGGTGACGTCCTCACCGACCGCGCCGTTGCCGCGCGTGGCGCCGGTGACCAGCGCTCCGTCGCGATAGGTGAGGCAGACCGCCGTGCCGTCGATCTTCACTTCAACAGTGTACCCCACGTCGCGAACGGTGGGCGCCAGCTTCGCGTTGCGCTGCTCCCACGCCTGCAGTTCGTCATCGGAGAAGGCGTTGGCCAGCGAGAGCATCGGGCGGAGGTGGGTGTGCTTCGGCAGGTGCGTCGCCGGCGCGCCGCCGACTCGTCGCGTCGGAGAATCGGCGGTGGCAAGTTCCGGGTGCTCGGTCTCCAGCTGTTGCAGCCGGCGAAAGAGCCGATCGTATTCGGCATCGCTCAGTTCGGGGGTGTCGAGCTCGTAATAGGCGCGGTTGGCGCGGCCGATCTGCTCGCGCAACGCGTCGACTTCCCGGTGAAGATCCTCGCGGCTCATTCGTGCACCTTCTTGCCGACGGTCCCTTCGAGCGTCTGTGCCTGCCGCTTGTACGACGGATCGGAGACGTCCGTGGCCGGCATCGCAGCAATGGCGTCTAGCTGGACCTTCGCTTCGGACCATTTCTTTCGCCAGATGAGCACCTCGGCCAGATCCAGCCGGTGCACGATTCTCGTCGGCGCGTACTTCACTGCGAGGCGGAGGTCGCGCTCCGCTTCATCCCACGAGGCGGCGTTGAACACCGACGCGCCGAGGAACTCCTTGGCATAGAATCGCTGAAGCGCCGACAGCCGCTCGACTTCGGCGTTCCACCGGCCAAGGATGTGCCACGCGCCGTCGTGGTGCGGATCGATCTCGATGGCCCGGAGCGCTTCGGCGCGCACTTCCGTCGCGCGCTTCACCCGGTCGCGGGCACTCATGCTCAGCACGGACCTGCCGATCGCGTTGGCGAGGGCAAAGTGCCCCTCGGCGCCGTTGTCGTTCGCGGCGACCGCCCGCCGCGCGTACCTTTCGGCATGCACGTAGAGCGTGTCCCTCGTCGGACTCGGCGCGTTGTCGGGAAACTGCTTGGCGATATCGATGAGCAGCAATGCCAACCGCCAGTTCGCCTCGTACGACCCCGGATCGTGCGCCAGCGCCGCCTCGAAGTGTCGGCGCGCACCTTCCAGATCGTGCGCGTCGCCGGCCTTGACGCCCGCTGCGATCTCGCTGCTCTGCGCCGCGGCGCGATGCGTCACGGCGATGCAGACGAGGAGCATGGTCACAGCAAATCGGCGGAGCGACACGGTCGGGATCCTTCCGGAATCAACACACAGGCGCGAGGGGTGAATGGTCGTTCCGCGCCTGATTGAACGCAAGCGAGACGGCGGCACGCTCTCGGAAGATGAGTGGCGGGCGTTGATCGCAGCCTACACCGCCGGCGAGGTCCCCGATTATCAGATGGCCGCGATGGCGATGGCGGTCTTCTTTCGCGGCCTGACGACCGACGAACTCGCCGCGCTCACCGATGCGATGCGTCGTTCCGGCGATTCGTTGCGCTTTGACGGCGAGCACCGCCCAAGAATCGACAAGCACTCGACCGGTGGCGTCGGCGACAAGACCTCGCTGCTTCTCGCGCCGATGCTCGCCGCGTGCGGCGTCCTCGTCCCGATGATGTCGGGGCGCGGCCTCGGCCACACGGGGGGAACCCTCGACAAGCTCGAAGCGATTCCCGGAATGCGCACCACGCTGCCGCTGCGCGACGCCGAACGACAGGTCCGCACACTTGGGGTCGCGATGATCGGGCAGACCGACGATATCGCTCCCGCGGACCGGAAGCTCTACGCGCTGCGCGACGTCACCGCCACCGTCGAATCGATCCCGCTCATCAGTGCCAGCATCATGTCGAAGAAACTGGCTGAAGACCTGAACGGCCTCGTCCTCGACGTGAAGATCGGCTCCGGGGCCTTTCTTCCCGATCCCGAGCGCGCACTCGAACTCGCCCGCACGATGATCGCGCTCGGCGAGGCGCGCGGCTGCCGGACGGTCGCACTCCTCACGGCGATGGACCGGCCGCTCGGGATCGCCTGCGGCAACGCGCTCGAAGTGGTCGAGGCGATCGCCGGCCTCCGGGGCGACGGCCCGGCCGACCTCATGGAAGTCACCTTTGCCCTCGGCACGGAGATGCTGCTCCTCGCCGGTGCGGAGGACGACGCTGCGGCAGCGCGGCGCCGGCTCGAATCGACGATCAGTTCCGGCCAGGCACTCGAACGCTTCGTCGCGATGGTCGAGGCGCAGGGCGGTGACGCTGCAGCAGTGGAGCATCCCGGGAAGCTTCCTGCCGCGCCGGTACGCCTCGATGTCCTCGCGTCGCGGGCCGGCATCGTCACCGTGGTCGAGCCTCGCGCGCTCGGCCGGATCATCATCGACCTCGGTGGCGGCCGTCGAACCGTCACGGACACGGTTGATCCCGCCGTGGGACTCGAGGTGCCGGTCAAGCCGGGGATCGCAGTGCAACGAGGCCAACGGGTCGCCACGATTCACGCCAGGAGCCACGATGCCGCGGCCGCGGCGGCTCGCGCCATCGAATTGGCGATCGACATTGGCGATGTCGCGCCGGAGACGCTGCCGCTCATCGCCTGGCGCGTCACGGCGGGTGGCACCGCATCATACCGAGGAGGATGAATGGTAGGGATCTGGGTGACAGTGGCTCTGATCGGCGCGTTCCTGATCTGGCTCCTGGGGCTGGGGAAGGGGAAGCCGATTGCGCCCGAAGACGACGTGGATACGCCGGTCGACGCCGACGAACTCACCGAGGCGGAGCGGGCGGTGAAGGACGATCCCGATGCGCGCGCCGCGGCGGACGCGGTCGACGACGACACCGACGATTGGGGCCCCGGAAGCGGGCACTCGCCGATGCCGGGGATACTGTAGTAACAAAAACGACAGCAGCGAACCAGTGTCGTTCGCTGCTGTCGCTACTGGTCCTCCCGCCGCGCGAGAGCGCTAGACGTCGAGTACGCTGACGAACTTCGCGTTCGCCTCGATGAACATCCGGCGCGGCTCCACGTCGTCGCCCATCAACTCGTCGAAAAGTTTCGACGCCTCGACCGCGTCTTCGAGCGTGACGCGGAGGATCGTCCGCGTGTTCGGATCCATCGTCGTCTTCCAGAGCTGATCGGGGTTCATTTCGCCCAACCCCTTGTAGCGCTGCACGCCGACATTTCCCTTGGCGCCCTCGGCGAGCCGCTTCTGAAACTCGCCGCGCTCCTCCTCGGTGTAGGCGTAGTACTCTTCCTTCCCGCGCGCGACGCGATAGAGCGGCGGCTGAGCGATGTAGATGAACCCTGCCTCGATCAGCTCCGGCATCTGCCGGAAGAAGAAGGTCAGCAGCAGCGTCCGGATGTGCGCGCCGTCGACGTCGGCGTCGGTCATCAGGATGATCTTGTGGTACCGTGCGTCGGCGATGTTGAAGTCCTCGCGCACGCCCGCGCCGATCGCCGTGATGATCGCCCGGATCTCCTCATTGCCGAGGATCCGGTCGATGCGGGCGCGCTCGACGTTGAGAATTTTTCCGCGGAGTGGCAGGATCGCCTGGAACGAGCGGTCGCGTCCCTGCTTGGCCGAGCCACCGGCCGAGTCACCCTCGACCAGGTACAGCTCGCACATCGCCGGGTCGTCGAGCGAACAATCGGCGAGCTTGCCGGGAAGGACGGCGTTCTCGAGGCCGGATTTCTTGCGCACCAGATCGCGGGCCTTGCGCGCTGCTTCGCGGGCTCGCGCGGCGCTCACGGCTTTTTCGATGATGGCGCGACCGACACCCGGATTCTCCTCGAGATAATTGCCGAGGTGTTCGTTGACGACGGTGCGCACGATCCCCTCGACCTCGCCGTTGCCGAGCTTGGTCTTGGTCTGTCCCTCGAATTGCGGCTCGCGGACCTTGACGTGAATGACGCAGGTGAGTCCCTCGCGCGCGTCGTCGCCGCTGAGGGTGAAATCGGCTTTCTTCAGCGCATTTGATTTCTTGGCGATCTCGTTGATCGTCCGCGTCAGCGCCGACCGGAACCCGGTGAGATGGGTGCCACCCTCGTGGGTGTTGATGTTGTTCACGAAGGTGAAGGTGTTCTCGTTGTAGCCGTCCTCGTACTGCAGCGCGATATCGACGTCGACATCATCGCGCGTCGCCGAGAAGTGCACCGGCTTCGGATGGAGCACCTTCTTGTTGCGGTTGAGCCACGACACGAACTCGACGAGGCCCCCCTTGTAGTAGAAGGTCTCGTTGCGCGGCTCGTCACCGCGTTCGTCGGTGAGCGTGATCTTGAGGCCGCCGTTGAGGAATGCGAGCTGCCGCAGGCGGTCGGCAAGGGTGCTCCACGAAAACTCGAGGACCGTGAAGATCTGCGGGTCGGGCTTGAACGTGACCGTCGTCCCGGTCCCGGCCGCGATGCCGATCACCGTGAGCTTCTGCGTGGTCTTGCCGCGGACGAACGACATCTGATGCCGCGCGCCGTCGCGATCGACCGTGACGGTGACCTTTTCCGACAGCGCATTGACGACCGACACGCCGACGCCGTGCAATCCCCCCGACACCTTGTACGAGTTGCGATCGAACTTGCCGCCGGCATGCAGGACGGTGAGCGCCAGTTCGACGCCGGGGATCTTTTCGGTGGGATGGATATCCACCGGGATGCCGCGGCCGTTGTCGGTGACGGTAATCGAGTTGTCCTTGTGGATCGACACGTCGATCGTATCGCAGAAGCCGGCCAGCGCTTCGTCGATCGAGTTGTCGACCACTTCGTAGACCAGGTGGTGCAACCCGTTCTCGCCGGTCGACCCGATGTACATCGCCGGGCGCTTGCGGACCGCCTCGAGTCCCTTGAGCACGGTGATGCTCTGTGCGCCGTAGTCGCCGTTCGGTGCTGTGTCGTTCGCCATCGTTCCTCGCAAGTAAGCCGTTCAGGGTCGGTCGAGCGGACCAACCAGCCAGCGGATGTGCAGCACGCGTCCACGTTTCGACCCGTTGAGCCGGGCCAGGATCCGCGGGGCCATCAAGCCGAGCTCGGTGGCCCAGGAGTGCGTCGTCACGCGAACCATCAAGGTGCCGTCCGGCGCGACCGAGATCGCCCGGGTGACAGCGGCAATCTGCGGACCGACGGCGTCAGGCCACGCCTCGACGGCGTTGACCAGGTCGAAGCGCCGCGCCATGCCGTGCCGCGCGATCCAAGTGCCAAGAACATCGCCGATCGGGAGAGGGCCCTTGGTCTCCTTCACGCCGCGGTCCCTTCACCGGCACGGAGGACGCCGTGGTGCATCGTCCACCGGGGGAGATCGAGTTCCGTCGGGATCTCGGCTGCGCGCGGTGCGGTGACGATCCGCTGTCCCGGCTTTGCCGCGAGCCGCGCAGCGAGCCGTCGTTGCCGGTCGACATCGAGCTCCGCAAAGACATCGTCCACCAGCAGCGTCGGGCGGACGCCACGTGACGTCGCGAGCGTCTCGAGTTCCATCAGGCGCAGCGCCACAGCGGCCGAGCGCTGCTGACCGGTCGATCCGTAGTCGCGCAGTGCATGGCCGCCGAGGCCGAGGACGACGTCGTCGCGATGCGGGCCGACGTGGGTCTGTCCCCGCTGCAGGTCTCGCGGCAACGCACTCTCCAATCGTTCCTCCCATGCGGCGGCGTCCTCGAGTGCCTCGTCGCCGCGATACCGCAGCGCCACCGGCGTTCCTTCGCCCAGCGCGTCGAGCTCCTGCCGCCAGGTCGTGTCGGCACTGCGTACCCACTGCCGGCGCCGGCTCGTCACGAACGAACCGCCGCGCGCGAGCGCAGGATCGAACGCCACCGCTGTTGCCGCATCGCCGTGACGCAGCGCCGCGTTCCGTTGCGCCAGCGCAGAGCGATACCGGAGCAACGCATCGAGGTACTCGCGATCGGCGAGTGACAGCATCCGGTCGATCCAGCGCCGCCGCTCCGACGCGCCGCCCTGCACCAGGGCAAGGTCGGTGGGAAAGAAGCCCACCACCAGCCATTGCCCGATGGCGGCGGTGATCGTCGGCTGCTCCTCGCCGTCGACTGCGATTCGCTTCCTGCGTTCCGCCGCGGCGTATGTTGCGGCGATCGTCGAGCCGGCATCTGTCGTGACGGCCACGTGAAATCCCGGTCCGCCGAATCGCGGGATCTCCCGATCTGCAGCACCGCGCACCGACCGGAAGAGGACCGGATAGGCGAGCGCCTCGAGACAGTTCGTCTTCCCCTGGCCGTTGGGCCCGACCAGCGCAATGCCGGATTCCGGAAGGTCGATCGTGGCGTCGGCAAGATTCCGGAACGACCGCACCACGAGCGAGACTGCCCGCACCGGGTCACCGACCGCGAAACACCGCGGGTCGCTTCTCCAGGAACGCCCGCGTGCCTTCCGCCTTGTCGGCACTGGCACAGGCATCGCCGAAGAGCTTCGCTTCGAGGGCCAGCGCCTCGTCGAGCGGACGGTCGAGGGTGCCGTCGACGGCCTGCAGGCAGAGCCGCACTGCCAGCGGACCCTGCGCGAGAATGGTGCGCATCAGCGCGCGCGCGTCATCCACCAGCGACTCGGCGGGGACGACGCGGTTCACCAGCCCGATGCGCGCGGCTTCCTCGGCGTCGATCATCGCACCGGAAATCAGCAACTCGGTGGCGCGGCCACGACCGACGAGTCGCGGCAGGCGCACGGTGCCACCGAATCCCGGGATCAGCCCCAGCTTGACTTCGGGCTGGGCAAACCTGGCGTTGGGCGCGGCAAGCCGGATATGGCACGCCATGGCAAGCTCGCAGCCGCCGCCAAGGGCAAAGCCGTTGATGGCAGCGATCACCGGTTTCGGGAGCCGCTCGATTTCCCGCAGGACCCGCGAACCGCGCTTCGCAAGATCGATCCCTTCACTGCCATTGACCTCTGCCAGCTCGGAGATGTCGGCCCCGGCGATGAACGCCTTGGGGCCGCTTCCGGTGAGGATCAATCCGCGTACGCCATCGTCGCGGGAGGCGTCCTGGATCAGGGCGCCAAGTTCGGCGATGACCGTCGCGTTGAGGGCGTTGAGTTTGTCGGGACGGTTGAAGGTGACGAGCCCGATCCCGTCGTCGGTGAGGTCAAAGAGCAAGGTTGAATAAGGCACCCACAAAGATAGCGGATTGCTATCTTCGCGATGGACTCCAATGCCCAATATCGTCGCGCTCGATCAGGGAACCACCGGCTCGACGGCGCTCGTCTTCGGCGCCGACGGGACGGTCCTCGGCCGCGGCTATCGCGAGATTCCGCAGTCGTATCCGTCGCCGGGTTGGGTGGAGCATGATCCGGAGATCCTCGTGACGGCCACCGTGGCGGCGGGACGGGACGCGCTGGCTGCGGCGGGTGTCGCGATCGCGGCGATCGGGATCACCAACCAGCGCGAGACCGTGGTGCTCTGGGACCGGCAGACGCTGGCTCCGATCGCCCCGGCGATCGTGTGGCAGGACCGGCGCACCACCACGCGCTGCGCCGGGCTGCGTGCCGCCGGGGTCGAACCGCGGGTGCGCGCTCGAACCGGCCTGCTGCTCGATCCCTATTTCTCAGCCACCAAGCTCGAATGGCTCCTGCGCGATCCCGATGTTGCGCGCCGGGCGGTTCGCGGCGAGCTCTGCGCCGGGACGGTGGAGACGTGGCTGATAGCGCGACTCACCGGTGGCGCGGTGCATGTGACCGATCCGACCAATTCGTCGCGAACCTTGCTCGCCGACCTCGCGACCGGCGACTGGGACAACGAGATGCTCGAGCTCTTTGGTATTCCCCGCGCGATCCTTCCGGCGGTGGTGCCGAGCGCCGGACACGTCGGTCTGGCAGAGGCGACGTGGTTCGGCACGCCGATCCCGATCACCGGGCTCGCCGGCGATCAGCAGGCGGCGCTCTTCGGCCACGGATGCACCGAGCCGGGATCGAGCAAGATCACCTACGGGACCGGGGCCTTTCTTCTCCGCCACAGCGGCGACGCGAACCCTCCCGCACCCGCGCCCGGGATCCTTGCGACCATCGCGGCGAACCGCTCTGGCGCGCGCGCATGGGCACTCGAGGGGAGTGTCTTCATTGCCGGCGCGGCGGTGCAGTGGCTGCGCGATGGTCTTGGTCTCATCGAGAGCGCCGCCGAAACTGCGGCACTCGCGGCGAGCGTCGTCGACGCAGGTGGCGTGACCTTCGTCCCCGCGCTCGCCGGCCTCGGGGCGCCGCACTGGAACGCCGAGGCGCGCGGCGTGATCACCGGTGTGACGCGAGGCGTCGGCCGGGCACATCTGGTCCGGGCGACGCTCGAAGCGATTGCGCACAGCGCCGCGGATCTCGTCGAGGTCATGGGGGGCGTCACGGTGCTGCGCGTCGATGGCGGCGCGGCGCAGAATGACTGGCTGATGCAGTACCAGGCCGACCTGCTGGGTATTCCCGTCGAGCGCCCCGCCGCGATCGAACTCACCGCGCTGGGTGCTGCCCGCCTCGCCGCCATCGGCATCGGCGCGTCGCTCCCATCGGCAGCCGAGAGCGGGGAAACAACGGTGTTCGAGCCACGGCGGGACGCGTCGTGGCGGGAGCAGGCACGCCGTGAATGGCGCCGCGCAGTCGACACCGCACTCGCCTGGGCGAGCTGGCCGGGCGGCGTTGCGGACGGTCGGGCGCGGACACGCTAGCGCGCACCACGGCACTATATTCCGGGCCATGAAGCCAGGGACGAAGTTCGCAGTCGGTGCAACCGTGATTGTGGCCTGCGTAGTGCTGATGATCACCGAAGGTATCAAGCAGACCGGCACCTACTTTCTCACCCCCACGCAACTCGCTGCGCGCAGCGCCTCGGATCCGCATTTCTACGATGTCGGCGTCAAGGTGAGCGCGAAGGTCGTGCCGGGATCGATCCATCGTGATCCGGCGCACGAGCGGGTTGATTTCTCCATCAGCGATGGCATCCGCACCTTTCCGGTCACCTATGTCGGTCTCGTTCCCGACACCTTCACCGACGCGAACGATATCGACGTCGTCGTACCGGGAAAGCTCGGACGCGACGGAGTCTTCCACGCCACTGACGTGATCGCCAAGTGCGGCTCACGGTACGAAGCGGCATGGAAGGACCAGCCCAAGTCCACTTGATGCACCGATGACATTTCTCGGGACCTTTGCACTCTGGGCGGCGTTGCTGCTCGGATGCTGGAGTGCCGCGATCGGCCTGTTCGGGAACTGGAGAGCGCGACCGGTCCTGGCCACCGCGGTGACCCGCGGATCGTATGCCATCTGTGCGGCGCTGCTGGTGGCGTCGGCGGCGCTCTGGAAGGGAATTCTCGGCCACGACTTCAACATCGAGTACGTGGCTTCGTATACGTCGCGCAATCTCCCGACCTACTATCTCGTGTCGGCGTTCTGGGCAGGACAGAAGGGCTCGCTCCTCTTCTGGGCGGTGATCCTTTCGATTTTCGGCGCGCTCGCCCAGGCGCTGACATCGTCGCGGCACCGGGCGTTGCTGCCGTACGTCGCGGCGGTCGTCAATCTGGTGATCGCGTTCTTCCTTGCGGTGATGCTCTTCGGACATGCGTCACCGTTCGAGCGGCTGCCATTTACGCCGGCCGATGGCCGCGGCCTGAATCCGCAACTGCAGAACCCCGGGATGGTGATGCATCCCCCGATGCTCTATCTCGGCTACATCAGCATCACGATTCCGTTCGCCTTCGCGATCGCCGCGCTGCTGGCCCGCAAGCTCGACACCGGCTGGATCATCGCGATGCGGAAGTGGGCGCTGGCGTCGTGGCTCTTCCTCTCGATCGGCATCACGCTCGGCATGTGGTGGGCGTACGTCGAACTCGGCTGGGGCGGCGTCTGGATGTGGGACCCGGTCGAGAACGCACCGCTCCTGTCGTGGCTCACGCTGACCGCGTTCCTTCACTCGGTGATGATCCAGGAAAAGCGCGGGATGCTCAAGCGATGGAACGTGTCGCTGATCATTGGCACCTTCCTGCTGTCGATCTTCGGAACCTTCATCACGCGGTCGGGGGCGATTTCCTCGATCCACTCGTTTACCCAGTCCGACATCGGCTACTTCTTCCTGGCGCTCCTCCTGGTGGCGGCGGTCGTGTCGTTCACGCTGCTCTATACCCGCTGGCCGATGCTCGAGGCCGAGGTCCAGCTCGAGTCGCTGGTGAGCCGCGAATCGGCGTTTCTCTTCAACAATCTCGCGCTGGTCGGCATCGCCTTCTCGGTGCTGTGGGGTACGCTCTTTCCAATTCTCTCGGAATGGGTGCGCGGCACCAAGATCACGGTCGGCCCGGCGTTCTTCAATCGCGTCAATGTTCCGCTCGGTCTCTTTCTCCTCGCGCTGACCGGCATCGGGCCGCTGATCGCGTGGCGCAAGGCGTCGACCGCGAACCTCCGCCGGCAATTCATCGTCCCGCTCGCGACAGGGGGAGTAACCGCCGCGGCGCTGCTCGGTGCTGGGATGCGCGACGTCTACGCCATCATGGCGCTGGCGCTCGGCGGCTTTGTCGTGGGGACGATCGGGCAGGAATTCTACCGTGGCATTCGCGCCCGGATCGCGCTGCACGGTGAGGGCGTGCCGGCGGCGCTGGTCCATCTGATCGCCAGAAACCGGCGACGGTACGGTGGTTACATCGTCCATGTGGGCGTGGTGATCTACTTCGTCGCGTTCACCGGTCTCGCCTTCCAGGTGAAGCGGGAGGCAGTGCTCTCGCCGGGTGAGACGGTAGAACTGCGTTCGCCGTTCGGTCATACCTACCAGTTGACGCACCTCGGCGTCTCGCAGTATGAGCGCCAGAATCGCCAGGTCTCCGCGGCAACGTTGCAGGTGCGACGCAACGGCAAGCTGATCGGCACCATCGAATCCGAGCGGCGCCAGTACGTCGACTCATTCGACAATCCCACGTTCGAGCCGTCCACCGTGGTCGGGATCCGCAGCGATCTTCGCGAGGATCTCTACGTGGTGTATGCCGGTTCGCCGGACGGCACCGAGCGCGCGCGGTTCACGCTGATCATCAATCCGCTGGTGAGCTGGTTCTGGATCGGGGGCGCGGTACTCGTCCTGGGCGGCCTCATCACGATGTGGCCCGGTGGTCCGCAGCTCAAGACGCCACGCCGGCGTCTCGCGCCGCAGGCCGGGTACGCGGTGCCGCTTGCGGGAGTTTCCGAATGATCGTCAGCCGGCGGAGTTTCCTGCGATTCACCGCGGCCGGCCTCGTTCCGGCGGCGGTGCGCGGGCCGCGGTCCCAATCGCCGAAGCTCGCCCAGCGCCCTGATACTGGCCGAGTCGCCGCCGACACGCTGGTCGCGCCGATCGGCGGGATGAGCCGCCCGCTGGGCCCGCTCGACAATGATCCCGGCGTGGTCGCGATCGAGCGGCGCCTGCGTTGCTCCTGCGGGTGCACGCTTGATGTCTACACCTGCCGCACCACCGATTTCTCCTGCACCTTCTCCCCGGAGATGCATCGACTGGTCGTGCAGCAGGTGCAGCAGGGCGCCAACGCGGATCAGATCCTCGCGTGGTTCGTGGCGCAGCCGGAGTACGGCGAGAAAGTGTTGATGTCGCCGCCGGCACGAGGCTTCAACCTCGCCGGCTATCTCATTCCCGGGCTGCTCGTCGCTGCTGTTGCGCTGGCGCTCGCAGCGTGGCTCGCTGCCCGACAGCGTCCTGCACTGGCGGCGGCCGGCGGTGACGGCACCGCGGCACCGCCGGGATCGCCCGACGCGGAGCAACTCGAGCGGCTGCGGCGTGCGCTCGACGACGTGGAGTCGTGACCTATCTCGAACCGATCGCAGCGGCGGTCATCGGGATCGCGCTGCTCTGGCTGGTGCTCCAGCCGATCCTTGCGCCCACCACGATGCGGCCGGTCGATCTCGACATTCCCGACCCCGAAGAGACGCCCCGGGGCCAGGCGCTTCTCGCGCTCAAGGAAATCGAGTTCGACCGCGCCACCGGAAAGCTCTCGGAATCCGATTACGCGGCGCTGCATGCCAAGTACGCCTTGATCGCGGTCGCGACGCTCGAGCCACGCGACGCCGCGGTCCATTGCCTCGTGCACGGACACTGTGATCTCCCCGAAGCGGCGTTCTGCCCGATCTGCGGCTCCGGCCTCGTCACCAGCGAGGGCGCCTGCGTCGGATGCGGCCGGTCGCTCCCATCCGACGCTGCATTCTGCCCGGGATGCGGTGTGGCGGTTCGGCCCGCGCCGTAGCGCCGGCCGCGTTGTGCGGCGCCGTTAGGGCATCCGCACCGTCGTGAACCATCCCGACGTCAACGTGCCGCCGGTCTTCAGCACCCAGTTGGCGCCGTTCGGTGCATCGCCGGTGATCGACGCGTCGACGGCGTTCCCGATGAAGTCGTCATTGGTCAGGATCACGTTCCGCACCGCCTTGTAGAGCGAGAAGATCGACGGCGCGCCCCGCAGGCCGCGCTGGTACCAGGGATCGCTCTTGCCGCTGGTGAGCGCGTTGTACGCATTGTCGACCGCGGTGATCAGGGCGGAAACGCCCGTCGCGTCGGCGTGGTCGACGCACGCTTCATCGTCATCTTCCCAGGCCACGATGCGCACCGGTGCTCCGGGGTGCTTCACCTGATACTGGTTGTATACCGAGTCTGCCAGCAGCAACGCCGTCCCGGTCCACTCCGCGCTGTTCTGATCCCAGGTATACGGTCCACCGGCATGTTCGCCGGTACACGACAGCAGGACCGACGCGCCGTTGTCGTCGATGCCGTAGACGTGGTACTCGTATTCGGGCGTTCCCTTGAGCCACCCCTCGTGCGAGTCGGTGAAATGGCTCTCTACCAGGTAAACCCCCGGAACCGTCGGGGCCTTCGGCGGATCGGAGCTTCCCGGTGTCCAGCCGCCGCCGGACCCGACACCCGGGTTGTCGGGGCAGCTCTCAGTGCACGCCGTCATGTTGGCGGGACGGCCCTGCGTGAAATCCGTCTCCTGCGGGACCAGCGCGATCACCGGAATATCGGGGGGCGTTCGCGGGTCGAGTGCAACCGGATTTCCGTCCGGTCCGAAGCCGACGGGAATCTCTCCGTCGTTGCCGATCGTCCCGACGAGATACCGCGCGTCGCCGGTCCACGCGCGGCGCTGGGCGGCAACCGGCAGATAGAGTTCCAATCCTCGCGCCGCATCGAGTTCGCTCAGCAACTGCTGCGGCGTGGTGGCGCCGGCGCGGGTCAGTGCGCCGACGAACCAGCTGGACTGCTGTTGCACCAGCGCCTGGAACTGCAGCTTCCCTTCGGGTGCGGTTGACGCGTCGAGCAATCGCTTGACGGCCCCGCGCGTCGCCGGGTCGGCCAGTGCGACAGCGACGGTCCGCGCCAGCGCTTCGCGAGCGGCTCGCGCCGTCGAAGCGACGGTCACGGAGGCGGCGAGGGGTGGTGCCGATCCGGTGGGAAGGCTGGGATCGGAACAGGCGGTTCCGCTCAGGGTCAGGGCAAGGAGCAACGCAACACGGCGCGACATGGGGTCCTCCTGGAAAGGGCGGCGACCGGCGGATTTGCCGGGGCACGCAGGAGGATGTCGAGGTGAGCGGTGTCAACTGGGCGCGTTGTGATGCGCTGCGGTACGCCTTTTCGCGCGTCAGATCTCCAATGATTCCAGGCGCGAGCGCGCGAGCTTGAACGGGACGATCCCGGCGATGAGACAGAGTGCAGCGACGGCGGCGAACGCGCACCATCCCTCGGGCGACACCGACATCCCGGCCGCACCAGCCTGCCGGGCGCGCAATTCCTCGGTCACCGGAAGGGCCTCGAGCATCACCACGGCCACGAGCAGTGTCACCGCGACGAGCATGAAGACGAGTCCGCCGAGCGACGTCGCAATCTGTGCGGCATTTTCGGTTTCGAACTGCGGGAACAAGGTGCCCATGCCGAGGGCGAGGCCGCCGACGGCGAGGGTGTAGGCGACGACGGTGCAGACGCTCACGATCATCATGAAGTCCGACGCGTGCAGCAGATGGTTCGTCGTGATCGTCAGCGTGAACGCGAGGATGAGCAGCGGCATCACGCCGACGAGGTACTTGCTGCGCAGCATCGCCAGGGAATCAAGCGGCGACGACCGCAGCAGCCACAGCTGGCGCCCTTCCAGCGACACCGACGGAAAGACCAGGCGCTCTGCGGTCCCCGCGATGACGAACCCCGCCAGCCCCTGGGTCACGAAGATGATCGCGATCACCAGCAGCGGTGGCACCTTTTCGCCGCTGAACAGCGGCAGCATCTGTACGTTGAGCAGCATCACCGGCACCAGCACCGCCAGCAGAATCAGCTGGCTCCATTGGGTGCTGTCGCGGAAGAAGATGCGCAAGTCCTTGAGGACGAATTCGCGCCGCATCGCCGGCATGCCGACCAGCAGGCGGCGCGCCACCGCGTTCCAGCGCGCGCCCCAGACGAAATGATCCGCGCCTTGCTGCGCTTTCGCGAACCCCTGGACGTACCACCGCCGATGCAATGAGGCACCGATCACGACCAGTGCACCGGCGGTTGTCCAGAGCAGCGCGATCGGGAGTGGATCACCCACTCGGCTGAGCCAGTTCATGATCATCGCCGATGCCCACTCGCTGGGAAACAGCGGGTGCGACGGTGTCCGCAGGACCGCGATGAAATCAACCAGCGATCGGAACCCTTCCGGGCGCGCCAGCTGCTCCGGAGCGGCGAGACGAATGAAGATGACCAGTCCGCCGGCGGCGAGGACGGTGACCAGGCCGAGAATGTCGCGGGTCCGCCGCGCGGGGAAGACGTTGACGAGGAGCAGCGTGATCGCCGATCCGATCACGCCGGGAATGATCAGGAGCGGCACCAGCGCGCCGATCACCACCAGCGGGAAGAGCGGTCCGCCGTGCCATGCGATCCCGTACGCGGTGAGCAGCGGCACGGAGAGCAGCGCCACCATCCACGAGGAATGCACCACCGTCTCGACCAGCCGGGCGAGATAGAACCGCCCCCACTCGAGCGGTGCCGCGACCAGCATGTCGAGATCGCGCGCGAGAAAGAAGGTGGAGAGCGCGCCGATCAGGTTGGAGAGGAGGAGGATCGCGGTGAAGGCGAGGAGCGCCAGCGAGAGCATCTTGCTCGCGAGGAGCGGGCCGATTTCCGGAACCCCCTTGAAATAGGACACCAGCCGCCACGCGATCCAGAACGTCGCCGTGAAGAACATCACCCCGGCCGAGCCGAGGAGCACGTTGCGCCACGTCACCGTCTGCCCGCGATGCGCGCGGAAGCGCGCCCAGGCGCTCCGCCACTTCGGCGACGTCACCTCGAGGAAGGACGCTTGTCGCGCTGGTCCGGTCGAATCAGCCAAGGACCTGGTCCAGATCGTGGTCGACATGGCCGCCGGTCAGGCGCAGGAACAATTCTTCGAGGTCGGCATCCTGGGATGCGGCGCCGTGGCGCAACTCGTCGAGCGTCCCGCACGCCGCGAGCTCTCCCTGGCGGATGATGCCGATCCGGTCGCAGAGATCCTCGACGATCTCCAGCGTGTGCGTGCTCATCAGCACCGTCCCGCCGCGATCGACGAACCGGCGGAAGATCAGCTTGAGGAGTCGCGCGCTCTTCGGATCGAGCCCGATCATCGGCTCATCGACCACGATCACCTTCGGCTTGTGCACCAGCGCACTGGCGATGATGAGCTTCTGCCGCATGCCGTGACTGTACGACTCGGTCAATTCATTCTTCCACCGCGTCAGCTCGAAGAGATCGAGCAGCCCGTCGAGCCGCCGCTCGACTTCATCGCCGTCCTGTCCGTACAGCGCCGCCGTGAACCGGAGGAACTCCGCGCCGGTGAGCTTGTCGTAGACAAAGGGACGGTCGGGTATGAATCCGAGATTCGCCTTCGCCTCGATCGGCTTGCGCATCACATTGATGCCGGCGATCTCGATGCGGCCGGACGTCGGGGCGAGGATCCCGGCGATCATCCGGAGCGTCGTCGTCTTCCCGGCGCCGTTGGGACCGAGCAACCCGAACAGTTCGCCGCTGCGGATCTCGAGATCGATGCCGCGAACCGCTTCGAACCGCCCGTAGCGCTTGACCACCTTCTGCAATTTGATCATGGCAAACCTCCGGCGCTCGCGGTATCGACGCGGGCGTTGGCCAGCTGCATCATCATCTCCTCCGGGCGGCTTGAGCCGGCGAACGCCAGGCGGATCAATCCGGTGCTGGCGAAATTTCCGGATGCGGGATCGATCCCGATCCACCCGCCGTTCTGCGGCGCCCACACCTCGACCCATGCATGGGTCAACAACGCCGTCCCGCGCGGATAGACGCCCACCACGTAGCGCGCCGGCATCCCGGCGCGCCGAAGCACCGCGACCATCAATCTGGCGATCCCGTCGGGTGAACCAGCCCGCACTGCGAGCGTGCCGAGCGCATCCTGGGCGGCGTCAATCGACGTGTCTATGGAGATCGCCGCACGGACCGCCGCGAGCAGCGCCGGAAGACGCTGCGCCGTGAATGGTCCGCCCACCAGGCGGTGTTCCCAGCTCACGATCAAGCCGGCGTGTTCCTGGATCATCGGATCGGGAACCGTGTCGGATGTGCGCTGATCGTGTCCCGTCCCGATCCGCTGGACGATGATGGTGTCACCGCGCACTTGCTGTCGACCGCCCGTGAGCATCGCAAGGAGTCGATCGTCGACCGCTGATCCATCGCGATGGGAGACCACGAACCGTCGCGTCATCATGCCGGTGTCTGCGACCGGAAGGGCGGCGTACCGGCCCAGCTCGGGGAGTGCCGTGCGAATGGTGTCGACGTGTGAGGGAAGCGCGTCGCGAAAGTTGGTGGTGCTGAGGTCGAAGTCGGTGCGCACCCATCGCACGCCGAGAGGACGAGCGAGGCCGGCGACGACTCCGCGTCGATCGATCCAGATCCTGACCGGTCCGGTCGCGGCATCGACCGCCACTGACACTGCGCGGACCGAATCGAAATGCACCGCCACCCGTCCGGTTCCACCCGGTGTTGCGACAGTGCTGTCGGCGAATCGGATTTCCGAATCACCTTCGGCCTTGACCGCAATGACCCGGACTGACGGCGGCCAGCCGTCGATCGGTGCAATGGTGCGAGTCCGTCCCGGAGCCAGCCCGTCGGTCAGCGCCAGCCGATAGGGGATCGCGACGGCAGCGGTGGGAGCCTCGCTGAATCGCGCACTACCCTGGGCGCGCGAAGTCGCCGAAAGGAATCGGGTGGTGACGGTGTCGCCGCTCACCTCGACCTTCCAGTCGCTGTGGTGCCCGCCCACGCCAAGTCCCGATTCCATCCGCTGCAGTTCCAGCGTCGCCGCGAGCCACGCCACCGTCCGCCGGGTCACCCGCTCGGTCGCCGACGCCGATGGCATCTCGATCGCCGTTGCCTCGGTGACCCGGTAGCCGGGCGACAACGTGTCGAACGTGATTCCGGCGTAACCGATCTGGACCGGACCGGCGGTGATCGCGTACCAGGTTGTCGCCGGCGCGAGCCGGAGCGTCGCCTCGGCCGACAGCGTTGATTCCTCGGACTTGCCCAGCTGGCGCTTGCCAAGCCACCCCAACGACGCCGTCCAGGCGATCAGGATCGCCACGGCAACACTGGCTCTGGCGGACGGGCGGTAGAGCTCAAGCATTGGGGTCCTTGCAGCAAGGGTCGGGCCTGACGAAGGGAGACCGCAGCACCCGACGCCGGTCCGCTGTACTCTTCACGGCTATGCCCGAAGAGTACCTGACCGTCCGCGGCGCGCGCGAGCACAATCTCAAGAACGTCAGTGTCCGCCTTCCGCGAAACGCCCTGACCGTCGTGACCGGCCTCTCGGGGTCGGGTAAATCCTCGCTCGCCTTCGACACGATCTACGCCGAGGGACAGCGTCGCTACGTCGAATCGCTCTCGGCGTACGCGCGGCAGTTCCTCGGCCTGATGGAAAAGCCCGACGTCGATTCGATTGAAGGGCTCTCGCCGGCGATTTCCATTCAGCAGAAGACCACGGGACAGAATCCCCGGTCGACGGTCGGAACCGTGACCGAGATCTACGATTACATGCGGCTCCTGTGGGCCCGCGCCGGGATTCCCCTCTGTCCCAACGATGGGACGCCGATTTCCCGCTCCAGCGCCACGCAGATCGCTGATACCGTCCTCTCCTGGCCAGCCGGCACTCGCATCGAGATTCTCGGCCCCGTGGTCCGCGGGCGCAAAGGCGAATTCAAGGAGCTGCTCGACGACCTTCGGAAGCAGGGCTTCGTTCGTGTCAGGATCGACGGGACCACCATCGATCTATCGGAGGCAAAGCCGTTGTCGCGGCGCCAGAATCACGACATTGCCGTCGTGGTCGATCGCCTGGTGGTGAATCCGGCCGATCGGGCGCGGCTCGCCGATTCGATCGAGACCGCGCTGCGGGCGGCGGAAGGAATTGTCGAAGTCGTCCGCCAGGGGTCCGGGGCGCGCTCGGGGCAGCCGATCCCGGGAGAGACGCGGCTTTTTTCGGAAAAGTTTTCCTGCCCGGTCTGCGGCCTCTCGCTCCCCGAGCTCGAGCCGCGGCAATTCTCATTCAACTCGCCCTTCGGCGCGTGCCCCGAGTGCCACGGCGTCGGAACGGCGCGCATTCCGAATGTGGAACTGGTGCTCGGCGACCCGCGCATCTCGCTCGTCGAAGGGGTCGTTCTCCCCTGGGGCGAGCCGACCGGTTACCTGCGAAAAGTCGTCCTGCCGACGCTGGCGAAGGCGTTCCGCTTCGATCTCGCGGCGCCGTGGGGCGAGCTCCCCGCCGCCGCGCGCAAGGCGCTCCTCTTTGGCGCACCCGGGAAGACGCTGCACTACGCTCCCGAGAGTGGAGCGAAAGGCCGGTCGGTCGACGGACCGTGGGAAGGAATCCTCGCCAATCTTTCTCGGCGCTATCGCGAGTCCAGCAGCGACGCCGTTCGACAGGCGCTCGAAGCGTACATGGTCGAGCAGCCATGCCCGGCGTGTCACGGGCGGCGGCTACGCCCCGAATCGCTCGCCGTCATGGTGGCGGGGCGTGGCATCGGCGAGGTCGTCGATCTTCCGATCAACGATGCCGTGGATTTCTTCAAGGAGATTCCGGTGGGCCGCGGCGGGGGAGGAATGGTCGACCCCGACATCGCCGGACCGATCCTCAAGGAAGTCGTCGAGCGACTCTCGTTCCTGCGCGATGTCGGTCTCGACTACCTCACCCTCGGGCGTTCGGCGGGGACGCTCTCCGGCGGCGAGGCGCAGCGGATCCGGCTGGCGACGCAGATCGGGTCGCGACTCGTCGGCGTGCTCTACATCCTCGACGAGCCAAGCATCGGGCTCCACCAGCGTGACAACGCGCTCCTCCTCGAGACGCTCCGCGGGCTGCGCGATCTCGGCAACACGGTGATCGTCGTCGAGCACGACGAGGACACCATTCGCGCCGCAGATCACGTCGTCGATCTCGGCCCGCGAGCCGGGCGCTTTGGCGGCGAAGTGGTGGTCGAGGGAAGTGTGGAAGAAGTGGCTCGCCATCCGGAATCGCTGACGGCGCGCTACCTCCGCGGCGAGCTGCGCATCCCGGTCCCATCACCGCGCAGGCCGCGAGCCGGTGCCCGCGAGCTCCGCATCATCGGCGCGCGCGAGAACAATCTTCGCAATCTCGACGTCGAGATTCCGCTCGGCATGTTCGTCGCGGTCACCGGAGTGTCGGGCTCGGGCAAGTCGACACTCGTCACGGATATTCTCTACCGCTCGCTGGCGCGCCATTTCTTCCACGCCAAGCTCATCCCCGGCGCGCACACGCGCATCGAGGGCCTCGACGCGCTCGACAAGGTGATCGATATCGACCAGTCGCCGATCGGGCGCACGCCGCGGTCGAACCCGGCGACCTACACCGGACTCTTCACGCCGATCCGCGAGCTCTTCACGCAGCTTCCCGATGCCAAGATCCGCGGCTACGGCCCCGGCCGCTTCTCGTTCAACGTCAAGGGCGGCCGCTGCGAGGCGTGTCAGGGGGATGGGCTGGTGAAGATCGAGATGCACTTTCTTCCCGATGTGTATGTGCCGTGCGACGTCTGCAAGGGGAGACGGTACAATCGCGAAACCCTCGAGGTGCGATACAAGGGACGCAGCATCGCCGACGTCCTCGAGCTGACGGTCGAGGATGCGCTGGACTTCTTCTCGGCCCAGCGGCGGATCGCCGAGAAACTCGATCTGCTCAACGATGTCGGCCTCGGCTACCTCCATCTCGGGCAGGCGGCAACGACCCTCTCGGGCGGCGAAGCACAGCGGGTCAAGCTCGCAACCGAACTCGCCAAGCGTGATACCGGCCGGACGTTGTACATCCTGGATGAGCCCACCACCGGGTTGCACTTCGAGGACGTGCGCCTCCTCCTCGATGTCCTCCACCGGCTGGTGGCGAAGGGGAATTCGGTCGTCGTGATCGAACACAACCTCGACGTGATCAAGACCGCCGACTGGATCATCGATCTGGGGCCGGAAGGCGGCGTCCGCGGCGGCGCGATCGTCGCACAGGGGACCCCCGAGCACGTGGCCGCGACGCCCGGCTCGCACACCGGCGAATTCCTCCGCCGGGTGCTCACCACGAGTCACGCCGCCGCACAGGCGATCGGGTAGATTACCGATATGGATTCCGCGGCCCTCGTGTCGCTGCTCACCGTCGCGCAGAACGAACTGCGGCCCGTCCGCCTGCTGCTTCGCGACGGGACCGAAGTCGTCGGCACACCGTCGAGCGTCGACACGCATCCGACGGCCTATGAAGCGTTCCTCCATCCGGCCGGCGACGATGAAATCGAAATCGGCGTGTCGCTGAGCGCCGTCGTGTCGGCGGAAATGATCTGACCATGGTTTCCCTTCTCGATATCATCGGCCCGGTGATGGTCGGCCCGTCATCATCGCACACGGCTGGAGCCTCACGGCTCGGGCTGATCGCCCGTGCCCTGATCGGCGGGACGCCGGAGACCGCGCGCGTCGAACTGCACGGATCATTTGCTCGGACCGGGATCGGGCACGGCACCGATCGCGCCATCGCCGGTGGTCTCCTCGGCTTTCAACCCGATGACGTGCGGCTCCGCGAGTCGCTGGATGAAGCGACGCGAGCGGGTCTGACGATCACCTTCGAGAACACCACGCTGCGCGGCAATCATCATCCCAACACCACGCGCATTACCGCCGCCCGTGAGGGGCGGAGCGTGGTCATGATCGGTTCGTCGATCGGGGCCGGCCGGATCGTGGTGACCGCGATCGACGGCTTCCCGGTCGACATCACCGGCGCCTACACCACCCTCGTGGTGGTGGCGCACGATGAGCCGGGGATCGTGGCGAAACTCGCCACCGCACTCGCCGAGGAAAGCGTCAACGTGGCCACGATGCGGGTGTCACGCCGCCAGAAGGGCGGCGACGCCATTCACATCTACGAACTCGATTCGCCGCCGGGTCCCGCCGCCCTCGAGCGGATCCGTGCACTCCGCGCCGTGAAGACCCTCCGCGTCGTCGACCGGGTCGCCTGATGTTCGAATCACTGATCGAAGCGGTGCGCGCGGCCGAAGAGCAGCAGCTGTCGCTCGGCGAACTGGCCATCCTCACCGAAGCAGCCGAAGGGATGCGCACGCGCGAGGAGATCGAGGGCGGCTTGCAGCGGGCCCTCGACGTGATGCGCGGCGCGGTCGACCGGGGCCTGGTCGGCGACCTGCACAGCGTGTCGGGACTCGTCGGCGGCGATGCAGCAAAGCTCGCCGCGTCGCATGGACCGCTCGCCGGTACCGTCTTTACGTCGGCGCTCGCGTCGGCGCTCGCCGTGCAGGAAGTGAATGCCGCGATGGGTGTGATCGTCGCCGCGCCCACGGCCGGCGGCGCAGGCGTCCTGCCGGGCGTTCTCCTCGGACTCGCCCAGCACCATCAGCGCAGCGACGCCGACATGATCCGCGCGCTCGCAACCGCCGGGGTGATCGGCGCCGTCGTCGCGGTGCGCGCGTCACTCTCCGGCGCAGAGGGCGGCTGTCAGGCCGAAACCGGTGCCGCGGCGGGGATGGCGGCTGGCGCCGGGGTCGAGCTGCTCGGCGGCTCCCCTCGCCAGGCGATGCATGCCGTGGCTGTCACGATGCAGGGCACACTCGGCCTGGTCTGCGATCCGCTCGGCGGCCTGGTGGAAGTGCCGTGCGTCTATCGGAACGCGACCGGCGCCGCCATGGCGCTGGCCGGCATCGAAATGGCGCTCGCCGGGATCGAATTCCCGATCCCCGTCGACGAAGTCGTCGATACCATGGGCCAGATCGGCCGGGAAATGGACGTGCGATACCGGGAGACCGCCGGCGGCGGGTTGGCGGCGACGCCGACCGGGCGAAAGCTCGCCCGGGAGCGCCTCGTCCAGCTCAAGCCGCGGAAGAGCCGATAGTCGATCCCGTTTCCTCATGAAACATTTGGCGGCGCCGCTTCGTAGACGATGAACAAGTTTGCGAAGGGCCATGACGGTGGGCCTCTGGCGAGGGAGCAATGGAAGACATTCTGGCGATCATTCTGATCTTCGGTGGATCCGGCATCGTGGCGCTGGCGTTCTCCCCGATTGGACGCGCGATCGCCGACCGGCTGCGGCATGGCAAGGCAATTCCGCCCGCCGGTCCGGACACCGACCCCGCCATCTATGACGAACTCGATCGCCTCCGTGCCGACGTGAGCGAATTGCAGGAACGTCTCGACTTCGCCGAACGGATGCTCATGAAGCCGCCTGAGCAACCTGCGGCAACGGAGTAGACCATGTGGTTCGTCGTCATCATCATGATCCTGTCGATCCCGATCCTGGGGATCGTGACCCGGAGCGAGATCGGCCGCTCGATCGCCGATGCGATCCGCCACAACAGTGGCGCCAACGAGGGCGCTGCCGTGCGTCGTGACCTGGAGCAGATGCGCACCGATCTCGATCAGCTGCGGGCCGAGCTTGATGATGTCCACGCCCAGCTCGCCGAATCGCACGAGCGCCTCGATTTCGCCGAGCGGATCCTCCTCAAGCCTGGTGACTCGGTGCCCAATGGGAATCGCGTATGACCGACGGACAACAGACGGCGATCATCATCGTCACGATCGGCTGTGTAACCGGACTCATATTCCCGATCGTTCGAGGCGTGGTGCAGCACGCGCAACGTCGTGCCGCGCCGCACGACGAATTGACCGAAGACGTGGCGCAGCTCCGCGACCGGGTCGCCGAACTCGACGCTGTCAGTCTGCGGGTGCAGGAGCTCGAGGAACGAGTTGACTTCGCCGAGCGGTTGCTCGCTCAGCGAACCCAGGCTCCGGAACTTCCCGCCGCGCACCGGACGCCAGTATGAAATCCGATGATGTCACGATGCTTGCGATCGCGACGCTCGTCGTCGCCGCTATTCTCTTGCTGCCGGTGTTTCGCGCGTGGGCTCGGCGGATCGACGCACAGGCTGGCGACGGCGGCGCCACCCGAGCACTCGATGACCTCCGGCAGCGTGTCGCCGATCTCGAGGCGTCGAACGATCGGATCCTCGAACTCGAGGAGCGGGTCGATTTCGCCGAGCGGATGCTCGTCGGTCGAACCGAAGACGCTCCTCCCTCACTGCACAGGACACCCGTATGAACAGCACCTGGTCCAAAGTCGTCGGCGGGGTGCTGACTCTTGGCCTCACCGGCATGGCGATCGGCTTCCTGATTGCCATGGTCGAGGAAGCTCACACCATTCGTGATCCGACCCCGGCCTTCGGCATGGTAGCCGGTGCTGTCATCTTCGGTGTCCTTTTTCGAGGGCCGGTCGGGCGCGCGATCGCGAAGATGCTTGACGGCGGCACCGCCGACGATTCGCAGCTGGTCTCGCGATTCGATCACGTCGAGGACCGCGTCGCCGATCTCTCGCTCGATCAGCACCGCATCGCCGAACTCGAGGAGCGGCTCGATTTTGCCGAGCGACTGCTCGCGCAGCGCGATTCGCTCGGCGCCCTGCAGAAGCCGGAGCGATAGATGGCACGTGATCGCAGCAACGAGTGGATCGGTTCGGCCTTCGTCGGATTGGGCTTCGGCGCCGCCGGTGTCGCGGGCGCGCTCGCGTGGGTCACGTCGAGGATCGGGCCGGCGTCGATTCCGATCTGGGCGATCGCCGGCTGGGCCGGTATGATGATCTTTCGCGGGCCGCTCGGACAAGCGCTGGCGACGCGGATCAGCGGCCATTCGCCGGCCGACTCGCCCGAACTTCCCCAGGAAGTCTATGGCGAGCTCGACGACCTGCGGGCCCGGGTGTCCGAACTTGAGGAGCGCGTCGATTTTTCGGAGCGGATCCTCACCAAGCAGAGCAGCGAGCAGCAGTCGTGATCAGGATCGCACGCAACGATGACCAACATTCCGGCCACCCGGAGGAATCCTCTCGATGACCACGCGTGAAGACGTCCGATCGTTTCTCGATCGGCTCAACCTGCCGGTCGAACTGCTGACCGAAGACATGTGGCTGGTGCGCACCGCCGAAGGCGCGGAACTGGTGGTGCACTACGCGCCGCCGGTGCTGGTGCTTCGCGTGCGCGTCATGCCGCTGCCAAGCAACGTCACCCGCGCCAGCGAGCTGAGCCGGCTCCTCCTCGAATTCAACGCGAGGGACCTGGTGCACGGGTCGTACGGAATCGAGGGTGATCACATCGTGCTGACCGACGCGCTCGAGCTCACCGATCTCGACTTCAGCGAGTTCCAGTCGAGCGTCGATTCGCTGGCCCTCGCGCTGGCGTCGCATCTGACGGCCCTGGCGCCGTACGGGGAGAAATAATCATGGGGATCTTTGATCGATTCGCGACGATGGTGCGGTCGAATCTCAACGACCTGATCTCGCGGGCCGAAAACCCCGAGAAGATGCTCAACCAGCTGATCGTCGACATGCGCAGCCAGCTCGACAAGGCGCGCCAGCAGGTGGCGCAGGCGATCGCCGACGAGAAGAAGCTCGAGGCCGATTCGATCGCGCAGCAGAAGCAGGCCGAGGACTGGGAACGTCGCGCCATGCTCGCGGTGCAGGAAGGACGCGACGACCTCGCCAAGCAGGCGCTGATGCGCTACAACGAAGCGCTGCAGGGCGCGCAGCAGCTGCACGAGACCTGGGTCAAGAGCAAGCAGGAAACCGAGTCCCTCAAGGGCTCGCTCCGCCAGCTCAACGACAAGATCGAGGAAGCAAAGCGGAAGAAGAACATCCTCATCGCCCGCGCCCGCCGCGCCGAGGCGCAGCAGCGGATCCAGGAAACACTGTCCGGCATGGGTGACAAGAGCGCCTTCGAGTCGTTCGAGCGGATGCAGGAGAAGATCGAGGCCAACGAGCGGAAGGCGATCGCGTCGGCCGAGCTCAATGAGGAGATGACCGGCGATTCGCTCGCCAAGCAATTCGAGCAGCTGGAATATCACGGCTCGTCCGATCAGCAACTGATCGAACTCAAGGCGAAGATGGCGATGATTGCCGGAGGCAAGGACGCGCCGAAGCAGCTCGGCGACGGCGGCAGCGTGCCGGCCAAGACGGCGACACCGGTGGAGGAGTCCAAGTCGTCGTGATCGAACCGAAATACCTCATCCTGGCGGACCACGACTTCGGCATCATGACGTCGAAGACCGCCAACGCCGTGATCCGCTATCAGCCGTCGCGCGTCGTCGCGGTGCTTGATCGGCAGTTGATCGGGAAGACGTCGGAAGAAGTGCTCGGGTTTGGCGGCGCGATTCCCGTCGTCGGATCGGTCGCTGACGGGCTCGCCCGCGGAGCCAACGCCGTCCTGATCGGCATCGCTCCGCAAGGCGGCGCGCTCCCCGAGGAATGGCGCGGCTGGATCAAGGAAGCCATCGCCGCCGGCTGCGACGTCGTCAGCGGATTGCACACCTTTCTTGCCGACGACCCCGAGCTCGCGGATGCGGCGCGCCGCCACGGCCGGAAGATCCTCGATGTCCGACGCCCGCCTGCCGATCTCCAGGTCGCCACCGGTCTCGCGCGCGACGTCGATCCGCTCGTTGTCCTCACTGTCGGGACCGATTGCAACGTCGGCAAGATGACCGCGCAACTGCAACTGGTGGAAAAACTGAATGCGCGCGGCCTTCGCACCCGCTTCGTTGCCACCGGACAGACCGGCATCATGATCGAAGGATGGGGGATCGCCGTTGACGCCGTGGTTGCGGACTTCATCGCCGGCGCGACCGAGCAACTCGTCCTGCAAGGCGCCGCCGATGCGGACGTCGTGCTCGTGGAGGGGCAGGGAAGCATCAACCACCCCGGCTACAGCGGCGTCACCCTGGGCCTGCTGCACGGCTCGTGTCCGGACGCCATGATCCTCTGCCATCAGCCGTCGCGCGAGTCGCTCGGCGACTACCGCGCTGCCTCGTGGGTGAAGATCCCGCCGCTGTCGCGATACATCGAATGGTACGAGAGCCTGGCGGGGGCTGTGCGACCGTCCCGGGTGATCGGCGTCGCACTCAACACCTTCGATCTGGACGACGTCGCCGCGCGGGCTGCGTGCGATGCGGCAGCGAAGGAGACCGGGCTCCCCGCGACCGACCCGGTCCGCTTCGATCCCGGCGTGCTGGTCGATGCCATCGCGCGCCGGAGCGAGACGAAGCGAAGCAAGAGGAACGTCGCCTAGCCGAGGAGCGACCATGCCGCACATCACGCCGGCGCATTTGCACGTTCTGGTCAATCACATTCCGATCATCGGCCTTCCGATTGTCGCCCTCCTCCTGGCCTGGGGGCTGGCGCGCCGGGAAGACGCGGTGGTGCGCGCGGCGCTGCTGCTCACCATCCTCGTGGCGATCGGGACCTGGTACACTGACTACACCGGTGACGACGCCAAGCACGACATCCGCAACAACACCTGGTACAATCGCGCGGTGGTCCAGCGCCACGAGCACGCCGGCGACAACGCCAACATCGCCGGGATCGCCGCAGGAGTGCTCGCGATCGGCGCGCTCATCCTGGCGCGAGGGGGCAAGCCCGTTCGGCGCAGCGCATCGGCGGCGGTGCTCATCGTGCTGATCGTGGCGTCGGGGCTCGCGGGATGGGCGGGGTACCAGGGAGGGAAGATCCGGCACGACGAGTTCGGACTGACGCCCCCGCCGACAGCGCCGCCGCCGACCACCACACCGCCGTAGCCGCCGGGTTTTTTCGAGTTATGATAGATCCTTCCGGACAGTCGCAATGCCACTCCCCCAGGCACCTGAGGTGGCCGGATGATCCGACTCGTCGTCGCGCTGATGCAGGCACTTCCGGTTCAGCACTTTCCGACCCTTGAACATCCAGGCACCGCGCCGGCGCTTCGATCGGCTGCGGACGCCATCTGCGACAATCCCGCCGGCCTCGATCGGAATCAACTCCTCGCGCGAGAGAACCGCCTCGCGATCGACGCGGCGCGTGCTTCATCACAGGCGGCGGGGTGGCTTGCGCTCGGCTGCGCCCGCGCCGCGCTCGACGGCGACGGCGCGCTGTCCCACGACGGACCGCTCATGGTCGTCGGGAATTCGTGGGCGACCGGCAGCGAACGGGCGCTTCTCAAGGCGCTCGCGATCGACCCGCGGAACGGCCGCGCCGCCGAAGCGCTGGCGACGCTCGCGCTGGATGATCTTGAACCGGATGACGTCGCCGCGACGGCATCCGCCATCGTCAAGGCGACGGCGGCCGGCGTCTCGACGCCAGCAGCACTCCGCGCCTGCGACGAGCTCGCGCTGCGGACCGGCGACATTGCGTCGGCTCGGAGGTGCGTCGCCACCGGCCTGGCGCGCGGCAGCGATTCGACCTGGCACCTGATCCGGCGCGCGCGCCTCGATTTCCGTTCCGCCGACACCGTCTCGGGGACCCGCGACTTTCTCGCCGCGGCGGGGGCCGCACACGACACCGCGGCGCGCAGTGAGATTGACTGGCAGCTGCAATGGTTTCTCTCGCCCGACGAACAGGCGACGGCGAGCCGGATCGCCGACAGTGCCCGCGCCAACTGGATCCGCGACCGTCTCGTCGAGCGCGACGTGCGCGACGGCCAGCCCCGCGGAGCGCGCCTTGCCGAGCATTTCAACCGGCTCGAGTACGCGCTGGCGAACTTCCGGCTGGAGATTCCAGCCGCGATCAGGAGGAAGGGCGGGTTGCTCGCCCCGACGCCGGAGAGCCATTTCTCTCCCGATTCGCTCCACATGTTCTGCGAACCGGGGCTGATTCCTGCCGATCCGGTTCGCGATTACCATCGCTGGCAGAGCGATATCGATGATCGCGGAGTCGTCTGGCTGCGATTCGGCGCGCCGGAGAAGCGAATCCGGTCATCACCGAGCTGCGCCGATACGGTGATCACCGATCCCCAAACCCGCGGCATCCCGATCAATCCTCGTGAGGTCTGGTATTACGAGATCGACGGCAAGCCGCTCCTCCTCAATTTCGAGGGGGAAGAATTCGACGGCTCGGAGGAAGCAACGCGACTCGTGACCGGGGTGCTGGGATCGTACCTCTGCGATGTCGATGCGTTGCGGTGTGGTCTCACCCAGCTTTCGATCGCAGACTGGAAGGCGCACACGGCCAAGCACGGGACGCCACCGTCGTCGCCACTGGTGAAAGTCGAGGATATCGAACACGTCCGCCAGGACGACCGCGCCTACATCTCTGCCGCTACAACCGCGGACGACAACTCGGTCCGCGGCGAGCGGAACATCGCGATCGTCTCCCGGTTGCACCGTCTCTGGGATCCGATCTCCGCCGCACCGATCGCACTCATCACCTACGCCTTTCCCATCAAGGATCTTGCAGTGCAATCGGGAGGGGCCGGTGTGTCGACCACGGTTGATCTCACGGTGCGGCAGTGGGATCGCGACGCCGATCGCTGGCAGGACACCTCCGTCTCGCGGCATTTCCAGATCGCCGACACTGGCTCCAAGGCGACCAATCTCGTGGGTTACGTCGTGACCCCTTCGTCGTCCGGCGTCTCGGCCTGGAGCGTCGTCGCCACGCAACCTGAGCAGCGGCGAGGTCGCGCAATGGACGTCACGACAGCGGGGCTCGACCCCGGCCCGGTTGCGATCTCGGACCTGGTGTTCGGTTCGTCCGCGCAGGGTCTGTCATGGCGACTGCATGGAGAACCGATTCCGCTTGCGCCGACCAACGCCGTCGATCGCCGCGACACCGTCTCGATGTATTACCAGATTCGCAGCGAGACCCAACGCGATGGCCTTCGCACGACGGTAGCGCTCTATCCGATCCGGGATGGCGTCGTCAGCGATTCGGCGGCGCTGCAGGTGACGTTCGACCAGGCGGTGCACTCCGGGATCAATGAAGTGGCGCCGATCGTCGATCTCTCCAATCTCGACCGCGGTTCCTACCGCGTCGAAGTGCGGTTGGTCGATGCTGCGGGCCGCGCGCTCGTCCGCCGCCGGGCGGGGCTCGATCTCCGATGAGAATCTCTCGTTGCGTGCAGTTCGCTGCGATCGTCCTCTTCGCGACACCGCTTCGGTCGGTCGCTGCGCAGACGATCCGCGGCCGCCTGGTCGACAGCATGTCGCACGCGCCGATCTCGGGAGCGCTGGTCGAACTGTTCGACCCCGATGGCAAGCTGATCCATCAGGCGTTCACCGGCGCCTCGGGCGGTTGGGAATTCACCGCCGATAGCGGCCGCCGCGTCGAAATCCGTTTTGCGGCGATCGGCTATTCACGCCACGCACCGATCGCGATCGACGTCACGTCGTCGCTCGTCACCGTGCCGGCGGTCGTGCTGTTGCCGACGGTGGTCTCCCTCCCCGAACTGCACGCCCTCGGCGGCAAGCGATCGTGTGGCAAGTCCGAACTGACGCCCGAGACATTCGGTGGACTCTTCGACGCAGCCCACAGCGCGTTGCAGGTGATGGACGCGACGATGCGCTCGAGTCACCTCGCCTTCAACGTGCAGCTGGTGCACACCATCGTCACGAAGAAGAATCGAGACAGCACGGTCTCCTCCGATACCAGTGCCGGCTCACTGCGAACCTGGCCGGTGCGATCGATCGCCCCCGATCTCCTCGCGCAGATCGGATTCGAGCGACCGCTCACCGAAGAGCAGGGGGGCGGGGAACTGTACTACGGTCCCGATCTTCAGGTCCTCTTCTCCGACTGGTTTCTCGAAACGCATTGCTTCACCCTCGAGAAGGACCACGGGAGCGGCGACTCCGTGTTCATCCAGTTCGAGCCCGCCGGCAAGCCGAAGCACGTCGACCTGAACGGCACGATGGTGCTCGACCGCGCGACATTGACCCTCCGGCGGCTGAGCTACGTCCACCGCAACCTGCCGAATGGCATCCCCGACAAATCGGCCGGCGGCGACATGCATTTTGGCGAGCCGTCGCCCGGACTCTGGGTCCCGGTCGAATGGGCCATCTGGGCGCCGATCACCAGGACCTCCCGCATGATCGCGCGGCCGATCATCATTGCGCGCCCCGGCGGCCGCGGGAGCGGCTTTGGACCGCCGATGGTGTCGTCGATTCCGCCCGACCAGAGTACCCTGGTACAGGTGGTCGGGCGGGAAGAAAACCAGGGGCGATTGATCCGGATCGTGCCGGTGTCGGGATCGTGAGTCCGCAGTTGCTGCCGGCATCCCTCGTCGGTCGCGTGGCCACCAATGCTGCGCGCTCCGGTACCGTTCAGCGTTCAGGTGTTGCGACACCGGGCTCGACGACTGCCACTCTTCGGCATGCCTCGCCGACTCCTCCTCCTCGATCTCGATCCATTCGCGCCGGCGCCCGCGCCGCGGATCACGCCGCAGCTTCTCCTCCCCCTCCCCGACAGCCGGGTCGCCATTCCTCTCGGCGACGAGCCGGTCGAAGGGGTCCTCGCCTCGTTGCTCCTCGAAGGGATTCCGATTCGGTCATCACGATTGATCGAGGGAAACTGATGGCGGCAGAGCGATGTTGATCATCCTCCTCGCACTGCAGCAACTGCCGGCGCAGAATTTCCCGGCGATCCCGAAGCCGGGAATCATCGCCGACCTCGGCGCCCTTCTCGACCACGCCTGTCCCAGGTCTGGCGCCCAGAACCGCAACGCACTCCTCGACGCCGAGCGACGTGTGGCGCAGCCGGCAATCACCGGCAAGCCCTCGGCAGATCAATGGGTCGCGCTCGGTTGCGCCCGCGCGCGGCTCGATGCCGATGGCGCGCTGGCGCACGACGGGCCGCTCATGGTTGCGGGGAACTCGTGGAGTCAGGGGAGCCAACGCGCCATGATCGAAGCGCTGAAGGAGCGCCCCACTGACACCCGGGCCGCCGAGGTGCTGTCGATCGAAGCGCTGAACGGCGACGAGCCCGACAACATGCGCGACGCCCTCGCGGCAATTCTCTCAGTCACGCAGCACGGGACGCCGACGGCGCCGACACTTCGCGCCTGCGCCGAGTTGGCGCTGCGCGTCAACAACACCATGGCGGCGAAGAGCTGCGCGACGCGTGGGATCGCCACTGGAAGCGATTCCACCTGGCATCTGCTCCGGCTGGCACGCGTCTCGTTTCGTGCTGCCGACACGGTCAACGGAATGAAGGAGTTTCAGGCCGCTGCGAATGCCGCGCACGACTCGGCCGCGCGCCGCGAAGTTGACTGGCATCTGCAATGGTTTCTGACGCCGGACGAGCGGAAGGAATGGGATACGGTGTCCTCAGGCTCTTACGGGCCGTGGGTTCGCGATCGCCTCCTCTCTCGCGATGTGCGCGACGGCCAGCCGTTCGGGGCGCGGATCGCCGAACACTTCGCAAGGCTCGAGTTCGTGGAAGTGAACTTCCGGCTGCATGTCGCGAAGGTGATGCGGAATTCGCTCCGGACAACACCGGCGGTGCGGGAGGACGGAGGACCGCCCGGCGAAGGTACCGCCGACGACTTGAACAGCGCGCCCGATCCTGGAGCCCAACCTGCTGCGCTCTGGCGGGACTACATGCGGTGGCAGACGGACTACGATGATCGTGGCGTGATCTGGATGCGGTTTGGGCGGCCGGATCAACGCGTACCATGGTCCTGCCCAATCACTCCACCGCCGAAGCCCAAACTGCCACATGACACGGTCCCGGCGAAGGGAGGCGGAATCGGCTGCGGTACGAGTCATGTTGTTCGCGAGGTCTGGAAGTACACGATCGACGGTGAAACCATGCTCCTGAGTTTCGAGGGGGAAGGGTTCGACGGGTCCGTTCAGGCCACTCGCCTCGTGACGGGCGTGGTCGGCGACTATTTCTGCGATGTGGATCCGAAACGGTGTGGCATGACGGACTTGGCTAGAATGAAACTTCTCAAGCCCGAAGACGTGGAACACATCCGTGTTCAGGACCGGCAGGCTATCGCAACCGCCACCACCTTCGACGACAACTCTGTCCGCGCCGACAAGACGATCGACATGCGAGCGCGGCTCCATCGCCTTTGGGATCCAGGCAACGGCTCGTCGATCGCACTGGTGACCTACGCCCTCGACGCCAAGGATGTCGCCATCCAGCCCAACGCCCCGACGCCGACTGCGTCGGTCGAGATGGCGCTTCGAACCTGGAATCCGACTGTCGACAGCTGGACCGACACGGCGTTCACCCGTCGATGGAACGTCCCCGATTCCAACATCCACAATCCCGAACTCGACGGCTTTCTCGTCGTGCACTCGACCCCGGGAGTCACCTCCTGGAGCCTCGTCGCGGCACAGGGAACCAGCCGGCGCGGACGTGCGTGGGATGTGATGACGCCGGGCCTCGCGGCGGGGCCGCTCGCCATATCCGATCTGGTGATTGGCACCGGCGGCGAAACGATGACCTGGCAGCTGCGCGGCGAGCCGATCCCGCTTGCACCGGATGGTGCGGTCGATCGCAAGGTCCCGATGTCGCTCTACTTCCAGATCCGAAGCGATGCGCCGCGGCCCGACCTTCGAGCCACCGTGGCGCTCTATCGGGTCGGTGGGAGCAGCCGGGACACGCTGCCGGCGCTGCAGGTCGGGTTCGCGCAGCAACTCCGCGCCGGGATCGACGAGATCGCGCCGCAGATCGATCTGTCCCAACTCGACCGCGGCGATTATCGGATCGAAGTCCTCCTCGGCGATGCCGACGGACACACCCTCGTACGCCGGAGCGCCATCCTCCAGCTGCGCTGATTCGGCCTTGGCACCGTCCCCTCCGTTGACCGCCTGTCCCGCCCCCCGCAAGTTCCCGGGATGACGGCGCTGCTGCATTCCATCCTCCTCCAGCAGACCTCGCTGCTCGATCGCGTGCTCGCCATGTTCGACACCACGCCGGCGATCGCGCGCATCAAGCTGGTCAACGTCCTGACGATCTGGGTGCTCACCTGGATCGGCTGGCAAGTCGTCAAGCTCCTTGCCAAGCGGATCGTCGCCCTCGCGAGCCTCCACCCCGGCGATTCGCCGACACTGCACGAGAAGCGCGCCAAGACACTGGCACAGCTGCTTCGCAGCACCGGACGCGGCCTGCTCGGCATCCTCGCCGTCGTCCTGACGCTCACCCAGTTCATCAACATCGCGCCGGTCCTCGGCCTCGGAGCCGCCGGTGCGCTGGCCGTTTCGTTCGGCGCACAATCGCTGGTCAAGGACTACTTCGCCGGATTCTTCATTCTGCTCGAAAACCAGTTCGGTGTCGGTGATTCGATCGAAGCGGCGGGGAAGGCCGGGGTGGTCGAACGGTTGACCCTGCGCACCGTGACGCTGCGGGACGTCGAAGGAACGATCCACATCATCCCGAACGGGCAGATCACCACGCTCAGCAACAAGACGCGCGGCTGGTCGCGCGCGATCGTCGACGTCGGCATTTCGTACGACAACGACATCGACACCGTGATCAAGGTGCTCAAGGAAGAGGCCGCGTCGCTCGCCGCCGATCCGGACTGGTCGCCGCGATTCGAAGCGGCACCCCAGGTCCTCGGTGTCGAATCGTTCGGAGACAACGGCGTCAACATTCGCACCATGTTGCAGACCCTCCCCGGCGTGCAGGCCGAGGTCGCGCGCGAATTCCGCCGGCGGGTGATGATTCGTCTCGAGCGCGCGGGGATCAAGGGCGCGCGAGCACAGCAGACGATCAACATTCAGCAGGCGCCGAATTCGTCCGCCGGAACGCCGTCCGGTGAACCTGCCGGCGAGAAGGCATCGAGCAATCCGGCACCCAAGCCACCTGATCCGAACGCGTCGCCGATTCCGGGAATGTCATGACCTTGCGCCTCTACAACACGCTGACGCGAACTGTCGCCGAATTCGTCCCGCTCGATCCGGGACGGGTGTCGTTGTACACCTGCGGTCCCACGGTGTACAACTACGCCCACATCGGAAACTTCCGGACCTTCCTCTTCGAGGATGTCCTGCGCCGCTGGCTCGAGGCGAGCGGCTACGAAGTCTTCCACGTCATGAACCTCACCGACGTCGACGACAAGATGATCAAGGGCGCGCTGGCGAAGCACGAGTCGATCGACGACCTCGCCGAGCCATTCATTCGCGCCTTCTTCGAGGATCGTGACTACCTCCGGATCCTTCCGGCGGCGGTCTATCCGCGTGCCACGCAGTTCATCCCGCAGCAGATCGCGCTCGTGTCCGATCTCCTCGACCGCGGCGTTGCCTATCGCGGCGACGATGGCTCGACCTACTTCTCGATCGATCGGTTTCCCGCGTACGGCCGCCTCTCGCAGCTCGATCGGCGTGAACTGCGGGAAGGCGCCAGCGGCCGCGTGCAGAGCGACGAATACGCCAAGGAGGATGCCCGCGATTTCGTTCTCTGGAAGGCGGTGCGCGACGACGATGAGAAGGTCGGTGCCGCGTGGGATGCGCCGTTCGGCCGCGGCCGCCCCGGATGGCACCTCGAGTGCTCGGCGATGGCGCTGTCGCTGGTGAAGGAGAAGTTCGGCCGCGACGTGCTCGACATTCATGCCGGTGCCGTCGACCTGATCTTTCCGCACCACGAAGACGAGATCGCCCAGAGCTGCGCGCATACCGGCGAGGCCGACTTCGCACGGGTCTGGATGCACGGTGAGTTCCTCACCATGGCCGGCACCAAGATGTCGAAGCGGTTCGGCAACATCCTGACGGCGCGCGATCTCCGCATCGACGGCGTCGATGCCGGGGCGTTGCGGCTCCTCTTTGCCACGACGCACTACCGTCAGAAGCTCGACTTCACCGACGACGCGCTCGATGCCGCGCGCGAAGGATCTCGCCGGTTGAGTGAATTCGACTCGCGATTGCGCCAGCGACCCGCCGCGGACTTGGGCAGCTTCGATCGCATCGCCGTGGTGCTCGACGACGAGTTCACGGCGGCAATGGACGATGATCTCAATACGCCACGCGCGCTGGCGGCGCTGTTCGAGGCGGTGCGCGCCGGAAACCGCGCGCTCGACGGCGACGAGGACGTCACGCGCGCGTTCATCGATGTGTGGAGCAAGATGACCGCGGTGTTGCAGGTGGTCGGATCTTCACCAGCCGCGCTCTCGGGTGTGGTGCAGGACGGGTCTGGCGCCGGCAGTGCCGTCGCACAAGGCGATACTCCGCCCGACGACGCCCGGAGCCAGCAGGACTGGGCGGAATACTGGGCGGGGCAAAGGGTTCAGGCGAAAGGTGCGGCTGACTACCCCGAAGCCGACCGGATCCGCGCGCTCCTCGCCGAGCACGGCTGGGAAGTGCGCGACGCGCGTGACGGGACCGCCACCGTCAGGCGCCGGAGTTAGCGCGCTTCAGTCACGCCGTTGGCGCATCACTTCCGCGTCGGCGGCTGCTTCGTCAACATTTCCGTCATCTGCCTCGCTTCCGGATTCGTCGGCTGCAGCTGCAGCCGCTTCTGGAACGCCGCGACTGCCGACGCCGTGTCATGCTCCGCGAGATAGGCCAGGCCAAGCTGTCGATAGCCGAATCCCGACGTCGGCAGCAACTCGACGTTCAGTTTGTAGAACCGGATCGCATCGGCTCCCTTGCGCTCCGATTGCATCGCTGCAGCGACATCGGTCAGCGGGACCTCCCCGAAATCGTACGCGGCGCTACCGTAGTATCTTGCCCGCAACGTGCGATAGGCCGCCTCTGCACTGTCCGCGCCGCCGCGGTGGTAGCTGTCGAGGACGATCTGCTGGATCGTCCTTGGCTGCGCCACTCCGTGATGGCAGGTGGCGCAGCTCACCGTAATCGGCGGATCCCTCCGGGACGGCAGCGCCGCCAGATACTGCGCGTTGATCGCGGCCACCATCCGGATCATCGTCCGCGCCTTTTCCTTCGAGACCTTCTCGTCGGAGGGAAAGTCGTATTGGTCGAGCGACTGATCTTCGCGGCCGACATGGCAATAGGTGCAACGAACGCCGAGGGCGCGGGTAAACCCCTTCATGGAGTCGATCAACGCCGGGATCGCGATGGTGGACGGGAACGCCTTGATGTTGGTCAGCCGTTCGGGCGGGAACTGGGCCGACGCCGGCGAGGCCAGGGCGAACAGGATCAGGGCAGGACAGGCGCTCTTCATCATTTGCTCCAGGATCCCTAATGATCGGGGGCGGTCGGCAGCCGGGGCCAGTACCCGGAGCGGGGAAAGTGGTCAGGGACCGGCAAGGAAAAGGGCGGAAGGAACGGATTTTCTGGCTGGTTGCAAAACGAAACAGATAGACCTACTGAGGGCCGTATCTCTCGGGTTGACCGACGCTTGCGCCACTCTTATCCTTGGTGTCTGTGCGCGGAACGGGCGTTTTGCTGACGTAGCTCAATTGGTAGAGCACCCGATTTGTAATCGGGCGGTTGCGGGTTCAAGTCCCACCGTCAGCTCCAGTGGAAGCGCAGTGGGGTTCGGTTCGGGCAGCGGTTCGGTGGGGTGGCCGAGTGGCTAATGGCAGCAGACTGTAAATCTGCCGGGCTCTGCCCTACGTAGGTTCGAATCCTACCCCCACCATGTAGCAGCGGTCTGCTGGATGCGGCGAAGAACAACGCGGGTGTAGCTCAGTTGGTAGAGCATCAGCCTTCCAAGCTGAGGGTCGCGGGTTCGAGTCCCGTCGCCCGCTTGTGGTCCCGCGAAGCGGGATCATCCCGAGGGAGCGACGCGACCAAGGGATCGCTTGCCGGACGAGGTTCGCTCGCGTAGCTCAGTCGGTAGAGCGCATCCTTGGTAAGGATGAGGTCAGCGGTTCAATCCCGCTCGCGAGCTCTGGAGTGACGGGAACATTCGCCGGGTTACGGGGGAACCGCTCCGAGCCCGGCGCGTTTGTCGAAGGAATCGGGCAGCTATGTACCACGCGCTCTGGCGCGGTGACTGAAGAGGATCGGACATGTCAAAGGCGAAATTCGAGCGGAACAAGCCGCACGTGAACGTCGGCACGATCGGACACGTCGACCATGGCAAGACGACGTTGACGGCGGCCTTGACCAAAGTATCGGCCGACAAGGGCTATGGCACGAAGTACATCTCGTACGATGAGGTGGCAAAGGCGTCGGCAAGCCAGGGACGTCGCGATGCGACGAAGATCCTGACGATCGCGACCAGCCACGTCGAGTACGAGACGCCGAATCGCCATTACGCACACGTCGACTGCCCGGGGCACGCCGACTACGTCAAGAACATGATCACCGGTGCGGCCCAGATGGATGGCGCGATCCTGGTGGTCAGCGCGGTTGACGGCCCGATGCCGCAGACCCGCGAGCACATCCTGCTGGCGCGTCAGGTGAACGTGCCGTCGATCGTGGTGTTCCTCAACAAGTGCGACCTCGTCGATGACGCCGAGCTGCTCGACCTCGTGGAGCTCGAGGTCCGCGAACTGCTGACGCAGTACAAGTTCCCGGGCGACGACACGCCGGTGATCCGCGGCAGCGCGATCAAGGCGATCGAGGGCGACGCGGGATACATCGCGAAGATCGAGGAGCTGTACAGCACCCTCGACAGCTACATCCCGGAGCCGGTACGCGAGACGGAGAAGCCGTTCCTGATGCCGGTCGAAGATGTCTTCAGCATCACCGGGCGCGGCACGGTCGCGACCGGGCGTATCGAGCGCGGCAGGATCAAGGTGGGCGAAGAGGTGCAGCTGGTCGGCTTCGGCGCCGAGAAGAAGACCACGGTGACCGGCGTCGAGATGTTCCGCAAGCTGCTGGACGAAGGGCACGCCGGCGATAACGTCGGGCTCCTCCTCCGCGGCATTGAAAAGACTGACATCGAGCGGGGAATGGTGCTGGCGAAGCCGGGGAGCATCCCGCCGCACACCACTTTCGAGGCCGAAGTCTACGTCCTGGGCAAGGACGAAGGCGGCCGTCACACGCCGTTCTTCAAGGGCTACCGCCCGCAGTTCTACTTCCGTACCACCGACGTGACCGGCAACGTGGAACTGCCGGCCGGGGTGGAGATGGTCATGCCGGGCGACAACATCGGGATGGTGATCGAGCTGATCACGCCGGTGGCGATGGATCAGGGGCTGCGCTTCGCGATCCGCGAAGGGGGCCGGACCGTCGGCGCCGGTGTTGTCACGAAGATCTTGAAGTAAGAGAGAGACAAGAGACGGTGAAGACCATGGCAGAAGTGGAACCGCAACCAGTCGCGGCGAGCCCGAACAGGCTCGTCATGGCACGTGACTTCCTGGTCGACACTCGCGCCGAGATGGACAAGGTGAGCTGGCCGCCGAAGGACGAGCTGATGCAGGCCACGAAGTTGGTCGTCCTGGCGTCACTCGCCCTCGGGGTCGTGATCGGCGTCGCCGACTGGATCCTGCAGCAAGTCCTCATCGGCGGCGTCGCCATGTTGACGCGGTGACGGGAGTCGCAGTGGAGTATCGATGGTACGCGATCCAGACCACGGCGGGGCATGAGAACAAGGTGCGTTCTCTCCTCGGCCAGCGGATCAAGGACGACCCGCGCCCCGAAGGGCAGAAGCTCGTTGCCCAGGCGCTGGTCCCGACGCAGGAAGTGGTCGAGATCAAGAACGGCAAGAAGGTCACGGTCGAGCGGAAGCTCTATCCGGGCTACGTGATCGTACAGATGGGGATGAGCCAGGAAGCACAGCACCTGGTCAACTCCATCCAGGGCGTCATCAAGTTCGTGGGAACCGGCAAGGCGCCGCTGCCGTTGCGTGACGATGAGGTGAATCGCCTCCTCGGCATCGCTGAGCCGGAAGAAGCCGCCATCGCCAAGGAAGAGATTCCGTTCCTTCCCGGGCAGGCCGTCGAGATCACCGAGGGTCCCTTCTCGGACTTCAACGGGATCGTCGAGGAAGTGCTGGCCGACAAGGGGAAGGTCAAGGTCTCGGTCTCGCTCTTCGGCCGGCCGACCACTGTTGAATTGGATTACCTGCAGCTGCGCGGGCACTAGACCGCGCCGTTGAAGGTGTGCGATATGAGGGTGCAGTTCCCGCGACCGCCCGGGTTCACCGGCGGCAGGCACCGCGCGTGACGCGGTTCCGTTACCCCGGCGCCCCGCCTTGCCAGCTGGCGTCGTGAAAGGAGCGACATGGCGAAGAAGATCGCGGCCATGGTGAAGCTGCAGTGCCCCGCCGGAGCGGCCAACCCCGCCCCGCCGGTCGGTACTGCCCTCGGCCCTCACGGGGTCAACATCATGGAGTTCTGCAAGCAGTTCAACGCACGGACCCAGAGCCAGTCGGGGATGGTGATTCCGGTGGTCGTCACGATCTTCAGCGATCGGACGTTCACCTTCATCACCAAGACGCCGCCGGCGCCGAACCTCCTCCTCAAGGAGGCAGGGATCGAAAAGGGGAGCGCGTCCCCCAACCGGACCAAGGTTGGCAAGGTCTCGCGCGCGTCGTTGAAGAAGATTGCCGAAATCAAGATGGCCGACCTCAACGCCTCCGACCTCGAATCGGCGATGAAGATGATCGCCGGTACCGCACGGTCGATGGGGCTGGAGGTCATTGACTGATGCCACTCGCAGGCAAGAAGTACCGCGCCGCGCTGGAGAAGGTCACCGTCGGCCAGCTGTATTCGATCGAGCAGGCGGTCACGCTGGTCAAGCAGACCAGCTACACCAAGTTCGACGCCACGGTGGACGTCGCCGTTCGTCTCGGCGTCGACCCGCGTCACGCCGATCAGGTTGTCCGCGGGACGGTCGTCCTGCCGCACGGCACCGGCAAGAGCGTCAAGGTGCTGGTGATCGCGCAGGGTGATCGCGCCAAGGAAGCGGAAGCAGCCGGCGCCGATTTTGTCGGTGTCGAGTACCTGCAGAAGCTGAAGGATGGATGGCTCGAGTGTGACGTGATCGTCGCGACGCCCGATGTGATGGGGCAACTCGGCGCCCTCGGCCGCATCCTCGGTCCGCGCGGCCTGATGCCGAACCCGAAGGCGGGTACGGTGACGATGAACGTCACGCAGGCTGTCAAGGAGATCAAGGCGGGCAAGATCGAGTTCCGCGTCGACAAGACCGGAAACCTCCACGCACCGATCGGAAAGGTGTCGTTCTCCGAATCGCAGCTGGCGGGAAATCTTCACGCCTTCATGGACACGATCCTCAAGGCCAAGCCTTCGGCGGCCAAGGGGACCTATATCCGCTCGGCCACCGTGTCCGGCACGATGGGACCCGGGATCAAGCTCGACACGGCGGGGTACCGATGAGCAAGACTGCGCGGCAGGACACAGTGGAAGAGCTGACGGCGCAGATCAAGGCGTCGCCCACACTTTTCGTGACCGATTTCAGCGGCCTCAACGTGCTCAAGATGACGGAGTTCCGCCGTCGTCTCCGCGCGACCGGGGCCCAGTACATCGTCGTCAAGAACACCCTGGCGCAGCGCGCGCTGGCGGCCAACCAGATCGCCGCACTCGACGATCACCTGGCCGGGAACACCGGCATCGTCTTCGCGGGCGCCGATCCCATGGCGGCGGCGAAGGTGATCGGCGAATTCGCCAAGGAACACGAACGCCCCACCGTGCGCGCGGGGTGGGTCGATGGCAAGGCCGTCGCACCGGCATACGTCAAGCGGCTGGGCGAGATCCCGTCGCGCGATGTGCTGCTCTCACAGCTCCTCGGGAGCTTCAACGGAGTTCTCTACCAGCTGGTCGGGGTGCTCGATGCACTTCGCGAACAGCGTCAGCAGGCCGGTCAGGCCGAAGGGCAGGCATAACATGGCAACGATGACGAACGAAGAGATCCTCGACGCGATCGGACAGAAGACCGTGCTGGAACTGGCCGACCTCATCGACTCGTTCAAGACGAAGTTCAATGTGACCGTGGCCGCCGTCGCGGCACCGGCCGGTGGCGGCGCGGCTGGTGGTGCGGCCGCCGTCGAGGAACAATCGGAGTTCACCGTGATCCTCAAGGCCGCCGGTGACAAGAAGATCAATGTCATCAAGGTGATCCGCGAGATCACTTCGCTCGGACTCAAGGAGGCCAAGGACCTGGTCGACGGAGCCCCGAGCACCGTGAAGGAAGGCGTGTCCAAGGGAGACGCCGCGGAAATGAAGAAGAAGCTCGAGGACCAGGGAGCGACCGTCGAGTTGAAGTGACCCGCGCTTCGCGGGTCGTCCCCAGCCGCCGCAGGCGGCGAGGGGCCGGCCCGTCAGGCGTTACACGGTCACTTACAACGAGACGGCAATTGACTCGACGCGACCTCGAAATCCGGATGACGACGGTGCCGTCCCCCGCCATGAGCGGGGGGCGCGGCACTGCCGTCCCCTTTTGCCAGGGATGGGCGCATGCCTGAAGTACTGCCAGTAATCTCGTTTTCGTCGATGCAGGGGGGGATGGATATGCCCCACCTGCTGGATATTCAGACCAAGGCGTTCGAGTCGCTGCTCGTCCCCGATGACGTCGGTGGCGACCGCCAGGACGTCTCGCTGGAGCGCGTCTTCCGCGACCTCTTCCCGATCGGTGACGTCAACGGGAAGTATTCCCTCGAGTTCGTCGGCTACTCGCTCGGCGAACCGAAGTACACCGTCGAGGAGTGCATCGAGCGCGACATGACGTACGCCGCGCCGCTCCGCACCAAGCTGCGGCTCGACGTCTTCGAGGAAGTCGACGGCCAGCGCCGCCTCAACAACGCGATCGAGAAGGAAGTCTATCTCGGCGAACTGCCGATCATGACGCCCCTCGGCACCTTCGTCATCAACGGCGCCGAACGCGTCGTGGTGTCGCAGCTGCACCGCTCGCCGGGCGTGGTGTTCGAAGAGGACACCCACCCCAACGGCCAGCGGCTCTTCAGCGCGCGGATCATCCCGTTCCGTGGATCGTGGGTGGAGTTCACCATCGACATCCACGATGTGATCTACGTGCACATCGACAAGAAGAAGAAGTTCCCGGCGACGGCGCTGCTCCGTGCCTTCGGCTACGGCCATAATGCCGAGATCCTGCGGCTCTTCTTTGCCGAGAAGGACCTCGACATCACCGGCCGCGCCGATTCGCGCCAGGAACGCCGCGAGATCGTCGGCGCGATGCTCGCCGCCGATGTTCCCGATCCCGAGCATCCGAAGGGCGAGCCCCTCGGCCACCTGGGCGAGGAACTCACGCCGGAACGCCTCCAGGCGATGCGGCACGTGGGCGTCAAGCAGGTGCGTGTCTTTGCCGGATACACGGTACTCGACCTGCGCGAGGACGAGGCGCCGATCGCCAATCGCGAACGGGCCAATCACGTCCTCGCCTTCTCGGTGGCCGAGCCGGAGACCGGCGAAGTCCTCGCCGAGGCGGGGAAGGAACTCACCGACAAGCTGCGAGAGAAGCTGGAGAAGGCCGGCGTCCACAAGGTCGAGGTCCTCATCCCGGCAGCACGTGGCGAGTCTCCGCTGATTCGCAACACGCTGGCAAAGGATCCGACGCATTCCGAACAGGAAGCGCTGGAGCAGATCTACGCGCTCCTGCGTCCCGGCGATGCGCCGAACCTCGAAACCGCACGCCAGCAGATCCAGAAGCTCTTCTTCAACCCCAAGCGCTACGATCTCGGGCGGGTGGGGCGGTACAAGATCAACCAGCGGTTGCGCCTCAAGGTCGACCCGAATCACACGGTCCTGACCGAAGAGGATTTCATCGCGATCGTGAAGTACCTGATCGACCTGCACGATGGCCGCGGCAACACCGACGACATCGACCATCTCGGCAACCGCCGGATCCGGTCGGTCGGCGAGCTGATCGCCAACCAGTTCTCGGTCGGCCTGTCGCGGATGGCGCGCCTCGTCAAGGAGCGGATGAGCATCAACTCCGACCCGGAGAAGATCTCGCTCGACGACCTCGTCAATGCGCGCACCGTGTCGGCGGTGATCCAGGCATTCTTCGGATCGTCGCAGCTGTCCCAGTTCATGGACCAGACCAACCCGCTTGCCGAGCTGACCAACAAGCGGCGTCTGTCGGCCCTCGGTCCAGGTGGCCTGACCCGTGAGCGCGCCGGCTTCGAAGTCCGCGACGTGCACTACTCGCAGTACGGTCGGATGTGCCCGATCGAGACGCCGGAAGGGCCGAACATCGGCCTGATCACGTCGCTTTCGACCTACGCGCGCATCAACGAACTCGGCTTCATCGAGACACCGTACCGCGTCGTCAAGAACGGCAAGGTGACCGGTGAGCTGCACTGGCTCTCGGCCAGCGAGGAAGAAGACTTCTCGGTGGCACAGGCCAACGCGCCTCTCAAGGAGGACGGCCACTTCGTCGATACACTGGTGCTCTGCCGCCGGGGTGACGATTACCCGTTGCTGGCGCCAAACCGGATCGACTACATGGACGTGGCGCCGGAACAGCTGGTGTCGATCGCCGCGGCGTTGATTCCGTTCCTCGAGCACGACGACGCCAACCGCGCGTTGATGGGCTCGAACATGCAGCGTCAGTCGGTCCCGCTCCTCTTCCCGCAGGCGCCGCTCGTCGGCACCGGGCTCGAGTCGAAGGTGGCGGTCGACTCCGGTGCGGTGATCATCGCCAAGCGCGCCGGGACGATCACTCGCGTGACCGCCGATGAGATCATCATCGACGCCGGCACCGCCGGGCACAACAAGTCGATGCCGCTCGGCCGCCTCGCGCGGATCGACCGGTATCGGGTCAAGAAGTTCTGGCGCACGAACCAGGACACCGCGATCAATCAGCGGCCGCTGGTGGCGCAGGGGCAGAAGGTCGCCGCTGGCCAGATCGTCGCCGACGGTGCCGCCACCGAAGCGGGCGAACTCGCCCTCGGCTCCAACGTCCTCGTGGCGTTCATGCCGTGGTACGGGCACAACTTCGAGGACGCCATCGTCCTCTCCGAGCGCCTGGTCAAGGACGACGTCTACTCGTCGATCCATATCCAGGAGCTCGAACTGCACGTGCGCGACACCAAGCGCGGGCAGGAAGAGATCACCCGGGAAATTCCGAACGTCTCCGATGAATCGCTCGTCGATCTCGACGAGCGCGGCATCATCCGCATCGGCGCGCACGTCAAGCCGGGCGACATCCTCGTCGGCAAGATCACGCCGAAGGGCGAAACGGAACTCTCGCCCGAAGAGAAGCTCCTCACCGCGATCTTCGGTGAGAAGGCGAAGGACGTGAAGGATTCGTCGCTCAAGGTCTCGCCGGGGATGAAGGGGACCGTGATCGACGTGAAGATCTTCTCGCGCGTCGAAGGTCCGGTGGTCGACAAGGACCGCGGCGAGCGGATCGGTGAAGTGCGCCGTCACGAAAGCGAAGAGAAGGCGCGCATCACCCAGGCGATGATCGAGGAAGTGAGCGAACTGCTCGAAGGACAGGACGTCGGCCTGATGCTGCAGGCCGGCACCGTCGAGGAGCTGCGCCCGCAGGGATTCAAGCTCACCAAGGCGACGCTCAAGGAGATCGATCTCGGTGAGGTCGACCTCAAGACGCTGCGCGTGGCCGACAAGGGCGCCAACGAGCGGATCCGGACGACCCTCGATTCGGCCGCCAGCGAGCGCGCCAAGGTCGAGGAGAAGGCCGAAGACCAGATCGACAAGATTCTCCAGCCCGATGAACTCCCGCCCGGAGTGATTCAGCTGGTCAAGGTGTACATCGCCGAGAAGCGGAAGATCTCGGTGGGCGACAAGATGGCCGGCCGCCACGGCAACAAGGGTATCGTGGCACGCATCGTCCCCGAGGAGGATATGCCGTTCCTTCCCGATGGGTCCCCGGTCGACATCGTCCTCAATCCGCTCGGCGTGCCGAGCCGCATGAACGTCGGCCAGATTCTCGAGACGCACCTCGGCTGGTGCGGCCGGATCCTCGGCTTCAAGGCGAAGACGCCGGTCTTCCGTGGAGCGGAAGAGAGTGAAATCGGCGTGCTGCTCCGCCTCGCCGGTCTCGGCTGGGCGTCACAGTCGATGCGCCTGACGCACCAGGCGCCGGAGCCCGATGCCGCTGGCGTCGAAGCGCTGGTCCAGGACCTCAAGGGCGCCAAGTTCGAGGGGGCGACCCTCGACGGTACCGGCGTCGAGGCGCTGTGGGTGAAGGGCGCGTCGAAGACGACCGTCGCTCTTGCCAAGGGCGTCGAAGCGTTTCTTGCGGCGTCGGCCACCGAGCTCGCCGCTCGCGAGCGGGCGCAGCGTGAGACCGAACTGTCGGTGCAGGACACCTTGCTGGAGAAGGCGACCGGCAAGGCGAAGACCGAGTTGCAGACGGCGCGCAAGGCGCTCGCCGAGCGTGCCAAGGGGAGCGACGCCGAACTGCTCGCCGACGTGGGGCTCGATGCCCTCGCCAAGGTGAACGCCGGCAAGAGCGACCCTGCCGAACTCGGCCGCGCCGCCGATCAGCTGATTCGTCACGCCGGGCTGACGCCGGCTGGCAAGGCGCGGCTGCGCGACGGTCGCACCGGCCAGGAGTTCAAGGGCGACGTCACCGTCGGCACGATCTACATGCTCAAGCTGAGCCACCTGGTCGACGACAAGATCCACGCCCGTTCGATCGGGCCGTACTCGCTGGTCACGCAGCAGCCACTCGCCGGCAAGGCGCAGTTCGGCGGACAGCGGTTCGGCGAAATGGAAGTGTGGGCGCTCGAGGCCTACGGCGCTGCACACGTCCTGCAGGAGATGCTCACGGTCAAGTCCGACGACGTCAACGGACGCAGCCGTGTGTACGAAGCGATTGTGAAGGGGCAGAACTTGCCGGAACCCGGAATTCCCGAGTCGTTCAACGTGCTCGTCAAGGAACTCCAGGCACTGGGATTGAAGGTCAATCTCGGCACCACGGCGGAAGGGGAGGAATAAGCCATGATCGATTTCCGAAGCGGACGCGAGCCCAAGAGCTCGAGCTTTGATTTCATCAGCATCCGGATCGCGGCACCCGAGGAGATTCGCGGGCCCCGCGATCCCAAGGAACGCGAGCGCCTGGAGTTGCAGGGCCAGCGGTACTGGTGGTCGTGTGGCGAAGTCACCAAGCCCGAGACCATCAACTATCGCTCGTTCAAGCCGGAGAAGGATGGCCTCTTCTGCGAGCGCATCTTCGGTCCCGTCAAGGACTGGGAATGCCATTGCGGCAAGTACAAGCGGATCCGCTATCGCGGTGTGATCTGCGATCGGTGCGGCGTCGAAGTCACGCTGTCAAAGGTCCGGCGCGAGCGGATGGGGCACATCGAGCTCTCCGTGCCGGTGGCGCACATCTGGTTCTTCAAGACCCTCCCCTCGCCGATGGGGAACCTGATTGACATCACCCTCAAGGAACTCGAGCGGGTGGTGTACTACTCGAGCTATATCGTGCTCGATCCCGGTGAGCAGGAAGTCGAAGAGAAGCAGCTCCTCGACGAGGACGAGTATCTCGCGCTGCGGGTGAAGGCGCGCGATGCCGGTGACAACGCCTTCCGCGCCGAGATCGGTGCGCCGGCGGTGCGCGAACTCCTCAAGCGAATCGACATCAAGAAGCTCGCCGAGGAGCTCCGCGCCTCCGTGGCGGTCGAGACCTCGCAGCATCGCAAGAAGCAGATGCTCAAGCGTCTCAAGATCGTCGATGCCTTCCTCTGCTCGGGCGACAACGGCGAGACGCCGAACGACCCGGCGTGGATGATCATGGACGTGGTGCCGGTGATTCCGCCGGACCTCCGTCCGCTCGTCCCGCTCGACGGCGGGCGCTTTGCCACGTCCGACCTCAACGACCTCTACCGCCGGGTGATCAACCGCAACAACCGGCTGCAGAAGCTGATCCAGCATCGCGCGCCTGAAGTCATTCTCCGCAACGAGAAGCGGATGCTCCAGGAAGCGGTCGATGCGCTGTTCGACAACGGCCGCCGCAGCAAGGCGATTCGCGGCCGCGGCAAGCGTCCGCTCAAGTCGCTCTCCGACATGCTCAAGGGGAAGCAGGGGCGGTTCCGCCAGAACCTCCTCGGCAAGCGCGTCGACTACTCCGGCCGTTCGGTCATCGTGGTCGGCCCGGAACTCCGGCTCCATCAGTGCGGCCTCCCCAAGACGATGGCGGTCGAGCTCTTCAAGCCGTTCATCATCCACAAGCTGGTCGAGAAGGGGATCGCCGAGACGGTCAAGCGCGCCAAGAAGATCGTGGAGCGCGAGAGCCCGGAGGTGTACGAGATCCTCGAGGAGATCATTCAGGATCACCCGGTGCTGCTCAACCGCGCACCGACCCTTCACCGTCTCGGCATTCAGGCGTTCGAGCCGAAGCTGGTGGAAGGAAAGGCGATCCGCATCCATCCGCTCGTCTGCGCGGCGTTCAACGCCGACTTCGACGGCGACCAGATGGCGGTGCACGTGCCGCTGTCGTTCGAAGCACAGCTGGAAGCGCGCCTGTTGATGGTGTCGAGCAACAACATTCTCAAGCCGTCGGACGGGCGGCCGATCGCCGAGCCGTCGCAGGACATGGTGCTCGGCTCCTACTTCCTCACCAAGCTGCCGGCGACGTTCGAGGAAGAGCTGCGCCTCGCCGGCCCCAAGGTCGAGGAAGTGAAGGTGCGGCTCTGGAAGGGTGCACCGCACTACTCGTCGATCGCCGAGCTGGAGATGGCGCTGATGCACGAGAAGGTGCAGCACCAGCACGCCATTCATTTCTGGTTCGTCCCGCCATCCGAATCGGCGGATCCCAAGGCGCGGTGGATCAAGACCACGGTCGGCCGCGTCCTGTTCAACAACATCGTGCCGCGCGCGGTGATCGCGGAGCTTGGCTTCCGCGACGAACTGATGAAGAAGAAGCAGCTGTCGGAGGCGGTGCTGCAGAGTTACCGCCGTGCCGGCCTGCGCGAGACGGTCGAGTTCCTCGACCGCCTCAAGCGCTTCGGCTTTGAATTCGCCACCGGCGGCGGCATCTCGATCGGCATCGAGGATCTCGAAATCCCGACCGAGAAGCACGAGCTTCTCGCCGAGGCGCAGAAGCGCGTCGAGCGGTTCCAGAAGGCGTACAACACCGGGCAGATCACCTTCGGTGAGCGGTACAACAAGGTCATCGACGCCTGGACCCACGCCAACAACGACGTGGCCGAGGCGATGCTCAATCACATGCGGAAGTCGCGTGGCGGCTACAACCCGGTCTTCATGATGTATGACTCGGGCTCCCGCGGTTCACGGGACCAGATCCGTCAGCTCGCCGGGATGCGCGGCCTGATGGCGAAGCCGCAGAAGAAGCTCACTGGCGGAATCGGCGAGATCATCGAGTCACCGATCAAGTCGAACTTCCGCGAGGGGCTCACCGTGCTCGAGTACTTCATCTCGACGCACGGCGCCCGCAAGGGTCTCGCCGACACGGCGCTCAAGACCGCCGACGCCGGCTACCTCACCCGCCGCCTCTGCGACGTGGCGCAGGATGTCACCATCACCGAGGAAGATTGCGGTACGGTGATGGGACTCGACACGGCCCCGCTCAAGGAAGGCGAAAACATCGTCGAGCCGCTGCGTGACCGCATTCTCGGCACTGTTGCCGCCGAGGACGTCACCGATCCGCATGAACTCGACGAGTTCGGTGATCCGAAGCTCCTGGTGCAGGCCGGCCAGGAGATCGACGAGGAAGTGGCGCAGAAGATCGACGACGCCGGCATCGAGCACGTCAAGATCCGTTCGGTGCTCACCTGCGAGTGCAAGCGCGGCGTCTGCCGCATGTGCTACGGCCGCAACCTCGCCACGATGGAAATGGTCGATCTCGGCGAGGCGGTCGGCATTCTGGCGGCGCAGTCGATCGGCGAGCCGGGTACGCAGCTGACACTCCGGACCTTCCACATCGGTGGTACGGCATCCCGTATCGCCGAGGAAGCGGAACGGCCGGCACGGACCGACGGCATGGTCACCTACACCGGCGATCTCGAGTGGGCCGATGTGCCGGTGGAATACGAAGACGGCCTCAAGGCGTCGATCCGGATCGCGCTCACGCGTGAGGCCGAGTCGGCGACCGATGAAACCAAGGCCGGTATCGTGCTGGTCGATCCGAACCATCCGGATCGCCCGCTCAATCGGTATCCGGTCCCCGAAGGCGCGCTGATCCAGGTGAAGGAGAAGGACATCGTCACCAAGGGTGACAACGAGCACCGCGCCTCGATTCTCTACACCTGGGATCCGTACAACGACCCGAGCATCATCAAGGTCGACGGCGAGCTCCGGTGGAAGGATCTCGTCCCGGGTGTGACACTCCGGGAGGAACTCGACGAAGGAACCGGCCTCCGCTCGGTCGTGGTCGTCGCCGACCCCGATCGCGAACTGCATCCGTCGGTGCTCGTCTATCAGAGCAACCGGAAGGATCCGCAGGAATACACCCTGGCCGAAGGCGCTCGCATCATCCTCGGCTCGCCCACCGATCCGGTGTCGCGCGCCATGGGTCTTCCGGACGCCGCCAACCCGTGGTCCGAGAAGTTCCACGTCGAGGAGCGCCCGATCAACGAGGCGTGGCCGAGCAAGACTAAGAAGGAGAGCAAGGACAAGTCCGTCTTCCTCTCGCCTGCAGTCAAGGTGCTGAAGGGCGTCACGATCACCAAGATCCCGCGTCTCGCCTACAAGACGCGCGACATCACCGGTGGTCTCCCGCGCGTGGCCGAGCTATTTGAGGCTCGCCGTCCGAAGGATCCGGCGACGATGTCGGAAATCGACGGCGCGGTCAAGTTCGGCGAGATCAAGCGCGGCAAGCGCGAGATCTGCGTCTATCCGCTCAACCCCGACGGCTCGGTGGTCGAGGATGCGGAAGCGCGCGTGTACGAGGTTCCCGCCGGGAAGCACCTCCGGGTGCACGAAGGCGACCGCGTTCGCGCCGGCGACCGTCTCACCGAAGGGCCGGTGTCGCCGCACGAGATCCTGGGCATCAAGGGACCGCGCGCGGTGCAGGAATACCTCCTCAATGAAGTACAGGAGGTCTACCGGCTGCAGGGCGTCCGGATCAACGACAAGCACATCGGCGTGATCGTGCGCCAGATGCTGCAGAAGGTCCGCGTTACCGATCCGGGTGACACGACCTTCATGGAAGGGGAGACCGTCGACCGCCAGTCATTCCGCGACGAGAACGAGCGCGTGATGAAGCGGAAGATGAAGCCGGCCATAGCTGAGCCGGTCCTCCTCGGGATCACCAAGGCTTCGCTCACGACGCAGTCGTTCATTTCGGCGGCGTCATTCCAGGAGACCACGCGGATCCTCACCGACGCCGGCATTCGCGGCGCCAAGGATGAGCTGCGCGGGCTGAAGGAGAACATCATCATCGGCCACCTGATTCCGGCCGGTACAGGGCACTATCGCTACGTCGACCTCGAAATCCAGCCGCCGGCCGGGTTCGAGCCGCCGCCGCCAGCCCCCGAGCAGCCGGAAGCGCCGGCAATCGACCTGGCATTGCTCGCGGAGGAAGTCGAAGCGTAGCCAGACCGGCTCCGCCGGGAGACACAGACGGGACCATCGACTCGCGTCGATGGTCCCGTCTGCATTGGTGGCCTGGGGCGGGGCGATGTATTGATCGATCAATACAATCGCATTCATTTCGGTCGTGCGCCGATGGCGGAATTCCTCGCGCCGCGCGTTGCCGTGAAGCGCAGCCGCGACACGCCGATCCGTATCCGCCCGGTGTTTCATGACCTCAACATTGTCGAGAAAATACAGCAGGCTTGCTGCGAATTCAGATTCAGAATTCGGCGACAGACGCACGCGTGCATTCGGCGTGTGGAAAGACAAACCGGCGTGCTTCTTGCCGCGCTGCGCAACGTTCGCGCTGCACTGCAATTCCTTCCAGCTCCATCCAGGAGAAGTCGATGAATCGTTCCGCTGGCGGTGTTCGTCTCGCGACGCTCGCCGCTGTCCTTGCGTCATTCGCGTCGGCCGGGTCACTCGCGGCCCAGGGGATTTCGCCCACTGGTACCTTCGGCTCGCAGCCGACCTTCACCTTCGGCGGCACCGACATCCCCAATAACGCGGTGATGACCAATTCCAACGCAGGATCACTGGGCGTGATTCTCGGCCTCACCGCCACGCAGCGCTTCAACAACCCCGCGCTCACCAACGACGGCGCCGGGACGTTCTTCGCCCAGCCGGGAATTGACGCAAACGCGCCGAGCGGCCCGACTGATCCGTACGCGCTGTGGAACTTCGATTTCTTCGTCGGTGGAGACAACGCGGCCAACTTCACCTATGAGCTGCTGTACGACTTCGATCCGGGGTTTGGCACGGCTCAGGCGGATCTGGGGTCCCTCGATCCGGTCTGCATTGATGAGATCATCGGATGCCTGGAGCAATTCCCGCCCTCGTTCCCGGTCCAGGACTCGTGGAACCTCGGTATGGACTTCCTTTCCGAGCCGATCTTCATCACACCGCCGACATTCTCACCGTTCGATCCCACGGCAAGCGGCGAATACACCTTCGCCCTGCTGGCGTTCGACGCCAACGAGAACGAAGTCGCCCGGTCGTCGATCAATGTCGACGTCGGATCGGCGGCAGTGCCCGAGCCGGCGACGATGTCGATGCTCGCGTTCGGGCTGGTCGGCCTCGCCGGGGTCGGGCGCCGTCGGAAGAAGCGCTCGATCTAGCTAGCTGCGATATACCTGGAGGACCTGGGCAGCGGCCCGGCACCACATGTGGTGTCGGGCCGTCTCTTTTCCGGGTGCAGCTCCGCCGTATCTTGTGCGTCGATGCGACTCTGGACGCTGCACCCCAGGTATCTCGATGCTGCAGGCCTCGTCGCGCTATGGCGTGAGGCGCTCCTCGCCCGCAAGGTCCTGCGCGGCAACACGATCGGCTATCGACACCACCCGCAGTTGCAGCGGTTCCGGAATAGCGGGCGGCCGGTCGCGAGTATCAACGCGTATCTGCGCGCCATCTACGTGGAAGCGATGCGGCGCGGATATCGGTTCGACGCGAGCCGGATACGGGGGCCGCGTGCCCGGACGAAGATCCCGGTGACAGCCGGGCAGGTGGCAGCTGAATGGCAGCACCTGCTCGCGAAGTTGCGGCGACGCTCGCCGAGACTGTTCGAGCAGCTGGAGCCGATGGGGAGGCCACGATTGCATCCTCTCTTTCGGTCTCGCTCGGGGCCCGTGGAATCGTGGGAGCGCGCGCGACCAGACAACGCGCCGCCTTGAACGGGGTGGGGGCCAGAGAAGAAAAGCGAACGGCCGCCTCAATGAGGCGGCCGTTCATCTCTTGCGGCACTATGGGGCTGGCTTCAGCTCTTCTTGCGGCGCCGGCGGCCCGCGGCGGCCATCCCGGTCAGACCGACCGCGAGGAGCGACATGGTGCCGGGTTCCGGAACCGAGTCCTCGAGGGGAATGCTGATGTCATCGGTCTGGCAGAACTTGTCGGCGTTGGTCGAGACGTCGTTGCACTCGAATGAATTGCCGTTCAGCCCTTCGACTGCCTGTACCTTGAACGCCCAGGTCAGGTTGTCGAGCGTGGTCTGGGTCAGCCCGCCCAGCGAATAGAGGAACGAAATCTCGAGCCAGTCATCGTGGTTTCCGAACGCCGTGCCGTTCCCTTCACAGGTGGCAAACTTGGTTCCACTGCCGCCCGTCGGGCCGTCGCAGGTGGTCACGCCACCATTGCCGCCCGGGCCGCCAGCGCCGGCCTGGGTGGTCATGCTCAGATCGGCGAAGCCGCTGCTGAACGCCCAGCCGCCGTCGGAGGCAAGGGCAGTTGCCCCATTGCTGTCCAGCGTGAGCGTGGTGGGATTCCAGTCGTTGTAGTGCACGCTGTTCAACGACCAGGTGCCCGTGGTCGGCAGCGCACCGATCGCGAACTGCGTCAATGACGACTGCCAGTTGACGCCCTCGCTATTGGAGCCGTTGAAAATGAAGGCGTTGATGGTGTTCCCGCCGCTCAGCGTGAACAGCACCGTCACGCAGACGTGGGCCGCTGCCGGGGCGCACTTTTGCTCGGCCTGGGCGCTGGCTGCCGCCGGAAGTGCGACTGCTGCTGCGAGTGCGAGTCCTGCGATCGATTTCTTCATGTTGCTGGCCCGGTCATTGGGTCGTTTTTGCGGCGCCGGGGAGTCCCGGAGACTACGCCGATCATCACCTGTCACACCGACTCAGACGCTGCCTGTTGCAACTGTGCCACAAACTGTAGCAATCCGACGCCACAACACAGGAGCTAAGTCATTGATCTACAACGCCGATCGGTGCCTTCGACCAGAGGTCTAGCAGGTTCCGGGCCACTGGGTATTTCCACTGACTCGACCACTGCACCGATTGCCAAGCAAAATCTTGCGACCACGGGGGGCACAGTTTCGGATCCCGCCCGCTGCTTCCAGACCGCTGGACCACCACCTCACCTGCAGCCGCGACTCGACATATTCACCGGCGAAAGTGTGGCGGCGAATCGACGAACCGCACTCCCTCTTCCGGCGGAAGCAACTTCTATCCCGTTGTCTCGGCTCGCCTTACGCTGGCCCGCCAGACCGGCCCGCCGGTTGCATTTCCATTCCGCGACTGGCCGAAAGCTTGAGACGTTGCCGGCTGGGCCAGGACCACATTCAGTTCGAGGGAGACGTGATGCGACTTCAGAACCTGCTCATCCCGACTGCGTTGCTCGCCGTTGCCGTGGTACCGCTGGCGGCGCAGACGCAGCTGACCGACAAGTCGCAGATCAATCCCGCGACCATTCTCGACTGGTCGACCCTCGGCGCGGACGGCTTCACACCCACGAACCCGTTCACGCTCTCCTTTGCCAGCCAGGTCTCGACTGACGGAGATTTCATCCTCGCGGTCGACAATGTCGACTGGCAGGGGGGCTTCCTTCCGAACGAAACCCTCCTCTTCGCTCAGGATGGCGCCACCTATATCGACCTGATGTTCGACCAGAACCTGACTGCCTTCGGGACGCAGCTCTGGCAGAAGTTCTTCGATCCGGGTAGCCCGATGTTCACCCTCCAGGCCTTTCTCGACGGGACGCTGGTCGCGACCTACACGACGGAGGCCTCGGGCGGAAACGACACCAACAACGGCGACGCTCCGTTCCTCGGCATCTCCGATCCGGACGGCTTCAACCAAATCCTCCTCACCAGTAGCGGGAACACCCATGGCGGCAACACCTTCGCCATCAACCAGGAACTGACCCTTGCGGCGGGGACACCTACTGGTACGGTCCCGGAACCGGGGACGATGTCGCTCCTCGCCACCGGCCTGGTCGGTCTGGCGGGGGCCGGTAAGTGGCGGCAGCGCAAACGCTGATCTGATCGTTGGACTTGCGCTGTCAGGTGCCCGGCTAGGCTCCCCCTACCGGGCATCACTTTTACCCGGATACCGAGGATTGACCGCCGCTCTTAAGTCGCCTATCTTGCGTGTCTGTGCCGTTTTGGGCCTCAGAATCAAACACCGGAAAGTATGCCGACGATCAACCAGCTCCTCCGTCACGGACGCCGTGATGCGAACTACAAGGGCAAGGCGCCGCACCTGCAGCAGAACCCGCAGAAGCGTGGCGTTTGCACCCGCGTCTACACCACCACGCCCAAGAAGCCGAACTCGGCGCTGCGCAAGGTGGCCAAGGTCCGGTTGACGAACGGGATCGAAGTGATCGCCTACATCCCGGGCGAGGGACACAACCTGCAGGAACACTCGATCGTGATGATCCGCGGCGGGCGTGTGAAGGATCTCCCCGGCGTGCGCTATCACATCCTGCGTGGCACGCTCGACGCCGCCGGCGTCAACGATCGCCGCCGCAGCCGTTCCAAGTACGGCGCCAAGCGTCCCAAGGCCGGTGCTCCCGCCAAGGGCGCCAAGAAATGAGCCGCCGCAAGAACGCCATCAAGCGGCCCGTTCCGCCCGATCCGCGCTACGATTCGCAGACGGTGTCGAAGTTCGTGAGCAACCTGATGTTCGAAGGGAAGAAGTCTCTCGCCGAGGGGATCTTCTACAAGGCGATGGACATGATCGAGGAGCGGACTGGTCAGCCGGGCGTTGCCGTCTTCAAGCAGGCGGTCAACAACGTCAAGCCGGCGGTCGAGGTGAAGAGCCGCCGCGTCGGTGGTGCCTCGCTCCAGGTCCCGGTCGAGGTTCGTCCGGAGCGCCGGACCGCGCTGGCGATGCGCTGGATCATTTCCTACTCGCGCGATCGCAGCGAGAAGACGATGGCCGAGCGGCTCGCCGCCGAGCTGGTTCTGGCGAGCAAGGGCGAAGGGAACGCCATCAAGAAGAAGGAAGACACGCACCGGATGGCCGAGGCCAACCGCGCGTTTGCACACTATCGCTGGTAGGTAAGAGAGGGGTCCGCGGCGGCGTCGCCGACCGAGGGTCACCTGCAGGACACATCCGGGTCATGTGAGCGAGTTCGCGCACCTCTGATCCTTCGACATCGCCGGGATGCCAGTGGCATCTCTGTCTCGGGAGCAATCCCGGACATGGCGCGGAGCGAAACCACGGACCAGCGGTCCGAAGGTCGCCCCGCTTTTTCGCTGGTTGGGCCTGGACATTGAACGGGCGTGCAGTCGGCGCCGAGCAACGAACGGAATAGCTACATGGCGCGTCACACATCGCTTGATCTGTATCGGAACATCGGCATCATGGCCCACATTGATGCCGGGAAGACGACCACGACCGAGCGCATCCTGTACTACACCGGAAAGAACTACAAGATCGGTGAAGTACATGACGGTGCCGCGACGATGGACTGGATGGAGCAGGAGCAGGAGCGCGGCATCACCATCACTTCCGCGGCGACGACCTGCTTCTGGAAGCGGCACGGCGAGAGCGACAGCGAAGGAACCGGCCCCGAGTACCGGATCAACATCATCGACACCCCGGGACACGTCGACTTCACCGTCGAAGTCGAGCGATCGCTTCGCGTCCTCGACGGCGCCGTGGCACTCCTCGATTCGGTCGCCGGCGTCGAGCCGCAGACCGAAACGGTATGGAAGCAGGCCGATCGCTATCGCGTCCCGCGGATGATCTTCGCGAACAAGATGGACCGCGTCGGCGCCAACTTCGACCGTTGCATGTCGATGATCAAGGACCGGCTCTCGCGGCGCGCATTCGCGCTGCAGCTCCCGGTCGGCACCGGCGAGACGTTCACCGGCCACATCGACGTGATCGCCCGTCGCCAGTACATCTTCGACGACGCCACGATGGGGAAGAATTTCCAGGTCGTCGAGCCGCCGGCCGAGTTCAGCGCAGCGATCGAGGACGCCCGTCATCAGGCGATCGAAGCCGCGGTGGAGTTCGACGACGAGCTGCTGGAGAAATATCTCCAGGGGACCGAACTCTCCGAGGAGGAGATTCACCGCGCCATTCGCAAGGCGACGCTGGCGATGGAGTTCATCCCGGTCCTGTGCGGTGCCTCCTTCAAGAACAAGGGCGTCCAGGCGCTGCTCGACGCGGTCATCGACTATCTCCCGTCGCCGATGGATGTCCCCGCGATCAACGGGCATTCGCCCGCCGACGAAGCCGAGATCATCACGCGTCATCCCGATGACGGTGAGCCATTCGCGGCGCTGGCGTTCAAGATCGCGACCGATCCGTTCGTCGGCCGGCTGACGTTCTTCCGTGTCTACTCCGGGAAGCTCGAGGCCGGGTCGTACGTGTACAACGCGACCAAGGACAAGAAGGAGCGCGTCGCCCGGCTGCTGCAGATGCACGCCAACAAGCGCGACGAGATCCAGGAAGTGCTCGCCGGCGACATCGGCGCCGCGATCGGCCTCAAGGACACCCGCACCGGCGACACGCTGAGCGATGAAGACAAACCGGTGATTCTCGAGGCGATGAAGTTCGCCGAGCCGGTGATCTCGATGTCGATCGAGCCGAAGTCGAAGGCCGATCAGGACAAGCTCGTCATCGCGATGCAGAAGCTGGCCGAAGAGGATCCGACCTTCCGCGTGCGCACCGACGCGGAGACAGGCCAGACGATCATCGCGGGAATGGGCGAGCTCCATCTCGAGATTCTCGTCGACCGGATGAAGCGCGAGTTCAAGGTCGAGGCGAATGTCGGGCGGCCGCAGGTCGCCTTCCGCGAAACGATCACGAAGCGCGTCGAACAGGTCGAGGGGAAGTTCATCCGGCAGTCGGGCGGCAAGGGCCAGTACGGCCATGTCGTCATCAACATCGAGCCGGGCGAAGTCGGCAAGGGCTTCCAGTTCGTCGACAAGATCGTCGGCGGCACGGTGCCGCGCGAGTTCATCAAGCCGGCGGAAGCCGGGATGCGCGAGGCGCTGGAGAACGGCATTCTCGCCGGGTATCCGATGGTCGACGTGAAGGCGGAGCTCGTCTTCGGGTCGTACCACGACGTCGACTCGTCGGAAATGGCGTTCAAGATTGCAGGTTCGATGGCGATCAAGGACGCGGCCAAGCAGGCCGGTCCGGTCATTCTCGAGCCGGTGATGAAGGTCGAGGTCGTCTGCCCCGAGGACTTCCTGGGCTCGGTGATCGGCGATCTCTCGTCACGCCGCGGCAAGATCGGCGGGATGACGCAGCGCGGTGAATCGCAGGTGGTGGCGGCCGAAGTGCCGCTCGCCGAGATGTTCGGCTACTCCACGTCGCTGCGCAGCGCGACGCAGGGGCGCGCCGCGTACACGATGGAGTTCGACCATTACGAAGAAGTGCCCAAGGCTGTCGCCGAGCAGATCATCACGAAGGCGGCAGGGAAGTAGCTCAGCGATGTCGCACACGACCAGAGGATTCCGGACATGAGCAAGGCCAAATTCGATCGCACCAAGCCCCACGTCAACGTCGGCACCATCGGCCACGTCGACCACGGCAAGACCACGCTGACCGCCGCCCTGACCAAGATCTCGGCGGACAAGGGGTTCGGGACGAAGTACATCCCGTACGACGCAGTGGCCAAGGCCAGTGAGTCGCAGGGTCGCCGCGACCCGACCAAGATCCTGACGATCGCGACGAGCCACGTCGAGTACGAGACGGCCAAGCGCCATTATGCGCACGTCGACTGCCCGGGGCACGCCGACTACGTCAAGAACATGATCACCGGTGCGGCCCAGATGGATGGCGCGATCCTGGTGGTGAGCGCGGTCGACGGCCCGATGCCGCAGACCCGCGAGCACATCCTGCTGGCGCGCCAGGTGAACGTGCCGAGCATTGTGGTGTTCCTCAACAAGTGCGACCTGGTTGACGACGCCGAGCTCCTCGATCTCGTCGAGCTCGAAGTCCGCGAGCTGCTCACGCAGTACAAGTATCCGGGCGACGATACGCCGGTGATCCGCGGCAGCGCGATCAAGGCGATCGAGGGCGACGCGGGATATATCGCCAAGATCCAGGAGCTGTACGACACGCTCGACAGCTACATCCCGGAGCCGGTGCGCGAGACCGACAAGCCGTTCCTGATGCCGGTGGAAGATGTCTTCAGCATCACGGGGCGCGGCACGGTCGCGACTGGTCGTATCGAGCGCGGCAAGATCAAGGTCGGCGAAGAGGTGCAGCTGGTCGGCTTCGGCGCCGAAAAGAAAGTGGTCGTCACCGGCGTCGAGATGTTCCGCAAGCTGCTCGATGAGGGAACCGCCGGCGACAACGTCGGCCTCCTGCTGCGCGGCATCGAAAAGAACGAAATCGAGCGCGGGATGGTGCTGGCGAAGCCGGGGAGCATCCCGCCGCACACGAAGTTTGAAGCCGAAGTCTACGTGCTGGGGAAGGACGAGGGCGGCCGTCACACGCCGTTCTTCAAGGGCTACCGGCCGCAGTTCTACTTCCGCACGACCGACGTGACCGGAAGTGTCGAGCTGCCGGCGGGGGTGGAGATGGTGATGCCGGGCGACAACATCGGGATGGTGATCGAACTGATCACGCCGGTGGCGATGGACGAGGGGCTGCGCTTCGCGATCCGCGAAGGCGGGCGGACGGTCGGCGCCGGGGTCGTCACCAAGATCTTGAAGTAGTTGCGGCAGTGGTGCGGCATGATGCCGCACCATGATGAGCAGAAAGGGTATCGATCGATGGCAGGAAAGATTCGCATCCGCCTCAAGGCGTTCGACCACGTGGTCCTGGATCAGGCCGCGGCGGATATCGTGCGCACTGCGGAAAAGACCGGCGCCCAGGTGTCGGGTCCGATCCCGCTTCCGGTGAAGATGGAGCGGTGGACGGTCCTCCGCTCGCCGCACGTCGACAAGAAGAGCCGCGAACAGTTCGAGCTGCGCACGCACAAGCGGCTGCTCGACATTCACGACTCACGCCCGCAGACGATGGACGCGCTGACCAAGCTCGACCTCCCGGCTGGCGTGGACGTCGAGATCAAGGTCGAATAGTCATGACGACCGGAATCATCGGGCGCAAGCTCGGCATGACACGTGTCTTCGCGGAGGACGGCACTGCCGTTCCCGTGACCGTGATCGAGGCCGGCCCGTGCGCCGTGCTCCAGGTGCGTGAATCGCAGGCGCAGCTTGGCTGGGGAAAGAAGACTCCGGTGCGGACCACCCGCGCTGAACTCGGCCACGCCAAGGCGGCGGGGCTCGACTTCGCGCCGCAGGTGGTGCGCTCGTTCCCGCTCAACGGCGCCGAGCTCGCGCCGGGTGCGACGGTCACGGTCGAGATCTTTGCCGCCGGCGACATGGTCAAGGTGACCGGGACGACCAAGGGTCGCGGCTTCCAGGGCGTGGTGCACCGGTACGGCTTCCACGGCGGTCCGGCGACGCACGGCAACACCCGTCACCGCAAGCCGGGATCGATTTCTCCGGGCACCGACCCGTCACGCGTGATCAAGGGAAAGCGGATGCCTGGCCATATGGGTGCCGAGCGGCACACCGAGCTCGGACTCACGATCGTGAAGATCGATGCCGAGCGGAATCTGCTCTTCGTGCGTGGCGCCATCCCGGGATCGAAGAACGGGATCGTCACGGTGGCGAAGCAGGGAGGGAAGAGCCGCCATGATTAATGCTCCGCACTATTCCGCGACTGGCGCGAAGCACGGTCACGCGTTCGCACTTCCCGACGACACCTTCGACGGGGTGGTCAACGACGCGGTGCTGCACCAGGTGGTGAAGGCGCATCTCGCCAACCAGCGCCAGGGAACGGCGAAGACCAAGACGCGGTCATTCGTCTCGGGCGGCAACCAGAAGCCGTGGAAGCAGAAGGGAACCGGCCGCGCTCGTCAGGGGTCGACGCGTGCGCCGCACTGGCGCGGCGGCGGCACCGTCTTCGGACCGATCCCGCGCGACTATCGCGCCGACACCAACCGCAAGGTGCGCCAGCTGGCTCGCCGGTCGGCGCTCAACGCCCGCGCGCGCGAGGGGATGCTTCACGTGATCGACGCGATCACGATGGACGCCCCGAAGACGAGCGCCCTCCTCGGCATCCTCGGCAAGCTGACGCTCGCGGATACCAAGACGCTGATCCTTACCGACGGCTCGAAGCCGCCGGTCTATCTCAGCTGCCGCAACGTGCCGCACCTCGAGGTGCTGCCGTTCAGCGACGCGACGGCGTACGACATTCTCCGCGCCGATGCGCTGGTAATCGAGAGCGGGGCGTTCGGCGCCGGCGGCTCGGATGCCGACGGTGATGAGGGCGAGGCAGAGACAGGTGCACCGCGGAAGCGCACGGCCAAGGTCGCCAAGAAGGCGTCGCCGCGCGCCGTGAAGTCTGCGGCGAAGAGCGCCGCGCGTTCGTCGGCCAAGGCAGCGAAGCGCGCTCAGAGCAAGAGCGAAGGGAAGAGCGCCAAGCACGCCGCGAGCAAGAAGGCCGCGCCGAAGCACGCCGCAGCCAAGGGTGCGAAGAAGTCGGCGCACAAGAAAGCGAGTGAGTGATGGCTGACCTGCATCATGTGCTGGTTCGTCCGTTGATCACCGAGAAGAGCTCCGCGGCATGGCAGGATCGCAAGGAGTACGTCTTCGAGGTGCACCCGACGGCCACCAAGGGACAGATCCGTGAGGCGCTGAAGCAGTTGTTCGGCGTCACCGCGACCAGTGTGCGCACCATGCAGATGCGGCGGAACGCGATGATTCGCGGGCAGGACCGCGGCGTGTCGGCGCGCTGGAAGAAGGCAGTTGTCACCCTCCGGCCCGGCGATTCGCTCGCCGTCTTCGAGAGCTGATCATGGCCATTCGTCAATTCCGTCCGATCACCGCCGGGACGCGGTTCCGCTCGGTCTCCGGGTTCGATGAGATCACCCGGAGCACCCCGGAGAAGTCGCTGCTGGAGCCGATCAAGTCGACCGGCGGCCGCAACAACCAGGGCCACATCACGTCGCGCTACATGGGCGGCGGCCACAAGCGGATGTACCGGAAGATCGACTTCAAGCGGAACAAGTTCGGAATCCCGGCGCGCGTCGCCGAGATCGAGTACGATCCGAACCGTACCGCGCGGATCGCGCTGCTGGTGTACGCCGACGGCGAGAAGCGCTACATCCTCCACCCCGCCGGCCTCAAGCAGGGCGACACGGTGGTGAGCGGGCCGGGGAGTGATGTCCGGACCGGCAACACGCTGCCGCTCTCGGAGATGCCGCTCGGTACCATGGTGCACAACATCGAGACCAAGATCGGCAAGGGCGGTTCGGTCGCCCGGTCGGCGGGTCAGGGTGCCCAGGTGATGGCGCGTGAAGGCGACTATGTGACGCTCCGGATGAAGTCGTCCGAAATGCGGATGATCCACGGTCGTTGTCTCGCCACCGTCGGCGAAGTCGGCAACGCCGAGCACGAGTTGCTGTCGCTCGGCAAGGCCGGCAAGAATGTCTGGCTCGGTCGCAGGCCGCACGTTCGCGGCGTGGCGATGAACCCGGTCGACCACCCGCTCGGCGGCGGCGAAGGGAAGACGTCAGGCGGACGTCCGCCGGTGTCGCCGTGGGGGAAGGCCGAAGGGAAGAAGACGCGGAAGCGGAAGAAGAACTCGAACCGACTCATCGTGCGCGGCCGCAAGCGCGGGAAGGCGACGCAATAATGGCGCGAAGCATTCGCAAGGGCCCGTTCGTGCAGCAGGCGCTGCTCGACAAGGTCGAGGTCCTCAATTCGAAGAACGAGAAGAAGGTCGTCAAGACCTGGAGCCGGGCGAGCACGATTCTCCCCGAGTTCGTGGGGCATACCTTCGCGGTGCACAACGGCAACAAGTTCGTGCCGGTGTACGTCTCGGAAAACATGGTGGGCCACAAGCTCGGCGAGTTTGCGCCGACACGGCTCTTCCGCGGCCACAGCGGCAAGCTCGTGGTCGACAAGAAGGCGAAGGCGGTCTGATATGGCGGGACGCGCGATTCAGCGGTCGGTCCGGCAGTCGCCCCGCAAGATGCGGCTGGTGATGGACCTGATCCGCGGCAAGGACGTCAATGAGGCGTACGCGATCCTCCAGTTCAACAAGAAGCTGGCGGCGAAGCAGATCGCGAAGACGCTCAAGTCGGCGGTGGCCAACGCCGAGCAGCATGCGCAGAACGCCAACGAGTCGTTCGATGTCGACGAGCTCGTGGTGATCGACGCGCAGATCCAGATGGGGTCGCCGCTCAAGCGGTTCGGTGCCGCGGCGCAGGGACGCGCCACGCCGATCCGGAAGCGGACCAGTCACGTGCATATCGCCGTGGCCTCGCGGGCTGAGGGGAGGGCGAAGTAATGGGTCAGAAGACACATCCGATCGGGTTCCGTCTCGGCGTCACCAAGCAGCCGCTGTCGCGGTGGTATGCGTCGGCGAAGGAGATGCCGATGCTGCTGAGCGAAGACCGGCTGATCCGGGACTACATCCAGAAGCGCCTCGGCCACGCGGCGATCGCCGAAGTGCACATCGAGCGGAAGCCCGGCAAGGTGACCGTCACGATTCACACCGGTCGTCCCGGCGTGGTGATCGGCAAGCGCGGCGCCGAGGTCGACAAGCTCCGTGAAGAGCTCGCCGTCGTGCTCGAGCGCCAGTTGCACCTGACCCGCGACGTCGCGGTGAATGTCGAAGAGATCAAGCGTCCCGAGCTCTCGGCCAAGCTGGTCGCCGACAACATCGCGGCCCAGCTGGAGCAGCGCATCTCGTTCCGCCGCGCGATGAAGCGCGCGGTGCAGAGCTCGATGCGGATGGGAGCGCAGGGGATTCGCGTGCGTGCGGCGGGACGCCTTGGCGGCGCCGAGATCGCGCGGGTCGAGGGGTATCGCGAGGGACGGGTGCCGCTGCACACCCTTCGCGCCGACATCGATTACGCCACCGGCACCGCCAAGACGACCTACGGCACCATCGGGATCAAGGTCTGGGTCTTCAAGGGTGAAGTCGTGGAAGATATGAGCGGCAAGACTTACAGCACGGGAGCCTGAGGCCATGCTGGCACCGAAGCGGATCAAGTTCCGCAAGACGTTCAAGGGGAAGACCAACGGCATCGCCACGCGCGGCAACACCGTCGCGTTCGGCGAATGGGGCGTGGTCTCGCTCGAACCGGGATGGGTCACGGCGCGGCAGATCGAGGCGGCGCGCGTGGCGATGACCCGCGAGATGAAGCGCGGCGGCAAGGTGTGGATTCGCATCTTCCCCGACAAGCCGATCACCAAGAAGCCGGCCGAAACCCGCATGGGCAAAGGCAAGGGCAATCCGGAGGGCTGGGTGGCGGTGGTCAAGCCGGGCCGGGTGCTGTTCGAGGTGGACGGCATCGAGGAGCCGCTGGCCCGCAAGGCGCTGGCGCTCGCCGAAGCGAAGCTGCCGGTCAAGACGCGGGTGATCCGCCGCGAGGAGATCTGAGATGGACGACAAGACGAACCTGCGGCGGCATCGCGACGAACTGCGCGAGCTGACCGTGGAACAGCTCGAGACCAAGCTCGCCGAATTGCGCGAGGAGCGGTTCAAGCTGCGGATCCGTTCGGCGACCGAGTCGATCGAGAATCCGATGCAGTTCCGTGCCCTGCGTCGCGACGCGGCGCGGGTGATCACCATCCTGGACGAGAAGCGCCGCAACGGAGAGAAGCAGAATGGCTGAGACGACGACGCCAACGCGGCTCTCGCGCAAGACGCGCACCGGGCTGGTCGTGAGCGACAAGATGCAGAAGACCGTGACGGTGCAGTTGTCGCGGCGGCTGGCGCATCCCAAGTACGGCAAGCAGGTGACCCGTACCAAGAAGGTGAAGGCGCGCAACGACCACGACGCCAAGGCCGGCGACACGGTGCGCATCATGGAAACGCGTCCATTGGCGAAGACGGTGCACTGGCGCACGGTCGAAGTCGTCGAACGCGCACGCTGAGACCGGGGAGACGACACGATGGTGCAACAAGAGAGCATCCTCAAGATCGCGGACAATTCCGGTGCGCGTCGCGCGCTGGTGATCCGTGTCCTGGGCGGGTCGCGGCGGCGCTATGCGTCGCTCGGCGATCGCGTCGTGGTGGCCATCAAGGACGCCATCCCGACCGGCCAGGTGAAGAAGGGTGAAGTCGCCAAGGCGGTGATCGTGCGGACGGCAAAGGAGGTCCGGCGCAAGGACGGCTCCTACATCCGCTTCGACGAGAACGCCGCGGTGCTGATCAACGATCAGGGCGAACCGAGGGCCACCCGCATCTTCGGCCCGGTCGCCCGTGAACTGCGCGAGAAGCGATACATGAAGATCGTGTCGCTCGCGCCCGAGGTGCTGTGAGATGAAGCCACTGGTGCACAAGAAGGCGAAGCGGCCGCGCCCGGGTGGGCGGATCGAGCGGCAGAGACTGCACATCACCAAGGGCGACACCGTCCAGGTGATCTCCGGCGACGACAAGGGGAAGCGCGGCACGGTGTTGCGCGTCTATCCCAAGACCGGCCGCGTGTCGATCGACGGCATCGCGCTGGCGAAGCGGCACCGCCGCGCGACGCAGAACACCGAGTCGGGGGTCATCACGTTCCCGGCGCCGATTCCGGCGTCGAAGGTGATGCTGATCGATCCGAAGTCGAATCTTCCGACCCGCATTCGCCGGCAGAAGAACGACGACGGCACGTTCGAACGGGTTGCGACCAGGACCGGCGTGACCATTCCGAGGAACCGGTAACGATGGCGAAATCGACAGAAGGCGAAAAGGCCGAGAAGCCGGCCGCGAAGCGCGAGAGCGCGCCGCGCGCCAAGGGGAAGGGGAGCGCGGCCGCGGCTGCGATGGCGACCGAGGCCGAGCCGAAGGCGAGCATCGGCAAGCCGCGGATGCAGCGCTTCTACGAGGAAACCGCGCGGGCGCGGCTGGCGAAGCAGTTCGGCTTCGCCAACCCGCACCAGGTGCCGCGGATCACCAAGATCGTCCTCAACGTGGGACTTGGCGAAGGCGCCAAGAATCCGCGCCTGATCGACGCGGCCGCCGAAGAGCTGGCGATCATCACCGGGCAGAAGGCAGTGATCACCCGCGCCAAGAAGGCGATCGCGAACTTCGGCCTCCGCGCCGGCCTGCCGGTCGGGGCGTCGGTGACGCTGCGCGGCGCCCGGATGTACGAGTTCCTCGACCGGTTCATCAACCTGACGGTGCCGCGCATCCGCGACTTCCGCGGGTTGCCGAACAAGAGCTTCGACGGCCGGGGGAACTACACCTTCGGGATCAAGGAACAGACGATGTTCCCCGAGATCGATTACGACAAGATCGAGAACGTCCATGGCATGGACATCACACTCGTGACCAATGCCAAGCGCGATGACCTCGCGATGGCGCTGCTGCGCGAGTTCGGCTGGCCTTTCCGCGGTGAGACGCCACACGCTGTGCGTGCGGCCTGAGGGAGACGGGATACCATGATGGAGCGTAACACGAGGGGCGGCAACGCATGAGCATGACTGATCCGGTCGCCGATATGCTGACTCGCATTCGCAACGCCTGCTCGGCGGGGCACCGGCGCGTGGATGTTCCCGCGTCGAAGCTCAAGCACGAGCTGGCGAAGCTGCTGCGGGACAATCACTACATCGCCGATTACAAGATGCTCGATGACGGCCAGGCGGGAACGCTGCGGCTGTATCTCAAGTATCACAACGAACTGCCGGTGATTCGCGAGCTGCAGCGCGTCTCCTCACCCGGGTTGCGACGGTACGTCAAGTGTCGCGATCTCCCGCGCGTGAAGAACGGGCTCGGCATCGCGATCGTGTCGACGCCGAAGGGGCTGATGACCGACCGGGACGCGCGCACTGCCAACCTGGGCGGCGAATTGCTCGCCGTCGTCTGGTAGGAGGGGCGATGTCACGCATCGGAAAGAAGCCGATCACACTGCCCAGCGGCGTGTCGGCGACGATCAACGGGCGCGAGGTCACCGTCAAGGGTCCCAAGGGGACACTGACGCGACAGCTGCACCCCGACATGCTGACCAAGCTCGACGGCAACACGGTGACCGTCGAGCGGCCAAGTGACGAGACGCGGCACAAGGCGCTGCATGGTCTCTCGCGCACGCTGGTGGCCAACATGGTCGAGGGTGTGGCGAACGGCTACAAGAAAATCCTCGAGATCCAGGGCGTCGGCTACAAGGCGGAATCGAAGGCGTACGGCATCAACCTCGTGGTCGGGTTCTCGCATCCGGTGGAGATTCGCGCCCCGGAAGGGATCAAGCTCGTGGTCGAGACGCCGACGCTGGTACGGATCGAAGGGATCAACAAGGAACTCGTCGGCCAGCTGGCCGCCGAAATCCGCAATGTCCGTCCGCCCGAGCCATACAAGGGGAAGGGCATTCGCTACCAGGGTGAAGTCGTCCGGCGCAAGGCCGGCAAGACGGGAGCCAAGTAATGCGTCCGATTCACGGACCGAAGCTGCGCCACGAGCGGCGCTATCGCCGGCACCTGCGGGTACGGCTCCGCGTCGCGGGCGACGCCGAGCGCCCGCGGCTGGTGGTGTTCCGGTCGCTCAAGCACATCTACGCCCAGCTCGTCAACGACGAGTCGGGGGCGGCGCTGCTCGGTGTCACCGACACCAGCGACGGCATTGCGATCGACGGCAAGGGAAAGGTCGCGCGCGCCAAGGCGGTCGGCCAGCTGATCGCCGCACGCGCCAAGGCGGCCGGGATCACCAAGGTGGTATTCGACCGCGCAGGCTATCAGTACCATGGCCGCGTGAAGGCCGTGGCCGAGGGCGCCCGCGAGGGCGGATTGGAGTTTTGATGAGCGATCAGACTGGCGGAGCCGAACCGGAAACCCGCCCTGCGGCCGAAGCACCTGCTGAAGCGCCCGCGCGTGAGCGCAGCAGCGGCGGCGGTGGTGGCGGCGGTGTCGGGACCCACGGTGGGTCGGGCGGTCGCGGACGCGGCGGTCAGGGTCGCGGCGGCCAGGGTGGCCGTGGCCGTGGTGGCCAGGGCGGCGGCGGCGGCGGTGGTCGCGGCGGCAACCGGCGCGACGATCGCGGTGACGGCGCGAGCGACTTCGTCGAGAACGTCGTGTCGATCAATCGCGTCGCCAAGGTCGTCAAGGGCGGCCGGCGCTTCTCGTTCAATGCCCTCGTCGCCGTTGGCGACGGGAAGGGGAAGGTCGGCGTGGCGAGCGGCAAGGCGAACGAAGTTGCCGAGGCGGTCCGCAAGGCCGTCGAAGCGGCGAAGCGCGCCATGGTCGAAATCCCTCGCGGCGGCACCACGATTCCACACGAGATCATCGGTGAACACGGTGCCGGCCGCGTGCTGCTCAAGCCCGCTGCCAGCGGTACCGGTGTCATCGCCGGTGGCCCGGTGCGCGCAGTGCTCGAATGCGCCGGCATCACCGACATCCTGACCAAGAGTCTGGGATCGAACAATCCGCACAACATGGTGCGCGCCACGATGGCCGGGTTGCAGGGCCTGGTGAGCGCCAAGCAGGTTGCCCGCGAGCGCGGCATCGAGCTCGATCAGCTCGGTTATCGCGCCCGCCAGGAGGTGTAACAGATGGGACGCAATCCAGTAGTCGGACGTCAGGGGCCGGCGTATCACGCAGCCGTCATCCCGGGCGAAGACGAGGCGAAGCGCCTCCGCGTCAAGCAGATCCGTTCCGGGATCGGCCACGCGGAGACGATGAACCGCACCCTCAAGGCCATCGGCCTGAGGCACTATCAGGCTGAAATCGAAATCGACAACACCGCGAGCGCGCGGGGGATGCTCTTCAAGGTCCGCCACATGGTCACGGTGACGCCGGTGAAGGGGAAGGGTCGCTGATCATGGCGCAGAAGAAGCCAGCAGAAGGCACCGTCGAGCGAGTCACGCTATCGACGCTGCGTCCCGCCGAGGGGTCGCACCGTGCGCGGCGCCGCGTCGGCCGCGGTCCCGGCTCGGGGCTCGGCAAGACGTCAGGCAAGGGAAACAAGGGCCAGAAGGCGCGGTCGGGTGGCAACACGAACACCGGCTTCGAAGGCGGCCAGATGCCGATGTACCGCCGTCTCCCGAAGCGCGGCTTCACCAACCCGTTCAAGGTGACCTATCTCGCCGTGAATCTCAGCGACCTCGAACGAGTCACCGGCGATGAAGTCTCGGCCGATTCGCTCGTCGCGGCGGGTGTGACGCGCAAGGCGACCGAGCCGGTCAAGCTCCTCGGCCATGGCGAGATCACTCGCGCCATCGTGGTGAAGGGGCTCAAGATCTCGGCGTCGGCGAAGGCGAAGATCGAGGCGGCGGGCGGCCGGGTCGAGGCCTGATGACCGGCCCACGCGTACCGCAGATCGATCCCGAACTCCGGGACAAGCTCCTCTTCACGGCGCTCGCCGTGCTGATCTATCGCGTCGGCGCCCACATCACGGCGCCGGCGGTCGACGTGCAGGCACTCTCCGACTTCATCAAGAACTCGGCGGGGACCGGCACCGGCACGCTCTTCTCCCTCTACGACGCCCTCGGCGGCGGCCTCTCCAAGGCGACGATCTTCGCCCTCGGGATCATGCCGTACATCTCGGCGTCGATCGTCTTCCAGCTCGGCGGCGGCGTCCTCCCTACCATCGGGAAGATGCAGAAGGACGAAGAAGGGCAGAAGACGCTCACGCAGTGGACCCGCTACCTCACGGTGGCGATATCCTTCTCGCAGGCGTACACCTTCACGCTCTTCGTCGAAGGGATCCCCGGCGCCGTTCCCAACGCCGGATTCATCACGCGACTGGTGATGGTGACCACGCTGACCGTCGGCGCGATCTTCGTGATGTGGCTCGGTGAACAGATCACCGAACGCGGCATTGGCAACGGCATGTCGTTGCTCATCACCGTCGCGATTCTCGAACGGGTCTGGCCGTCGGCGATCACGACGATCGGCTACGTCCGCGATGGCGTGGTGACCCTCGGCGGCGTGGTGGTGCTGCTGATCGTCCTCCTGGCGATGATCACCGCAGTGGTCGCGATGACCCTTGCCGCCCGCCGCATCCCGATCCAGATCCCGCGCAAGGTGATGGGGCGAGGGCGGATTCGCGAAGGGCAGAAGACGTTCATTCCGATCCGGCTGATCACTGCCGGCGTGATGCCGATCATCTTCGCGCAGACGGTCATCATCGTCCCCGCTACGGTGGCGCAGTTCACCCGGATCGACGCGCTGCAGGGGATCGCCCAGTTCCTCACGCCGGGCGGCATGGCGTACGACATTCTCTTCGCCTTCCTGATCGTCGTCTTCTCCTACTTCTACACGTCGATCGTCTTCAACTCGGTCGACCTGTCGGAGAATCTCAAGAAGCAGGGCGCGTTCATTCCGGGTGTGAAGCCCGGTGCCGCGACCGCCGACTACATCGACGGCGTCCTCGGCCGGATCACCTTCCCGGGATCGCTCTTCCTTGCCGTGGTGGCGATCGTGCCGATCGCGGTCGCGGCGGGAGTCGGAATCCAGCAGTTCCAGTTCGGCGGCACGTCGATCCTGATCGTGGTGGGCGTACTCCTCGACACCATCGCGCAGATCGAGCAGCACCGCCAGCTGCGCAAGTACGATGGCTTCATGAAGTCGGGACGGATCAAGTTCCGCGGACGGCAGAGCCGGTTCGGGATGTGATTCCGGCGCCCTGAGGCGCCGGAATCATCCTGAGCGGAGCGGCGGCTTCGCGGCCGCGAAGTCGAAGGATCTGCTCGAATCAACTAAATTTCCCGTATGGACATCCTCCTCCTCGGACCGCCGGGTGCCGGCAAGGGCACCCAGGGCGAACTCCTCTCCAAGGCGCTCTCACTCCCCCGCTTTGCCACCGGTGACCTCCTCCGCGACGCGGTGAAGCAGGGAACACCACTCGGTCGCCAGGCCCAGGCGGTGATGGACGCCGGCCACCTCGTCAGCGATGAAATCATCCTCGGCGTGATCCGCGAAGAGCTCTCGAAGCCTGCAGCCGCAGGCGGCGTGATCTTCGACGGAGTGGTGCGGACCATCCCGCAGGCCGAAGGAGTTGGTGAGGTGCTCCGGTCCATGGGGCGGAAGATCGACCACGTTCTCTTCTTTGACGTCGCGGATGCCGAGCTGGTCCGTCGCCTCGCCGGTCGGCGCGCCATCGAAGGCCGTGCCGACGACGATCCCGCGGCGGTGGCCACCAGGCTCGCCGCGTATCGTGCCCAGACCGCGCCGGTGATCTCATGGTACGAGAAGCACGGTGGCGTCACCCGGATCGAAGCGGTCGGCACGGTGGACGAGGTGTCGGCGCGCGTGCAGGAAGCCGTGGCGCGCCCGTGATCACGATCAAGTCGCCGCGCGAAGTCGAGAGCATGGCGGCCGCGGGGCGGATCGTCTTCGAGACCCTTGAATTGATGCGCCGGATCGTGCGGCCCGGGATCACGACCGAGGATCTCGATCGCGAGGCGGAAGCGTTCATCCGCTCACATGCCGGCGCAACGCCGTCGTTCAAGGGACTGTACGACTTCCCCAAGACGCTCTGCACGTCGATCGACCAGGAAATCGTCCACGGCATTCCGTCGACCAAGCGGGTGCTTCACGAAGGATCGATCGTGTCAGTCGACGTGGGTGTGCAGATGGGGGGATTGCACGCCGATTCCGCGACGACGATTCCGGTCGGCACGATCGAGCCGGAAGTCCAGCGACTCCTCGACGTGACGCAACGCTCGCTTCAAGCCGGAATTGCTGCGGCGGTGGCCGGCAATCACGTCGGCGACATCGGCTACGCGGTGCAGCGGGTCGCGGAGGGGGCGGGGTTCGGCGTGGTGCGCGAGCTGGTGGGTCACGGAATCGGGACGCGCTTTCACGAGGAGCCGCAGGTTCCGAACTTCGGCAATCCCAAGCGCGGTGCAGCGTTGCGGCCGGGGATGACGCTCGCCATCGAGCCGATGATCACCATCGGAAAGCCGGCGATCAGCACCCTCAAGGACAAATGGACTGTCGTGACGCAGGATGGATCATTGTCGGCGCACTTCGAGCACACGGTGCTGATCACCGACGGTGAAGCGAGAATTCTGACGAAGTAGCAGGTCCGGTGCCTGTCAGGTCAGCGACGTCAGGCCGGCCCTCCTTCCGCCGCGATCGTGTCCACTGCCGCTCGCCACTCTCTTGCGATCCGCTCCCACGATGCACCGAAGAGACGCAACAGCTCTGCTCGCACCTGGTTGGGCCCGGGCCCCGCGGTGAGAAATGCCCGCACCGCAGGAGTGCCACCTCGACGAAAGACGATGTCACAGAGGACGGCACCAGCAGCGTAGGTGTCAGTTTGCGGAATGCTCCCTTGCGTGATCGCCGAATCGAGCGTCGCAGTCGGATGGGATCGCAAAAACGTCCGCAGCGATCTGACCGATTCCTTCCACGTCATCCCGGATGTGCCGCCCAGCCACGTGGCAACCCCTTCGGTGCCGACAATCGTCAGGGGTCCCGACCGGTACAGTGGCAGGAGCACGACGTGGGTCAATTCGTGCCGATAGTTCTCTCCCCACATGGGGATGCCAGCGAACAACTGATGATTCACCGGCTTGGAAAACCCTCCGCTGGGCCCATACCGCGTCGGAGAGTCGACGCCGAGGGCGTCCAGCGCCGCGTCGACCGTGGGGACGACGTAATAGTCCAGTGCATCGAGGCGGGGAAGGTCAAACGCTGCGGTTAGCGAGTCGACGAACTTCGCCGCTGCGATCGCCCGCGTGCGGTTGAAGGTGAGCAATGGCGCGACGAAATACCGGATCTGCCCCACTCGCTCCGTGTGCCAGTTCCGCGTTCTTTGCGGCAAGACGTTCGCCAGCAACCACCTTCCTGCGCGCTGTTCGACGATCCACGTCGCCGTTATCCGCGTCCGCGCGGAATCCGTTGCCCGGACCAGGCGCGGCTCGGTGAATCGGACAACGATCTCATATGCAACCGGATCCCTGCCTTGGACGCGCCGGATGTTCACGACGTGCGGAATGGCGCCGGCAGGTACGTAGAATCCTGCGAGATCGTACATCGGCCACTGTGCCTGTTCGTTGGCAACCCACAGCGGCGACGGCGTTCCTGCCCCGTCGGCAAGGTCGCCGCCCTTCGACTGGAAATACGCCTGCCAGGTGCGGTACACCTGGGCCTCGGGCGCCGCCGACGTTGAATCATCCCACCGTCGCGTCGGCTGTTGCGCTCCCGACGGTTGTATGCGACCCGCGAATCCAAGCGCGAAGGCGATTGCTGTAATCGTTCGCGATCCTCGATGCGTCACTGATCGCACGTCCTGTCACTGGCCGTCCGTGCGGCACAGGCGAGTATCCCCAGAAGCTGCTCATCACGCCTCAGCCACGGCGAGCTCTGGTCGGGGTCGCGAGGAAATCCATAGCGCCAGTAGTCGTTCCCCCCCCGCACTTCGATCGCGTAGGTGAACCCGTCAACCATCAGCTGACAGATGCGATCAACCGGGAGCCTCCCCGGCACCGGTGACGGTGTGAAGTGATCGTCGCAGTGCCGCTCCGCGACTGGAGCCGTCGGAAGATCACCAAGACCGGTCGAGTCGAGTCGTCGAACGATCGCGGCCCAGTCGTGATCCTGGAGGGTGCGGGCATCGCATAACCCACCGGCTCCATTCGACCAGCGCTCGAGGCAGAGGGTGTCTGCCTGCGGCGAATTCACCGTCGTGCCGATCCAGAGCAGGAAGAGGCGGCCGGAGGTGCGACCACCACTCTGGCGCAATATGAGAAGTCGATCTGGCATCATGTTGCCACTCGTCACCCAGAACCGGATCTCCCGCTCGCCGGAAGGGAGCTGCGTTGCGCTCAATTCCGGAATGCCAGCCGCCTTGAGTCCGCAGCGAAGATAGAAGGCGGCATTCCTGCAATTGGGGGCCGACGATTGCGCGACGGCAAACGATGGCGTTCCGACGATCAGGAGCGCGAGCCACGCGACGAGAATCGTTGCCGACTGCGGTTTCATCACGTCACCCCCGTCCTTCAATCATACCTACCCTTCCCGCTATTATTGGCCCCTCATCAAACCTCTGCCAGGATCCGCCATGCCCGCATTCCGCGCCACCACGCTCGGTTGTTCCCTCACGTGCAAGAACGTCGAGACCTCGGTCCAATGGTACCGCGATGTCCTCGGCTTTACCGTTGCGATGCCGTTCGAGCGCGACGGCAAGCTGGTCGGTGCGATCATCAGTGCCGGCGACATCCGGATCGTCCTCAATCAGGACGATGGCAAGCTCGGCTGGGACCGGATCAAGGGGCAGGGGTTCTATCTGCAGCTCAACGTCGAAGGCCCCGCCGATGTCGACGCGGCCGCCGACCGGGTCCGCGCCGCCGGCGGCACTCTACTCAGCGAGCCGGCAGATCGGCCGTGGGGCGCCCGCATGTTCCAGCTCCGCGATCCCGATGGATTCAAGCTCGGCGTGTCGACACCGCTTCAGGCATAGCCCGCAGTTCAGGTCGCGGCAGCATCATGGGCCGGCAAGGGGAGGATTCAACCCCTGTTCGGCCTCGTCGTCGCGCGTGTGAAGGCGCTCAATCGCGGCGATCAAGTTGACGGCTGCCGATCTGATCGGGTATCCAGCTTCCTGGCGATAGCCGCGATCGTGTTCCAGTTCCGCGTGGTGACAGGTGCTCCGAAGATCTGGTCCAACGAGCCAAGGTGGCTGATGACCTTCATTTCACGCCGGTAAAGTCCGACGACGAAGTGGTCATCGTGCGCGAGAACCTTCACCATCCACCTGCCGCGGGAGGGGAGGCTCGCAGGAACCTGCAAGGCGACACCGGGACGTCGCGAGAGCACGCTGACGAATCGTACGATGTCGGGCCGTGCCCGTTGGCCCGCAAAGAAATCCCCACCCGCCAGTTCGACGATCTTTCGCCCGGTGCAAATCATGATCTCGGCATCGAAGGGGAGCCGGCGCGCCAGTTCAACGCGAAGCCTCGCCTGGGAAATCGATTGCCGAACCACGAACGTCCCGGCCGCGCCGACGTTGATCACGTCCAGGTGCTTCAGTTGCTTCGCGAGCACGGCCGGGCGAAAGCGGCGGTGACCGGCCACGTTGATCCCTCTCAGGAAGACCACCTGTGCCATCCGTCTCGATCTCCTTCCGTGTTCAAACCTGCCAGGGCATCGTCAACCGGTAGAGAGCCACAAAGATCATACCGGAGTGAATGATGATCGAGGACAATCGGACGTCCCTGAGCCGCCGGGTCCGGGCCGCAATGTGGCTCGTGATGGCATCCCTTGCCGCGATCGCCTTGACGGTGGGCGCGCTTCCGGCCCAGGTCCGCGCCCGCGCGCGAGCGCGACGCGTACCTCCAGTACATCTCGTCGCCGATCTCGCGCAACGCAAACTCTACGTGATTTCCGGAAGCGACACCGCGAGAGCGTACACCATCGCCATCGGTGACTCGGCGCATCCGACCCCTGCCGGCCGGTTCCGCATCTCGCGGATCGTCTGGAACCCGAAATGGACCCCGCCCGAGGAAGACTGGGCTGCAGAAAAGACCCCGCAGCAGCCAGGCGCTCGCACCAATCCGATGCGGCTCGTCAAGATCTTCTTCCGGGAGCCGTCGTACTACATCCACGGCAGCAACGAGCCACGTAGCGTCGGATATGCACTATCGCATGGCTGTATCCGCATGGAACCGATGGACGCCTATCGCCTCGGCCGAACGCTCATGGAACACGGTGGCGCGCATCACACTGCCAGATGGTACGCCAGCGTGCTGCGGACCCGTACCATCACCCGGACCGTGCGTCTGTCGCGGCCCATTCCGATGGAGATCATCGGCGAGTCGAGCGTCGCGTCATCTCCTCGTTCCGGAAGAGGTCCGCAATAGCGTCGTCTGCTCGGACAGCATGAACGGCGTCCCCGCGCTCAACCGCCGAAGCAACGCGAACATCCACACCAGAGGCACGGCCACTGCCGCGCGCTCGAACGTCCCCGCGTAGCCGTGCGACCTGACACTCCAGATGCCGTACACCACGACGCAGCCGACGACGGCAAACGCCGCCACCCACGACCAGACCGACCACCTGCGCCACGCGGGATCGCCACGGAAGCGAACGGCCATCACGGCGAGGGAAGCCACCGAAGCGAGTGCAGCCACGCCGGCAACGGCGAGATGCACCAGGCCGAGCGGTGTCGGCGACGTCAGTGCAAGGCCGGCAGGATCGTAGCCGGGCGCCGGATCCTGCCGAACCATACCGACCACGACGAAGCTGGCACCGACGATCGCGGTGAGGACTGGATACGCAGTGTGTCCCGTCCCGCCGGCAAGAATCCGGCGCCAGGTCGGAACGGTGCTCAGCATCACCACGCCCAGGCCGATCAGGTTGATCATCTGGACCCAGCCGCCCGGGCCGAGACTCAGGGCGCTCATCGCCTGCTGCCAGGGGTCGAAGCCGTCGCGGATAATCCCTTGGACAGTCGTGATGGCGAGAAAGAGCGCACCGCCTGCCAACGCGATCCACAGTCGGAGCAGCAGCGGGGGCGCGACCGGGATGGTGTCGCTCCTAGCTCGCTCGCGCTTCGCGCGGTGCGCGTCAGATGAGGACGACCGCAGGCGAACCAGCCTCTACCTACAACGAATCGCGCGGCGGGGGCTCGACGCCACCGGTCGGTTGCCAGTCACATCCCGCCGTGCTCACGACCATCGACAGCAGCCGGTTACGGGTACCCGCGCTCTCGACATTGCGCGTCAGGAGCAAGACGGTGTCGGCGGACAAAATCGGCCGGGAGAGGACATCTGTGGTCAGCGGAAACTTCCCATCGACGCATACTTTCTGCATGTTTGCCGAGACGACCGACACGTAGTACCGCATGTTGACGCCGCGGGTCTGTTCACCGCTGCGGCTGACGTCGACATCACCGGAGATCACCAGCCACTCCCCGGACGCCAGTCGCTGCACGCCGAGCGCCATCGAGCCGGCGAGCGCACCGGGTTGCTTCGCCGCCAACTTCTTGCGCTTGTCCATCAAGTCACCCGGTTCGCCACGCCGCCGCGCCACGGGAATCCGGACGAACCCGGTCGGCACCGCGTCGCGATTGAGCACGAAGAGCCCAGGCTCCGTGGGGAAGAGCGCCACGTATCCGGAATCGGTCGCGACGATGGAGCTTTCGCCGTAGGCAATCCCTGCAAGTTGGGCCCGCCTCGGCGTGCGCCCGCTCGGTACGATCGAATCGCCGTGCCACGCCCATTTGCCGAGCGCTGCGCGTGCCGCGGTGAAACCGAAGACGACGGTGTCATCACGGCGCGACCATTCCTGACTGACGAACTGCATCGGTGGCGTCCCGATCTCGCGGCGCAGAACTGCGTCGTCAGCACCGAAGACGACGATCCGGGCGCGATTGACGTCAGTGACTGCGAGAAGCGAATCGCCCGGAAGCAATCCAATCGATGCTGGCGTGCGGAGCTCTCCGGGCCCGTCCCCTGCCCGACCCAGGACACCGCGGAATCGGCCGCCGGCGTCGAAATGGAGCACCTTGCGCAGCCCTGCGTCGGCAACGAAGAGGTCGCCGCGTCCGCTCCGGGCGATGTACGAAGCGTATTCGCCGAGGGGAAGGGAATCGGGTTCGGCGATCGTGATGGAATCGACGACGGTGACAGTGGGGCCACGGGTGGACGGCGGCAAGTGGCGCTGCGTCGGATCGTCGTGTGCGCCACACCCGGCGAGGAGGAGCGACACTGCCGCGAGCGAGGCGAGCCATCGCATCATTCGTGCTCCATTCCGGTCCGGGCCGTCAGTTGATGATGTCACCCTTGCTGTTGCCCAACCTCCGACGCCATTCCGCGATCTGGTCCGGCGTCTGCCTCACCCAGTCGGTTGCTTCGCCAACAATGCGCAGCGGTGCGAGCGACCGATACGAGCGGGTCGGATTCCCTGGAAATTTCTTGTCGGTGACGTTCGGGTCGTGCTCGAACGCGCCGGTCGGTTCCACGACATACACCCGTTCGCCCCCGTTGCCGCTCGCCAACGCCGCTGCCAATCCCGCCCCATCCATGAGCGCCGTGAAATAGATGTGATTCATCGTCAGCCCCGCCTTGTAGTTGGAGGAGCCGCCCGGTGTCAGCAGATCACCAGCGGACAGATCTGCCCTCGTGCCGTGATAGAAAGGTCCCCGGTCCGATGGTATCCCCTGAAACGATGCCGCCAACGCCCGGTTCTCCGCCGCCCGCGCGCGGTCGCCGAGCAGCTCATGGCACGCGGCAATGTTCGAGTACAGCGACGGATACGCGCTCCTGATCGTGTCGTCATCGACTCGCGACGCATGCATCACGGCGGTCTCGAGCCACCGCAACCTTTCCCCTGCGTCGTGCTGCTGTCGCGCGACGAAGTGAGCCGCGAGAAACCGCTCGAAGTCGTTCGTCGCTTCGTGCCAGGCCCGAAGGAAGAGTTGCCTCGCCTCGTCGGAGTGGCCTGCATCTTCCGCCGCCATTCCCTGCAAGCAGAGCCTGACGACAACATTGTGCGGACTGAAGTCTGTCAGGCGAGTTCCCCCGCCGTCATTCTCAACGTGATCCGTTCAATTCGCCGCGCCGAAGGTGAACTCCTTCGGCGGGTCGGTGTTCAGCAGCCAGCGCACGAAATAGTCCCAGCGCTTCCGCATCATGTACTGCGACGCGGTGTAGCCGTGATTGTTGTTCGGCAGGATCAGCAGGTCGAAATCCTTGTTGGCCTTGATCAAGGCATCGACCACGAGGAACGTCGAGTACGGCGGCACATTCGTGTCCATCGAACCGTGCGCCAGCAGCAGATGCCCCGTCAGGTTCTGCGCAAAGTTCTCATTCGCCTCGGCGGTGTAGCTGTCGGTGCCGTCGGCGTTTCGCACCACCAACCCCTGATACCGCTCGCCCCAGTCATCTTCGTTCTGCCGATTGTCGTGATTCCCCGACTCGGCGATCCCGACCTTGAAGAACTCCGGATAGCGGAACATCGCGTCGGCCGTGGCAAAGCCGCCGCCGGAGTGTCCCCAGATCCCCACCCGGTCGAGGTCGATGAACTTGTACCGGTCGGCCAGCTGCTTCATCCCCGTGACTTGATCGGGAAGGGTATTGTCACGCCCGATCGCACCGTAATAGGAGTCCTGGAATGACTTCGAGCGGCCCGGATTCCCCATTCCGTCGATCGTCACCACCACGAAGCCGAGCTCGGCGAGAGCCTGCCGATCGCCGCGGACCGCCGTGAAGGCGCGACTGCCGACGCTTCCGCTCTGCGGGCCGGGATAGATGTTGTTGACGATCGGATACTTCTTCGTCGAATCGAGGTGGGTCGGGACGAACATCATTCCGTAGATCGCCGTCTTCCCGTCGTGCGCGATCATCCTGACCGGAATCGGCGGCTTCCATCCGCTGGCGAGCAGCTTCGAGATGTCGGCCTTCTCGAGTGGCAGGATGAGATGGCCGTCTGTGCCGTTGCGCAGCGCGACCTCCGGCGGCACGTCGGGCTGCGAATACGTGTCGACGACATACTTGCCGTCGGGTGAGATCTCGGCGGTGTGCGTGCCGACGTCCGGCGTTAGCGACGTCTGGTGTGTGCCATCGAGATTGACGCGGTAGATGTGCGAGAAGTACGGATCCTGTTCCGCTTCCTTCCCGTTGGCGGCAAACCACAGCGTGCGTATCGCCGGATCGACGCGCAGGATCTGCATCACCGGGCCGTCGCCGCTGGTAATCCGGTTCTTGAGCTGGCCGGTCGCCAGGTCGTAAAGGTAGAGCTGCCCCCAGTCGTCCCGATCGGAATACCAGATGATCTCGTTGGTGGACCAGAGCACCTGCCACCCGGTCGGCGCCTTGTACTGTGTCTTCTCGGTCTCGTCCAAGACGTGGCGGACGTCGCCGGTCGAGGCGTTGGCGACGGAGATCCAGACGTGCTTGTTGTCGCGCGACATCGACGCGATCGCCAGCTGCGATCCGTCGGGACTCCACTTGGTGTCGCTGAGTTCGATGTTGTCTTCGCGGGTGCCGCGATGGAAGTCGGCGGGCATCTTGAGCCGCAGCACGTTGCCGTTGTCTGCGTCGACGATGACGCGATACATCATCGTCACCACGCTGTCGCCCGGGAGGGGAAACGGCACCTGGCGAAGCACCGGATGGCCGCCCTGGCGCCCGTTGGCGCTGAACGCGCCGCCTGTCGGAGTCGAGACGAGGTACATCTTGCCGACGTTCCGCTCGTCCTGCTGCTGCGTCGCAAGGCGCTTCGAGTCGGGAGACCAGACCGCCATTGCATCTGGGCCGCCGGCCCAGCCCGCGTTGTCGGTCGCGTAGCCGAAGTCCTCGACGCCGTCGTGTGTCAGCTGGCGTTCCGCTCCGCTCGACATATCGTGGACCCAGAGATTCCAGTCGCGCACGAATGCGCCACGGGTGCGGTCGGGGGAGAGCAGGAGCGGTTCCCCTTTCGACGCCATCGGGCCGGCACCGCGCCCTCCACGCCCTCCACCACCGCCGCCGCGTCCGCCCCGTCCTGCCGAGGCCGTCACCGGGAGGCCGGCGGTATCCGCGACGGCGGTGCGGGTCTTCTTCACCGGGTCGACCATGTACGTCTGCGTTCCCGCGGCGGTCGTCGACCGATACCAGAATCGGTCGTCGCGGTCATTCGGCATCCAGTTTGGCGCGACGCTTCCGCCGATCACCAGGCCGTTCATCCCGGGGCCAAGAAACTTCTCGGCCCGCGCATAATCAGCGGCGGTGACCGGCTGCTGGGCGCCGGCGGATGCAGCGGCGAACGGAGCGATCGCGAACGCAAGGAGGAATGCGCACTTCATCGGAACTCCCGGTGGACACGGACGAATGACGAGGGAGGCGCGGAGAAGCGCCGACTCAAATGATACCTCATCTCCCGGTCAGTCCGCTCGCGAGCCGCCCTCCATCCATCGAGGGCGGCCCGGGCACCGTCTCACGCCGATGCTGCGGCTTCGCCCTGGGTCGCGAGGAACTCGTCGAGCTGGACGAACTGCTCGCTCCATCCATTGACACTCCCCGAAGCAATCGCTTCGTCGAGCGCTTCCTTCGAGGGGAAGAGCTCGCGCACGACGACCAGCGTCTTGCCGCCCTGCGCTTCGAACGTCACCGTGGTGACCTGCCCGGCGTCGCCAGCTTCCTCATTGGTCCAGACCAGCCGCGATGGCGGCGTCACTTCGATGTACTTGCCGAAGAACGCCATCGGCTCGCCGCTGGCAGGATGGGAGAAGACCATTTTGTAGCCCCCGCCGGTGCGCGCGTCGATCTCGCACGAGACCATGTTGATGCCGAACGATTTCGGCGCCCACCACTGCTTGAATAGGTCGGCGCTGGTCCACGCCTTGAACACGAGGCGCGCCGGCGCGTCGAACTGCCGGGTGACGACCAGCTCACGATCCGATTGGCGTACCTGCGTAGTCTTCCTCGTCGAGGCCGATTTACCTGCTCCGTCTGCGTTCATGGCGCTTCTCCTTCCGTTTGAGTTCGTCGATGACCTGGTCCAGTGCCTCGAAGCGTGCGTCCCAGAGCCGGCGGTGCTGTTCGATCCACGCCGCCGCGTCGCCGAGCGGTTGGTCGCCAAGCTTGCAGGTCCGCACCCGCCCGACCTTCTCCGTGATGACCAGCCCTGCGTCCTCCAGGACTCCGATGTGCTTTTTCATCCCGGTGAGCGTCATGCGGAACCTTCCCGCAAGCTCGCTGACCGATGCGTCCGACCGTCCGAGCTGTTCCAGCACACCGCGCCGGGTGGCGTCGGCGAGCGCGGCAAAGGAAGCGTCGAGATGTGTACTGCTATACTGAACCATGTGGTTCAGTATATGGCCGCGACGAACGGTGCGCAAGGGACCTGGTCCAGCGCCCCATCCCGCGTCAGGATTGGTGCAGGATCACCGACTCAGCGCCACCATCTCGGGATAGTGGTAGAGCGCCGAATCCGCCGGCGGCTGCAGCGCTGTTGCGATCATCGCCCTGGCGATCTGCTCGACGGTGATCGATTTCCATTTCGCCGGCGTGGCGAACGCGAAGATCGGGAGCACCTTCTCGAGCAACCGCGGCGTGTGGTCCGAGCCGATGATCAGCGCCGGCCGGAAGATGCTCACGACCGGTGGTCCGCTCTCCTGGACCGCGATCTCCGCCTCTCCCTTCACTCGGCGGTACCGTGCCATCCCCGCGGCACCGGAACCGCTCGCGGCCGCGGTCGCATCGGATCCGACGGCGGACATGAAGGCGAGGTGCTTCACCCGTCCCGACGCGCGGAGGGCGCGGGCAAAAGCCGCATTCAGCTCGACGTCGACGGCACGATGCTGGTCCATTGTCAGGTGCCCAGTTCCCGCGCCGATGCCGAGCACGGAGAAGGAGGCGACATCGCCATCGAGCGAGCCGATCGCTTCGAGCGTCGCAGCCTCGAGCGAGGCGGGATCCATCGTCGACACAATGATCTCCCGCAACTCGACTCCGGCGCTGTTGGCGGCGGCGAGCTGATCGGGTTGCGGCCGACGGACGAGGGTCACGATCGGAGCGAATCCGCCGTTGCCGATCAGTTCCTTGACGAGTGCGCGGCCGACCGAGCCTGACGCGCCGAGGACAATGGCGGGCTTGGGGGTCACGGCCGCTTGAGGAAGCGGAAGTAGAATGCTCCGAAGATCAGGACGATTCCGACGTTGACCGCCAACCGTTCCCAGAAACGATTCCGGAAGAAGAGCATATCAGTCGCGATGATCACGAAGATCATCACGACGAGATAGAGCGAGGCGATCGATTTGCTGGTCATTGCGGCAATGTCACTCGATGCCGATGTTCCGCGGCCGCCACGCTAGGGGCGATCAACGACATGCGCCTGCGTCATGAGCGTTCGCAGTGAATCGTTGAGCACCGGGCCGTTGTCATGCGTCACATGTGCCTTGGTATCGAACGCGGAGGATGCGCTGTATACCACGACGGTCACATGGCGCGTGGCATCATACCACACCGCTGCCTGCACGTGGAGCAACACGTCGTGGTACGGAACGAGGTCGGTCTGCCAAGCCGTGGTCGGCGGCATTCCGAGGCTGTGCGCCAGCGGGGTCGACCCCGCGCTCAAATCGCTGTGACTCCGCATCTCGCCGACGTAGAGCGGTCGGACGCTGCCGTCGATGGTGATCTGCGACCGGCGAAGTTGCCCGATCACTTCTGCCAGGGGAGCCGGGTCGCCCATTGCCGACAACCAGGCGCGCTGGTCGTTCTCTGTCAGGTGCGTGATCATCTCGCGTTGGCGCGCTTCATCGTTGGCCGACACCGAGTCGAGCGCGCCGACCACGACATACGCGCCGAGCCATGCCTGGTACAGGTGTGACGTGGGGTCGGACCGCGCCGAGAAGTCGTTCGGGGCCACGGGAGCGCCAAAGGCGTAGTAGTTGACGCCTTGCATGCCGAGCGACTTCCAGATCGGGTCCATCACATTCTGCTGGACCGCCCATTCGGCGGGCAACTGTCCAAAGGTCACGGCAGGCGGCGTGGGAGCCTGCGCCGCAATGGACGGGGAGAGGAAGGGGAGTGCTAGAGCCCACAGTACCGGTGCGGCGAATCGTTGGGCAGGCATGGTCTCTCTCTGGGATTGGGCCCGGGACTTCGACGGGGCGGAGAACGGGAAGGTAGAGCGGCTCAGAGAACCGGGCCAGCGCCGGGGGGCGGATCTCCAGCAAGTATCGCGTACACCGCGTGATCGCGGAATGCTCCTGCGACCAGATGGGACTGTCGACGAATTCCCTCGAACTGGCCACCAACGCGCTCAGCAACCCGTCGTGACGGACCGTTTTCGGTCCGGCACTGGAACTCTACCCGGTTGACCTGACCGGCGGCGAAGAGGTGATCCGCGACCATGCGCGTAGCTCGTGTCACGAGGCCGCGGCCTCGAGTGTTCGCCGACAGCCAGTATCCCAGTTCTGCAACGCGATGAACCGGGTCAATTGACCAGCAGACGACTCCACCGATCAATTGTCCGTCGCGGCGCAATCCCCAGTGAAAGCCTCGTCCGGCTCGTTCGCGTTCCGCTGCATCCTCGATGACGCGTCGCGCATCCTCGACCGACTGAATCGTGCTCGACCAGCGCAGCCACCGATCGAATGTCTCGCGATCGGCGCCGAGAATGGCGAGCAATGCGCCGGCATCGTCGGAAGTGAGCGGCGACAAGGTGATGTCAGGAGCGACGGTGAGCGGCATGGCCCTTCCCAACCGAAGGTTGTGGTCGATGAGCTATCGCTGCTTCGCGATATACCGCACCTTGGGCAGGCCATCGAAATCGGCATCCATCGTCCAGAGCGTCGCATCGAACTGCTGCGCCGTTGCAAAGATGATGCTGTCCGCCAATGGCAACTTGTTCTCCAGGCCAAGCTTCGCGGCGGCAAGTGCCAGGCCGCTATCAAGCGGGACCACTTCGCCTTGATGCAGCAATGCCGCCGCTTGAAGCGCCGCGTCCTCGCCGCGCTGCTGCATGACACGGCGGGTGACCTCGAGGACGACGATCGACGGCACGAGCAGGTCGTCCGGTGACTCGATCACCGCCGCAAACCGCCCGGCGTGGGCTCCTCCGGCGAAGTACTCGAGCCACGCCGAGGAGTCGACGACGTTCATACCCGGTCCCGGTCCCGCACCACCGTCGTGTTGATTCCCTTCAGGAATCCACGCATCGAACGCATCGAGCGCACGGGAATGAATTCGATGCGGTTCTGGTACTGCAGCGCCTGGACCTTCTGCCCGGGCTGCAGGCCAAGCGATTCCCGGATGGCGAGGGGGATGACGACCTGGAACTTCGGCGACACGGTGACGACGGACATCGCGACCTCATCGATGACGATATCGTACAACGATACTTTTATCGATCGGCGGTCGCAAGGGAGTCGCGATTAGTGCCGCACCGGCGCCGACACGAGCTCGAAGCTCAGCTCATACACGTCGTCCTGCGGTTCGGTGAGCCAGATCTCCGCGTGCGCGCCGGTCGTCGACACGAACTCCGAGCTCGGCAGCGACCCGCCGAACGGATTCGGGGGACCGGCACTCCAGCCGGCGGGAAGTGCCGCGGCGACATCCTCCACCAGCAGGTCGTAGTACCCTCGTTCCAGTTCCTTCTCGATCGGCATGGTGCACGACAATGTCGTGGTCGAATCGCCCTGCACCACCCAGCATCCGCGCGCCAGCGCCGGCTTCTCGCTCGACGTCCACATGCGAAGTCCCTGCTGCAGGATGACATCGCCGCTCTTGTAGCCGTTGAAACCGGTCTTCGATGCGGCGAGGTAGGTCGCAACGTCCGCCTGTATCCAGTTGAAGAGCGCCGCACGTCCTCTCGGCGTCAGCGTCTCGACATCGCCGCGGGTCACGTCGGCGTTGCTGGTGTCGGTTTCATCCGTGGTGACGTAGTTCCAGCTCGTCTCGACAGCCTTCTTCCCGGCAGCGATCACCATCGCCTTCAGCTTCTGCTTCCCCGCGACCATACCTCCCGCCGTGCTGGCGGTGGTCGGTATGTGGACACATTCCACCAGGCCTTCCTTGTCCGGAAAGCCGTAGTGCTCCGTGAGATAGGCCTCGAATCTCAAGATGTCGCGTTCGTAGGTGAGGAAGTTGTCGGCATCCGAGCCGGCATCTGGCTGATCGAAGATGTCGCTGAAATAGACCACCGGCCGCTTGTCGGTCGACGAACAGAAGTAGGAGATCGACCCGGGTGCGGACTTGTCGTCGCCGGCGATGACGGTCGATACCGCTCCGGCCTCCCAGTTGATGCCATAGCTGTACTGGCCGGGGTCGTCCGGGAAGAAATCCCAGGTGGCTGGCACAGCCATGACGCCGCAATTGGCCGCCGGATCGCCCTGCGGCTCGTCATAGGTGAATCCCTGCGACTTGAGATCGATGCAGATCTTGCCGCGGCCGGGCTTCATCCAGCCCAGCGTATCGCCGTTGTTGGGCAGCAGCGTGCGCCACTTGTTCTCGGTGAACGCGATGAGTGCGATGCGCGCACCGCTCTGCGGCGTGATCGGGCCGGCGGCGTCGTACGGTTCGTCGTACACCGTCTTGCAGGTGCCGGCGTCGACGGGATACCAGCCTTCCGTTGACCACCGGTAGCCGGTGATGAGCAGCTGAATCCGCTGGGCGTAGGCGACGTCGACCGTGAACTTGCCGTGATTGCAGATCTCGAGGGAGGCGCGCTGCGCGGCGAGCGTGGCGGGAAGGGCGAGGACGGTGCCAGTGGCGAGGAGGAGGCGGAATCGGTTCATGCGACTTCTCCAGACATCGAGTTCTCGCGTGCTGGCCACTCCACCTTTTCCCTCACTCAAGGTACCGATCGTAGATCGCTCGATATCCGAGGAGTTCAGCGAGCCGTCCGAAGGTAGCGCTGACGGCCAGCTGGAGCGGAATCGGCAACGTGGCATCGAACCCGCCGTGCTTCGTCAGCAACCGTATCGTCGCCGCGACCTGCAGCGGGTTCTTCGGCACGCCGTTCGTGCCGACCCGCCCCTCACCGGCGAGTCCGTTGATCGTGGCAAACGCACCGAGCACGTCATGCACCGCCTCGGGAGTCGTCGCGCCGAAATCGTTGGTGTGCCGAAAGACCATGATGCCCGACCCGGTATTCCATGGATGCAGGTGTGGCACGCCCGGCGGCATCACGATCGTCTCGCCCGGCTGGAGCGTCCGCACTTCCTTACCCAGGCGGTAGCTCGCGGTTCCCTGGACCACCTCAAATGTTTCTGTCCAGACCCGATGCACGTGCGCCGGGCCCCACGGTCCTGCGCCCTCGGGACAATGGACCTCGGTCACCCAGCCCCGGCCACCTGTTTCCCGGGCTCCCTTCAACACGACAAGCCGTGTCCCGGTGATTGGATCCGTGGTTTCGAAACCCTGGCAGATCATCCGTCAGAAAATAGAACATACGGCTCGCAAACGGTGACTACTACCAGTTGAACCAGTGGGAGACGTTGATCAGGAAGGTATTCTGAGCGGGCACGTCGAGGATGCTTCGCAAGTTGTCGAACGCGCTCCCAGTGCCCGGCGTGCTGGTGAAGTCCTGGCGCCCCTGGGTCCACACCGCGAAGAGGGTGGATCCGGGGTGGTATTCCCACCGCAGTACGACATTGGCATTGAGCTGTTTTGCGTTGACACCGCCGGGGTCGGTCGCCGGGGCGTACGGCTTGAACCGATCCGCGTACGCCGCCGCGCGCGGGTCGGCGAGTTCGCGCACGTCGGTATAGGCCCCCCAGCTCGCGAAGGGCTGCAGATACCCCTGGAGCGACAGCGTGGTTGAGAGGGTGTAATTGAGGCGCGCGGTGATCGCCACGGTCCGTTGATCGAGATGGGCGAAGGTAAAATGGGTGACGCCGGCCGAATCGACCGGGTTCGCCAGCCACTGCCGATCGTTCTGCGCGGTGGTGATTGCGCCACCAAGGCTCGCCGACAACCGGCTCGACGCATTGATCGTGAAGGTGGGCGTCACGCTGAATGAGTGGGATCGCCCCTCGTCGGCGCGCGACGTCGTGACCGTGACCTCGGGCACGACCGCGTTACGGCTGTCGCCGGTCACGTCCCACCAGGTCCCCAGCGAGCGGTCCTGTCGGAGCGCTGGTCCGCCGCGAGCGCAACGATCGCAGAAGGTGGTGCCCAGCCCATCGACCACGCCCCACGCACCCAGCGTCCACAGGTTGTGGAGCGTGAGATGCACGTTGGTATTCACGGCGCGGTCCGTGACGAGGCCCGCAGTGGTCGCCTGCCACCATGCGTTCCCGTTCCACACGACACTGCGATACCAGCTAGTGGGCCGGTTGAGCGTGAGGTTGAGCCACCCATATGCCTGCTGCTGATCGGCCTGGCGCAGGAATCCGACGTCGTTCACCTCGAATCCGGGCGAGCTGCGCATATAGATCATCTGGAAGCGGACCACGCCTCCAGTCTTGTCGAACGCGACCTGCTCGTCGTCACCGCTCAAGCTGGTTGCGGCGCTGTCCACCACGAGCGCGCCATCGGGGCGCTGGTAGTTGTGAATCGGGTCGCGTTCCGTTGCGGTAATCGCGGCCGGTGTCCCCTCGACCCGGCTCCAATGCACCGAGCCGTGCAACTGGTACTCCTTTCCCCAACGACTTCGCGCGTCGAGTCCGCCCGCGTACGCCGACCGATGGAGGTACGCGGCGGATGACGTGTCGAGGTCGCGATCGACCGCGGTGAACGTGAGGCCGATGCCGGTCTCGCCATTGCGGAAGTCCTGCGTGGCACGGAGCACCCCGTAACGGGCCGAAGGCTCAATGGCGAGTCCCGAGGAGCCGTCCACACGCTCGGTCGCTGATCCCAAAGCGCCGATCGCGAGGTGGCCCAGGCGCGCGACCAGCTTGCCGGCGCCCAGGATTCTGGTGGCGCCCGGCGACGTCGAGTCTCCGTTGATCTCCGCCAGCTGCGGTGCACGGCCGATGCGCCGCGAGTAGAACAATCCCTCGTGGAAACAGGAATAGAGCGCGCAGTTGATGTCGTACGAGAAGAGGCTCGCTCCCTCGACAAAGAACGGCCGCCGCTCGGCGAAAAACGTCTCGAATTGCGTGAGGTTCAACTCCGCCGGGTCGGCTTCCACCTGCCCGAAGTCCGGGTTCACCGTCGCGCTGAGCGTCACGTTGGATGCGAGTGCATAGTGGAGATCGGCACCCAGCGACGCCCCGGTCTCATGCCTCGACCCGGTGGCAGACGGCACCGTCACGTTCCTGGTCACCAGGTAAGGGACGAACTCGCCATGACGAGGCGGCGCCAGGCTATCGAGTCCCGTCACATCGCCGAACTGCGACGCGAGCCCCGGAATCTGAAGATTGCGGAACGGCCAGGTCATCCCCTCGCCCAATCGCTTGACCGACCGCCACAGGTAGATGCCGAACGTGTCGCTCGGCGCGTTGGGGTAGCGGATTTGCGACAGCGGGATCCGCACCTCGGCGGTCCACCCCAGCGAGTCAATGCGGGTCGCGACATCCCACACGCCGTCCCAGGCGTCATCGAACGACCCGCCGTCGTCGCGAAAGGTGAAGTCGAGCTTGACGCCCTTCGGATTGAAGTCGAACTCGTAGCCAGTGCGCCGGTCGCGGTACCCGTCCACCAGCACGCCCATGAGGTCCGATCGCGAGTCCTGGTCGCGCCGCGCCAGGGCGGCCTCAATGCTGTCCGGGTGCGGATCGTACGCGCGGAGGAACACGTACAGGTTGTTCGCGTCGTAGGCGACGCGCCCGGTGGTGCGAAACGTGGGGTCGGCGTTCGCCCTCGGCACCTCCTGGCGGAAACCCTCGATCAGCGGCGCCGCTCGCCACACCTCGTCGTCATCGCGGCCGTCAATGACGGGTGCCGTCAGGGCGCGCGTGGCCACGATGGTGGGCCGCGTTGCCCGACCCGACGTTGGCAGTGGGGACGGCGCGGCCGAGGTGGTGGCTTGGACCAGGAGCAGACCCAGGATCAGCATGCGTCATGATTCGTCGCTGAGCCGGAGGGGACAAGCCATCAAGGGATGACCCGGCCGTCTGCGGGGATCAACCCACGTGCACCAACGCCGCCCGCGCGTAGCTTTCCCCGCATGACGGCCACCACACCGATCTGGCGACGCTGGCTCATCCTCTGGGCATGGGGCTTTGCGGCGTTCACGGCGCTGGGCCTCATGTCTGCGATCCAGAACGGCGTGAACCTGCTGCGCGCGGGGCAGGGCGTGGATTGGGTCACGCTCACCGGCGATCGCCTGCTCGACAATTACGGCTACGCGGGCTTCGTGCCCGCCATCGTCCTCCTGGTGCGCCGCTTCCCCCTCGACCGGATACACTGGAAGAGCAGCGCGGTCATCCTGCTCGCCGCCACGTTCGTGTTCGTCATGCTCAAGTGCGAAGTCGTCGAACGAGTCGAAGCGCTGGTCTGGCCGCTGGGCGCGGGGTTCGCGTCGCACATTTTCGGCACGATGTACGACATGTGGGGCATTGTCGTCGTGGCCCAGGCGATCGAGTTCTACCGCCGGGCAATGGAGCGCGAGCGCCAGGCGGTGGAGCTGCGTGAGCGGCTGACCCACGCGCAACTCGAGGCGCTGCGCTCGCAGCTGCACCCGCATTTCCTCTTCAATACTCTGAACGGCGCCGCGACGCTCATGCACACCGATGTCCCGGCCGCCGACCGGATGCTCACCCAATTGTCGGACTTGCTCCGCGCCACACTCACGCCGGGCGGTCCGCAGGAGATCCCGCTCACCGACGAGCTGGACCTGCTGGAGCGCTACCTCGCGATCATGCGCATGCGCTTTCGCGACCGCCTCACCGCCGTGGTCGTGGTGGATCCTGCCGCGCGTCCCGGACTGGTGCCGCAATTCCTGTTGCAACCGCTGGTCGAAAATGCCCTGGAGCACGGCATCGAAGCGAAGCCGGGACCGGGCCGCGTCGAGGTGCGGGTCACTCGCGAGGACGACCGCCTGCGCATCACCATCACCGACGACGGCCCCGGACCCGACGGTGCAGCGCCGACCGCTGGCGGCATCGGCATGGCCAACACCCGCGCTCGGCTCGCTCAACTCTACGGCGACGAGGGGGAACTCACGCTCGCCGCCGCCGGCCCGGGCGGCGGTGCCCGCGTGACCGTGTCGCTGCCGGTGCGCGTCAGCGGGCCTGCCGCGTGACGCGCCGGGTGCTGGTCGCCGACGACGAACCACTGTCGCGCGACCGCATCCGCATCATGTTGGGCGCCGACGCCGGCTACCTCATTGTCGCCGAATGCGGCGACGGTCCCTCAGCGGTGGAAGGGATCCTCGCGCACCGGCCCGAGATCGTGTTCCTCGATATCCGGATGCCGGGACTCGACGGGCTGGAGGTGCTCGCGGCACTCGACGAGGTGGCGACTCCGCCCGCGGTGATCTTCGTGACCGCGCACGACGCGTATGCCGTGAAGGCGTTCAACGTGGGGGCGGTGGATTATCTCCTCAAGCCGTTCGACGCCGAGCGTTTTGCCGCCGCGCTGGCGCGCGCAGAGGTCAGGCTGCAGGGCGGAGGAGGTGCGGCACTCGAGCCCGCGCTCAAGGTGCTCCTGCAACAGGTCAAGGCCCGGCATCTTTATCCTGAACGGTTCCTGGTCCGCGCCGCCAAGCACCTCTACTTCGTCAAGGCCGCGGAGATCGAATGGCTTGACGGCGCCTCCAACTACGTGCGCCTCCACATCGGCGGGCGCGCCCATCTGGTGCGGGACACGCTGAAAGCGATCGCGTCGAAACTCCCGCCCGACCGATTCGTGCGCGTGCATCGCTCGGTCATCGTGAACGTGGACCGCATCCGGCGGCTCGAGCCGAGCGGCCACGGCGAGTACCTCATCATGCTGGAGGACGGAACCCGGCTGACCTCGAGCCGCGGTCACAGCAAGGAACTGCAGGCGCTGCTGCGGGAGTAGTGCCGGCTGTCGTGCGGGAACGGTGCGGGAGCGGTGCGGGAGATGTGCGGGAGGTAGGCAGATCTGCCGTTCGGGCTTGAAGCGTTGCCCGACTCTCCGTACCCTGCATCCATCACTCCAAAGGGGCTTTCAGTTGACGGTCGCGACGATGCTGGATCGGCAGTACGCGCCGGCGACGCCTGAGCCGACGGCGTGGCGAATCGGCATCGCGCTGCTTCGGGTGCACGTCGGCGCGACCTGGCTCTGGTACGCGTGGCCGAAGTTCGCGCGCAGCGAACGCTACCTCCCTCCATCGGGCTACATGATAAGCTTCGCCCAGGCGAGTGCCAGGAATGCCACGGGCGCAACGCGGGCCATTCTCGAGCACGTCATCCTGCCGCATGCGGCGGTGTGGGCGGAGCTTGCCCGGTTCGGCGAACTCTCCGCGGGCTTGCTCCTGCTGCTCGGTTTCCGGAGCCGCCTCGGCGGCGCGATCGGCCTGGCGGTCGCGCTCTGTTACGCACCGTTCAACTATGCGTTCCACGAATACCATGGCGGCCTGCTGACGCTTCCCGACAGCATGATGGCGGCGCTCTCCGCGGTGCACATTCTCGTGCCGAGCGGCAGAATGTTCGGCCTGGACGCAGTGCTCGCGCGACGCGGCGGGATGGCGAAGACGGCGCGGCCAATGGCCGGTCACGAAGCAGCGCAATGATCAAGTCGGGAACGACACCGTTCGCTTCACGATTCCACCACGACGATGTGCGCCTGAATCTTTCCATCGACCGCGCCTGAACCGAACTGCCGGGCAAGCGCTTGCTCGACGTAGTCGGTAGCCTCTCCAAGCCGCCCTCCCTGTCCTTCGATCTCGTTGCGAAGCGGGGTCCCCTGGCAGTAGCCGACCGCAGGGATGCGTGGGCTCTCAGCCAGGCTCCGAGCTGACACGGTATCAATCGCGACGCCACGATCGAAGCCGCCCTGCACCAGGTCGCGCTCAATCTCGGCCTTGTCGTGGTAGCCATGCGGTATCCGGGCCATGAATCGCGGGGGAGCATCCGGGAACAACGTCGCCAGAGCCTCCGTCGTGACGGCCGCGAAGTCATTCTCCTCGATTCGGTCCCACACGCTGAAGATGAGGCAGCCCCGCGGTCGAAGGACTCGGCGTGCCTCGCGAAACCCTGCAACGCGATCCGGGAAAAACATCACGCCGAACTGACAGAGGACGGTGTCAAAGGACGCTTCGGGGAAGGGGAGATGAAGTGCGTCTGCCTGGCGCCACTCGACCGGACGCGCTGTGCCGCGCTGCCGGGCTCGGTCGATCATTTCCGGGTTGAGATCGGTGGCGACGAGCGTGGTACTGGTCGGGAGCGTTGCTGCGAGAGCTCGGGTTAGAACGCCAGTGCCGGCGGCCAATTCGAGGATGGAGTTGTCTGATGTTCGAACAGCCCGGGTCGCCAGGTCATTGGCGTAGGATTGAAAGATGAGAGGGACGAGGTATTCGTCGTAAATTTCAGGAATGGACCCGGCGAATCTGGAGTCGTCGCGAGGACTTGTCATTGTGCCGTGATTCATTTGTGCTGACCCCGCTCCCATGAAATCGACTCGGGATCGCGACCGAGGACATCTACGGTGTCTCCGAGTGTCACGATGCGCAGGTGCGCGATACCCTCCATGGGGTGGCCGCTCTCTTCGGCGATCCGCATCCAGGTCGAACCCGTTACTGCCAGCAGAGGATAGCAATAACTCGCCCACTGGCCAGTCAGCAAGGGCACGTCGCTTCCAGTTTCAAGTTGCCACGGATGCTGGAATTCATTGAACGAGGTTACCGCGATTGGCTGGTTGAACACCAGCAGCAGGTCGTGCTTCATGCCGCCGGCCATGTGTGAGAAGAGCAATCGGAGGGACAAGCGCCCGTCAGTCAGCTGCAAATCGACGCCCGCACAGGGGGTCTCAACGTCCCGAACGACCGGCCAACGTGAATATGTCTCCATAGATACTTGCTCCGCGTGCCGCGTGGTTTAGTCGGCAGGTGCGCGTGTCAGGGCGTGCCCGGTGACTTCCCGGCGCACTCCAGCAGCTTGGCCGCGACCAGCTGTGGCTCGGGGACGAGCAACCGCACCGTCTGCCCTCCGCTGCTCAACTCCAGAGTCTGGATCATCGCACTGGTCAGAAATCGCACCACTCCGCTCGGGACGCTTGCGCGCGGTGTGAGCGTGAGATCCGTCGAGACGGGAAGGACCGTCGGCGCTCGATGCCGCGAAAGATTTCGCTTATGCGGCACGAACGCCCAGTCGCCTGGCCCGGCATAGAGGTGCCCGCCAACGGCGAATCGGCCCGATAGCATGAGGCTGCAGGCGACCCGACAACGGAACGGGCCGGGAGGGGGAGCGGGCACCAGAGCCGGATCTGCGTCGTACAAGCGGCGCATGAGTCGCCGCATCCGGCGCCTGGACGAGTGGGTCAAGAGGAATCCAAAGGCCAGCCCGCCCAAAGCCCCGGCAACGAGCGGCACGGCCACTCCGACGGTGCGGTAGGTCATGAAGACAAACAGTGCCGTCATCGGCACGCCCCAGAGAGCGGCCATCATGAGCACCGGCCGCCAGGCCGGACCCACAAATGGGCGTTCATAGACTTCGAAAGGCAGAAGTTCGTTCATTCCCTCATCCCGAAAGCGCGATCGCGGATGGCGCCGCGCCGAGATTATTTCCTGCGCGGCACTTTCGAGCGTCCTGATTTCTTCGCCGTCGCCTTCGGCTTCATGCCAGCGACGTACTCATAGCTCGCGGCGAAGTAGGGCTGCAGCTTCTTCGTATTGGCCAACAATGTGTCGGGAATGACCACGTACTCTGGCTGAACGACGCCGTAATGTGCAGCCAGCGACGTCTTGTACTTCTTGAGGAACGCTGCCCGCTCCTTTTCGGGTAGACGCAGCGCCACCGTGTTGTCCTTGTGCAATGCGCTGAACATATGTCCGTTGAGCGAGGTATAGGGAACGGTGTCGCCCTTTCGTTCGACGGCGGGATTCGTAGCGATGAGTCTGTCGTAACACGCTATCGCGCTGGATCGATCCATATACACCCTCGCCTGGTGAAGAGTTGCAGTGGGGAGGAACGGGCCGCTCAGGCTCGATACACCAGACTGATCACGACGCCGACCACGAGCCACTCGACAGTGTAGGCAACGGCTTGAGCTGTCGTCAACCGCCAGCCAATGTTGAGATTGACATGGTTGTGCAAGACAAACGAGCCCAGGGCATATACCGCGATGAGGAGACCGAACTGCAGCCCTGCGACAACGCCCGCGCCGACCGGATGAATCATGGCGAACAGTATCGCGAGTGCGATCATCGAGAGCAACATGCCCAGCATGCCGAGCGGCATGACCGACTTCATCGATTCCTGGGTGCGATACACAATACCGTATCGCGCGAACTCGGCCCGCATCGCCGGACTGGTGAAGATCGCGCCGCCCAGAATGAAGTACGCGACAAAGGCGGCGACGGCGGCTACAAGTACACGCGTGAGATTCATGGGCTACGACCTCCTGGTGAGAGCAGGCGCGGTGAGCGGACGGGGATGGCTACCGGCATCGAGCGCGGGACGGCACGAAGGCTCCGGTTCCCTTTGCATGAGATTAGAGACGAGCGGCGATCAGGACGAGCCAGGCCGTATTGTGTACAGTCCCGGATCCCGTGTATCTGCTGTAGATGTCGGTTAGTCCTCGATCGTAGCGTACCGATGCCGACAAACGGTGGAAGGTGACGCCCGCGCCGACGATCACGCCGAAGTCCAAAGGGTCCGGCTGGTCCTCGGATATACCCGCTTCACCGGTGGTGCAGGGAACGACGAAGACGGTACTGCCGTTCGCCGGACTGTTGATTGCCTTTGCTGAGCAGGTGGCGGTGATTCCGAATTCCGGGCCCGCGATGATGTAGGGACGTACCTCTCCGCTCGTCCGCGCCACATATCGCAGGAGAAGCGGCACTTCCACGTAGCCGACCCGATACTCGATCCTGACATCGGCTGGATAATCGAGACCCGAGCCCTTCCGCACGTACAGCAGCTCAGGCGCGAAGCTGAGCCTCCTGCCCATTGGGAAGTTGAATGCACCTCCAGCGGCGAGACCGCCCAGGGCGTGCTGGCAATCCTGGCAGCCGGTGCTGAACGACCAGTTCAACGACACCAATCCGGCGACGGCACTGACCGATATCTGACCGTTGAGGCGCGCGGCCGTCATGACGCAGAGTCCGATCAACCCGGCAATTCGTCGGATCATTGATTCCTCTTGGGAAGTGTGCGAGGCGCTACTCCCGCGCCTGGGTTGGTCGCTCGAACGTAGTCTGGCCCCCCAGCACATGTCCGGCCAACTGCCGCCACGCTTCATGGTCCCACGAGCCATTCGCCGCGCCGCTCGTCGAAGGAGCGACGAACACTCTCGTCCGGCCGATCAAAGCCGGCTGCATACCGAACGACACTTCGTCTACCCCGTAGAATTCCTTTGCTGCGCGCTTGCCATTGAAACAGAAGACACGTGGTTGATGGCGTTCGATCTTCGCGTGCAGAATCTCGCGACCGCTCAGGGCAAACGTGATCTCGTGGTCCCCGCCGAATTGGGCCTTGACCAGGTCGGTGAGACCGATGCCATAGTCGGGAAGGAGTCTGTATTCTGAAGGCTCAAGGCGGCGTGGTGTGAGGCCCACTTCAGCCAAGGTGCGCCAGAACTTGTTGCCGGGGCCGGCGTAGTAGTGCCCCACCAACGCTGATGCGCGCCCCGCAGCTGTCCCACACACAACGAGCCGAAGCCCATCCATGAAGAGATCGTCAAGCATCCCCACCTCAGTTGCAACGATTCGTTCGGCGGCGGTCCCAACGGCGGCTATTCCGGCTCGTGGGCGAAGGATTCGAGCGCGCCGCACCGCGTGCAGCGGTAAGTGACGACGCGATACCGCTCGCGGTCGCCGCCGCTGCCCTCAGTGAAGAAGTGCCCCGCCATGCCGCTGCGGGGGGTGCCCGAGACCCAGCGCACCTGATGCGGAGGATCGTGCTCGACCAGCATCCCGAGAGTGGAGGTGCCCTGACAGCGGTAGCAGGAGTGCGACTCAGCGATCATGTGTACACCCTCGATTCAGTGGAACAGGCGTAAGCCGCCGAACCCTCTGCGTTTCTGCGGCGGCGCGCCGTGGCCACCACCCGATTGCATCGAATCTATGCCTGCGGTGGCCGAGTGCCGCCCTCCGCAGCAAGCGCGTGTTAGGCCTCGGGTCCGCGTCCACGCCGTCGGGAGCGGGGACCTTCTCTTCGAATCACTCGACGAGATATCGCTTGCACGCGAGCGCGACGATCGTCATACAATTGCTCTAGAACGAGCAGAACCAATTCATAAGCGTCGAGTGCATCGTCGTGAGTAATCGATCGCGAATGACTGCCAGCGTTTCCGATCCACTTTGCCGCCAGCAAAAGGTCGCCGTTGATCCTGTCGGTGGCGCTGAATAGCTCCACGCGTCTATGCAGTGACATGGACCGACGCGGCGCGCCGGGCTTCAGTCGGTGGGTCTGAGGAACACGCCGAGCCGTAAGCAGAACTTCGACAGCAGCCCGAATGGCATTGACGCAGGCCTCAGGATCCGACCAATACAAGCTAAAGGATCTCTTCAGTCGCTCGACAATCGCGCTTGGTGTTCTGGCAGGCAACTGGACGATCTGTGGCACATCGGCGAAGAAGAGTGGGGTGTAGTATTCCTCGTAGTCGCCTTCTTCGCCGTGCGGCCCATAGCGGCGGTTGTCCTGAACGCGGTATTTCCCAGCGAGCGCGACGCGGCCATCACAATGTGCGCACTGGAGCAAGCATGAGAAGCGACCATCGATCCATTCTGGTTCGGACGCTTCATGATTCATTGAGGCAGCCGATTCACTCGTCTGGCCTGTGCAGAGTGATCCGCCGACAAGGCTGAGTCGAGCGCCGTTGCAGGCAGGGCAAAGCCACGGAAGCTTGCTCTCTCGCGTGAATTCGGTTTTCCAGTCACTCCGTTCCACGCCGTCTCTCCGTCGCTAGTGTCTAGATCGAGAACGGATGCCTAACGACCGGCGCTTCTGCGGCGGAGGCACCGAGGCACCGCACGATCGGATCGAATCTATGCCTGCGTTGGCCGAGCGCGACCCATCCGCAGCAACCGCGGGTTAGGCAGCCCTGGCCGACCGCACATTGCACTGCGCCATTTAGTTGTCAGTCCGGACATCACCGATTAGGGCTTGGATTGCCCGTTCGTCGTCTGCCAGCGTTGGCGGTGGGTTTGCGGCAAGCCATGCCTGTAACTCGGCCTCCGCCAACTCCACCTCGTCGCGCCTAAGGGCGTCGATCTCGTCACCGCTCATAACTGGCGAAGAGCGCGCGATAATCCGTGCCTCGGCGCGCTTGAGAATGCGTGCCCCTTCCAACTCCAGTTGCGCTAAGTGCAAGCGTGCTGCTTCCGCTCTTGTGAGGCCGCGCTTCCTGGCTGCAAGTTCGGCCTGGGCCTCATCCGCGTCTTGGGCGGCAACCCGCGCGCGTTCTTCGGGCGGTAGTGCCGCAAGCTTTCGCTCCCACGCTCGCTGCGCTGCTATAAACTCGGCCGTGACGCGTTCGCAGTCCTCAGCGGTCGGCTTCGTGTCCCAGCCGTCCATTGCTCGTTTGATCCGCGCCGCCAACTCCTCGTCTGTTGACAATCGGAATGAGTCGTCGTGCATCGGTTTCCAATCCACGGATGAAATGGTAAGGCGACGAGTTCTTCGACACCGACCCGGGCGGACGCCGTCCCTTGCGACTGCCTAACAGCGCGCTTCTGCGGCGAGGACAGGTGAGGCCGGCACATTCCCTAGATAAAGCATACATCGCGGCGGCCGACCTGTGTTAGCCTCGCCCGCAGCAAGCGCGTATTAGGTAGCCGACCCAACTCATGCTGACCCGAACTTCCTTTCGGGAACATCTCAACCAGCCTCATACTGAGTTTGTCGAGATCCGCTGTTCGGACAAACAGCTCGTACCCCGTCAAAGTACCGGCAGAGGACTCGTCCCAAGCTTCCCATGCGCGAAGGCGATCCTCCGATTCACGTGCGTCGACGAAATGGAAACGCACTCCGAGTGAAGAAAGTAGCTCCACAACTCGAAGGCGCTGGTTGGCCGACCACAATCCAAAATAGGTCGTGTCTTCAGATTCAGTATGCATCGTGAGGCTAACTAACGCCCTGCTCTTCCGCTGCGAGGGCAGGTGAGGCCGCCGCAGTCCGTAGGCAAAGCATGTATTGCGGCGGCCGAGCCGTCTTGGCCTCGCCAGCAGCAAGCGCGCGTTAGGTGGCAGCAGGGCTCCGAATATGTGAAAGCGAAATTATCGCGAGCGCGAGCGGCCGGCTGCTGCCTGTCTTCGATAAATGAATGAGTTCGTTTAGTCCGGACTGGCTTGTCAGGCGGAGGGCTTCATATTGACGAATCGGAAGCTCGCGATTGTTGTTGAAACGTCGGTCTGGACTTCCGTCCTTATTCACAAATCTCCACGTGCGCCCGACGACCTGTGAGTCCGACGGCGCACCCTCCGATTCGATAAAGCGCGTTGTTGACACTTCGGCCAGTATGTCTTGGTAGGCGATCGCACCAACCTGCCCGTCGTCGAAAACCAAGACCCGTTCTGGCATGAAGGCCAAGAGCTGCTGTCCCACCTTCAGCATGGGAATATCGACGTTCACACGAATCCCGGGAGGCAGACCGATCGTTGGCCGAATCACTGTCCGACGTATCGAGTCGGAAGCACCTGCGTGGTACCGCTTGTCATATACTGCCGCATGGCTCTCCACATGCCATGCGCGTTGGGCTTCCGCCAACGTCCCAAATGCATCGTGGATTCCCTGAAACCGAGATTCGGCGCCGTCGGCGAAGTCGTAGAAAAGCACGGTTGACTTCCGCAGCACGTCGCGTTGGTGCACGTACCACACTAGCCCAATGCAGACGGCGCTAGCAACGATGGTCTGCACTGGACGATCGCCAGCGCTTACCGACGAAGCGAGAATGACCAAGGAGGCTGCGGCAACCCATCCCGCGAATCGCGCGCGATGCTTCTTAGCGTTCATCTCGGCGAGGAGATCCGCAGCACTGGAATCGACCATGTGGGAAACGGGACCACTCTCGATGTCAATCATCGGCCCAAGTGTTGGATCCACAGAGTACGCGTGTCCGGTTTCTCGGACTGGCGAAGGCGTATTCGGTGACCTAGAATTGCCAAGACTCTGCCTGTAGTACAGTCCGCCCCGACCCATGTGCACATAGTTGCCGCGAGGGCCGGTTCCGAAGCGCAATCCTTTGATCCCAGCGGATACACCGACACCGGACTTCGAGAGATTGAAACGAAGAGGTCCCACTTTAATAGCTTTTCGAATATAGAAACCCACCGGGCCTCCTTCTCTGCCAGCTAAAGCCGTGCGCTTCTGCGGCGGAGGCGCTGAGGCCGCCGCTCCGTCGAATCGAATCTATGCCTGCGGTGGCCGAGCGCGACCCGTCCGCAGCAAGGGCGGATTAGACCGCCGTTCGCAGCCGATCCTCGTTCGCCGGAGACGACGATATCCAGCCGATGTACAACGGTATCACGGTCCGCACCGTGGTCGCCACAATCTGGTTCTCGCATACCTTGGCACCGAGCACTTCGCCGAAACGGCAGCAGTCATTCCAACTGCCCTCATCAGCCTGTCTGTTGAACGACTGAACGAGAAGGACCGCGAACTTGGCACGGAACCTATCGGCTTCGATGAGCGCTGATGCGGCCCGGTGCAGTAGCTGGTACCGCAGCTCAGATACGTCGTGACCGTCGATGTCCAGGTGACCCTGCAGCGCCGCGAGACGTTCCGGCTTTCGGGTACGCGGATTGGGGGTCCGCAACCAATCCTTGACGAGGGCGTCGAGCGACTCGCCAGCCTTGGCCTCAATCGCGACCGAGACCAAGTCGTCACCGCGACGCAAAAGCGCCCAAAGGTCGTTCTGAGATGAATGGCCGCCACCCGGAATTGCTACCTGATGCTCAGGAAGGCCCAAGACCAAATACGCTCCCGCCAAGTCGGAGTTGCCATCAATTGCGGCGGCGACCTCGGGCGGCAATCCGCGAGCGCTGCTACATGCTGCCTCCCAACACACGGCCATCTCGAGGGCCGACTTCTTCGGCTCCCATTGCGTTTCGGGATCTGCGAGCAAGCGCCGCCAGTCCGTCGGCCCGAAAGTCGGAACGTAGAGCCGCCGCACGAATCCCTCCGAGTGGAAAGCTAGCGATCTAACGGTTTGCGCTTCTGCGGCGAGGCCGAACCGCTTGGCATCGTCAGCAGCAAGCGCGGGTTAGCCAGCACAGCGTCGGAGGGAATCAGCGATCTCCTGGCCCGTTGACAGACCATAGTGCTGCTTCCGCAGTTCGTCCCGTTCCTGAGCCGTAGGGCTCAAGTCCTGCGTAGCGACCGCTTCCCTAACGATCCACTCCCACACGGGCGACTCTGTCGCGTTCCCTGCCCAGTAGGAGTGCGCACATTCGTCGATTATCACCGGAGACTGTCGTGCCTTATTGAGCCACGTCCAATCGCCTCGATGTCGAGGTGGATCACCGACGTCGACCTCGTAAAGGAAGTGATTCCCTTTGGAAGCAACGAAGCGCTTCGCCTCATCGACGGACTCGAACACGAACACTGCTGATTGTCGGGTGGGCCTATTAGCTGGCCGAAGCTCTTCGAATCGCTTCTCGATCGGCCCGCGGTCATCTTTCAGTGCCGCGGCGCTAAACACCGTGCTGGGTGGTACTGTGCCACCGATCTGCAACTGCTCGCCGTGAACTCTGTAGGCACGGGTCATTGGCGGCCTCCACGATGTGCTGGCTAATGACCTGCGCTTCTGCTCCCGGGCGAGTGGTGGCGCGGCGCAGTCCTTAGCCAAGAATCATATCCCATGCCGCGCCGACACGCTCTCGCCCGGCCAGCAGCAAGCGCGTGTTAGATGGCACCCTGCTTCGGCATCCCTTCGAGATACCGTCTTGTCAGTACATGATTCCGAATCCAGTTGGTCGTGAGCTCGATCAGTGTTTTCAAATCAGAAATGTCTTTGTCGACCCACCGGCGCTCGTAATGTGTTTCGTCATTGCCTAACCACGCCGCCATTCGCGCGCAATCCTTGATGTTCTGGTCGTCCACATAGGTCTGGATACACGGCCCAAGGAGGGTAGCCATGATCGTGTCGCGCTTGTCGGGATGTACGCTGATGCAGTAGTCCTTGACGAGAAACTCAAGCGACTTTCTGCATCCTGGGCCTGCGACCTGAGCGAGCTGATATTGCTCGGCTGCACTTGCCTGAACGAACACCTCCACGAATGTGGGAGAGACTTCCGCGATTTCCTTCGGAAATGTTGGGGATTGGATCGCCCGCGGCGCGAGGTAACGTAGCTGGAACTGGGGTTCAGTTCCCCGGTAGGACGGGACGTCTTCCCATTCATACGTAGCGATGAACAGCCTCTTGCAATCGATTGCTGGACACTGATAGATGATTGCTAGCTTCGGGCGGAGAGCTGAGAGTGGCTTAACTAATCTCCAATCGACCTCGTCCGGTGTAATCGCGTGATGACACTGCGGACACTTCGTCGGGTCACGATCTTTGCTCAATCGCCGCCCACTTACGTCTACGAATGTGAAAGCCACGTACCCTCCAAAGGTCGTGCCATCTAACGGCCTGCGCTTCTGCTGCGGTGCCTGCCGAGGCTGTCGCCATCCTTAGCAATGTTACCACATCGGCGCCAGCCGAGGCGCTTAGGAGGCGTCAGAAGCAAGCGCGGGTTAGGCTGTGGTTTCGCCTTCGATATCGGGTGCCACTTCGAAAGAAGCTTCGCTGCTTCTCTGTCAACGTACGCCCGACTTAAGCCATGCGTACTGACATAAGACTCAACCTCTTTGCCAGTCGCCTTCTGAAGAGCCAGCGCTTCGGCAGCTAAAGCGTCGATTCTCTCGATGACCTCGGTGTACACAGCGTCTTTATGCAGGACGCCTCGGTGTTGCCTCGAGATTCTATGCACCATCCAGTTTCGCTCTTCAAGAGCGGCGTTGAGCCTGACTGCACGAGCGTGCGGCACTACTCCAGCCTTATTGAGCTCCTTCAAGAGTACGCCCATCGGCTTACTCTCGGCGTTAGCGGTGAGGGCAGATCCCTTCGTCATTCCAATTCCCGGTTTCGGCTGGACACAAACTACGAGATATGTGGACAACGCCGTTTCGAGTTCCTGGCAATGCCAAACTGCCATTCCGATTCGGACAGCCATATCCTGCAGGCGTAACGCCTGCTCAAACACGTCCAAGGGTTCCTCCGCCAAATCGGCCTAACGATCTGCGCTTCTGCTGCGAGGCCAGATGAGGCCACCGCATTCCTCAGATAAAGCATACATCGCGGCGGCCGAGCCGTCTTGGCCTCGGCAGCAGCAAGCGCGGCTGCTTCTACCGCTCACCCCGAACGAGGGAACAGTCTCATGTACTGAAGTGCCGGCTCTCCCGAGAACTCGTCGGTGATACTGACAGGGGCATCTGAAATGAAGCGGCTGGCTATCCGCTTTGAGGCCTCGTTGGAGGTAGAAACAACGGCCTCAACGTAATACCTCTTCAATGACGTGCCGCGAAGCCCATTCTCCAATTCAGCAAGAGCGTCTGCAACAATGCGTGTGGCCAACCCTTGCTTGCGAAGTGACTCATGGACAGCGTATCCGATACTGAAGCAGGGCAAGTTGTTGAAAGGGTCTGCCTTTACGAACTGGACGATCCCAGCGGCCTGCCCGCCAGACATTGATACATACGTTAGGCGCAATTCCCCCATAGGGTGGTCTACGATGACCTTGAGGTGGTCAAAGATCTCACACGGCTCCAACTGGACGTCACCGCTGTCGATTGCCGGTTGGAGGGTGCGAAATGCATCCATCGGATCTGTCATCTGTGGCACGACGACTCCCAATGATAGAGAGGTGGACAGGCCCGGCCCCGCGCTTCTCCAGCGAGGCACATGGGGGGCACACCGCAGCAAACGCTGGTTAGGCGGCATCCTCCGGCCGAGCCCACGTTCCGGGCCCTGCACTGGTGTAGGCTGAGCACTCATCCTCCGGCACGACAAAGGTGACGCTGTAGCGCGCCCGTGTCACCGCAACGTAAAGATGCTCCGGTGAGCGAAGGGGCCCGGGGTCTCGGCTCAGGAGAAAGTCTCTCATGGGTTTGGTCGGAAAGACGAGAACGCGGTTGAAGGTATCCCCCTTTGCAACCCCGATGTTCATTGCAGGAAGGTCATGGGTTTCTGTCGCCTTCGTCTGCCGCAATGCGATATCTGGTGGATACGTGGCAAGATACCATTCGAGGTCCTTGTTGGAGACGAAGAATACCCCGTCGTGCCCTGAAGAAGTGGCGAGTCCAGAAGTGGCGGCTGGCAAGACCGGGAACACGCTATTGGCAAGCGTGCAAATCTCCGCGTGGCAACGATAGTTCGTGTTGCGCTCCTCAAGAGCGATGAGGCTGGAGCGCTCTTTGACCCAGTCCCAGAGTCCATGCCCACGGTACTTCTTGTTGAGTGGGCCGTGATTGGTAGTGATGATGGCTTGTCGCGGGTCGCCAACAACCACGACATTGATGGACGTACCAAAGAGTAGGTCCAGCACTTCCATGTCGTAGCCTGCGCAGTCCTGCACTTCGTCCAGGAAGACATGAGAATGGCAGCGTTCAAGCCGCCGTGCGACCAAACCATTCGTAAGGGTATTCAGATGTACTGCGCATTGTGCGACACGGTCTCGGTAGACATCGAGATTCCCATCTAGATAGCGCTCAACACTCTCGTTCCTTGCATAGCGCGGTGCCTCACCTGTGAAGTTCAGCCCCCGCACGGCAAAGGGGACTCCGGTAAGAGCGGCTTGATATGGCTTGATACATTCGTTGATCAAGAAGGAAAACCAGCCCATGACACGAATCTGCGGTGGAAGCGCACCAGCAGCAGCACGGAGATGAGTGTCGAGCCGGCGCTGGTTCTCGGCCGTAAAGGTCAGGAGAACGACGCGCCCGCCAGTCGCACCAAGTGCGCGCTGGATGACTTCCGTAGTCTTGCCAGCTCCCGCTGTGGCGAGAATTGCCTTGCGTTCAGGCAATCGCAGATGCGATGTAGGCGGGCATGACGAGCGATGCCTCGGCTGCGAAGATCGCCAGGGCGCCTTCAGTCTTGTTCTCGCTCATGTACTCCAATGCTTCCTCCTTGGTGCTGAAGTCGCACGAGAGTACCGCGTTGAGGTCACCCAAGCTGTTTGCGGCCACAATTGCAGGCTCGAGTGTCCTGAGCGCCGGATCGTCACAAGTGTGAAGCGTGATGTGCGTGTTCAGGTAGCCTTCAAATCGCCTTCCGACTTCACTGAGTGTCTTTCCATCGTTGTCAGTGATGACCCACACTCGTCGCTGGAGCGGGATTGCAAGCTCGAGGAAGCGCTTGTGGGACAACCCGACGCTAATGACGTCAATCCCATTCTCTAGGGGAAGCTTGCCGTGCTTGTCCAGATACGCCCGCTGCACGACCAGCTCGTCTGATGGGCCCTCTACGAGGAGTGCACCTGAAGCAAGGACGAGCCTAAGGGTGTCATAGCCCGGCAGTCTCCGGAAGAATTGCACCGTGCCATCCTCAAGGGCGTGCAAGCGGGTTGGGTGTGAGCCACCGAGACACACTAGGTGTTCTAGTCCGAGCTTGTTTGCGATGAAAGTACTGTGGGTTGAAGCGATCAGTTGCTTCGCACCCGCATTGTCTCCAATGCGACGCATCAACACGTTGAGCAATGCAAAGGAGAGATGCGCTTCAGGCTCCTCAATCAGCACCACGTTCGAGGTCGCTGCCCGTTGAACAAGTGCGAAGAGAATCTTGAGGACATTCTGCTCGCCCTTCCCGATGAGTGCAAACGGTATTTCATCGAGGTGGGCGACGATGCTCGTCTCCCACGTACTACGTTGGGAGAGATCAAGGGCCATCGTAAGTGCGCGGTCACTAACCCCTGAGCTGGTCGCTTGAAGCTTTTCGTTGATGGCTCGGACCGGCGCCTTTTCGCTGAACTGCTCCCTGAGACTTCGATATTCTCGCGACAGCTCCACGCGCTCGGCCGGGTCGAGGAATGCCTGCACTGCTTGTTGCAGGTGCTGATCGATGCCGGATTGGGCTCGAATGGCAGAAGCGTCAATTAGCGACACTCGCACAGGCACACTTCGCGAACCAATGGCATTGCCATTGAAGCCAAGCCAATCGACCGTATAGTACTCAGTCGGAGCCAGTCTGACTTCGCCTGGGCTTGCGACCAGCCGTGAGTACTCATCGATAAATGCAACCGACATCGAGGCACAAATGCGGATACCGCAGGCATCGGCGCCTCTCAGGTTGTTCATGCCGCGAAGGAATGCCGTGCTGTCGTCATCGGCAAACTCGACTTCGATGATCACCTCTGGTGGGGTCGCCTTCGGGTTTGTCTTGAGGGCGGCGACATAATCGGCGACCGCGCCGGAGTTGACGAGGTACGGCGAGAGCTCCTGGGCGAACGGGCGCCCATTTAGCCGACCGGTAAGCGCTAGGTTGACGGCTTCCAGTATGGTTGACTTCCCAGAGTCGTTCTTGCCTACCAAGATGTTCAAAGTGCTATCGAGCTCCAAGTCGAACTCGCGCAGCATCTTGAAGTTTCGGACCGACAGTCGCGTTATGGTGGCCATCGGCAACAATCCAAGGGTTGAGGTTGGGAAGGCCCTCGTCGGTCTAACGCCTTGCGCTTCTGCGGCCGAGGTGGCCCGTCCGCAGCAAGCGCGGGTTAGACCGCGTCATCCTCTGCTAAGCATCGGCACCGTATGCGACAAGATAGCGCTCACACCACTGGCGGCAGCCACGAGATTCCGTAGGACAAGCCGATTGCAGGCGCGACGACATCAAGCTGTGCAGTCAAGTCACGATAAGTGAAGCAGGACGAATCAGCGTCAAGGCGTCGCGTCGCGATTTCGTGCACGGTTTCAGTATGTGCGTAGAATACCACAGGCTTCGGTTTCGAGGTCATCGCCGCAAAACTCGGAGGGAACGTAACCGTTAGCCGCAATCGGCCCAATGGGCAATGAACTGCAATGCGACCGTAGTCTTCCTGCCACGCGTCGTTGACGAACGCAGCTTCAGCTTCGGGCAGAGTAAGAAAGAAGATGCCGTCAAAGGGAATGCGTACCAAGAAGCTTTCGGCCTTCGACTCGGGTGTTAACAGGCCATGTATAACCACGTGACCATGCACCGTATGGTCACTAAAGCCGAGATGCGCTTCATCGAGAGATATCAGTCGAGATGTCCCACCAAGCGCGGCAACCTCAGGATACCGGTGCCCTCGGCCTTCTCGGCTAACATCATCATAGAACGGGATTCGAAGATCTTGGACGACTTGAAGCGGCCGGACTCCAAGGAATTTGAGAATTTTGAGTCCCCTGCCTGCGTCGTCGAACGACCATTCAACTTCGTGTGCATCGACCTTAAGCGCGGCAAGCAGCTGGTATTCAGGGCTGTGCCCCGCATCGAGGGCGGCACCCTCGGCCTTTACAAGGGCATCCTGAGATTCGATGACTCGTAGCTCAGCTCTGGCGAGTCGTGGCTTCGTCAAACGGTACGAAAACCAGGAGCCCAACACCGCGCCGACCACGCTCCCACCCACGCCGATCAGGGCAGCAACTATGCTGATGTCCATTTCTTTCGTCCCGGAGACGGATTGGCGATTCTGTCTAGCGGTCTAACGACGCTGCGCTTCTGCTGCCGGGCGAGTGGCGGCGGCGCAATCCTTAGATAAATCATACATCGCGCCGCGCCGACACGCCTTCGCTCGGGCAGCAGCAAGCGCGTGTTAGGTAGCCCCGCGCGCAACGAGACTTGCTGCTTCAACCGCGTGCCTCAACCCTGCGAACGGAATGGCCTGTACCAATCCTTCCAAAGACGCGAGCGTGATCGAGGATTGACTGCGCTCGCGTTCGTCGAGCGTCCGGGTCGGCAGCACGAAGAACTGCCACTGATCCAGGTTTAGCGGATCGAGCGTTGCTTTGGACTTATGGAAGAGAAGTGCGAAGACATAGACGTGCGCGGTCCTAACGGGTTCAGTTCCAACGACGTTCGTCTCGGAGCTCCACTCTCTTGCCTTGCGGACGCTGAACTGGATCGTCGAATAGTCCTTTTGATGCCAACTCTGCAAGTACGCCGCGGACTTGACTTCGACCTGAACTCCTGCGGAAGTGCAGAGGTCGCAAGCGGCCCACTCGTCACGCACGCCAGCGGTAGAAACTCCGATGCCCTTGGCCACGATGTACTCAGCGAGGCGCCCGCGCGTAGCGTTGCTAACCAAGTCGGAGACCGACCATTGCCAGAAATCCAAAAGAATCGCGCCAATGTCGGCGCCTCCGGCGCGAAACGGTTCGCTTCCGTCACGTCGAACGGCCGGCAAACGATCCAAGTCACCCATCATCAACCTCCGCTGGGACCGCCTAACGTGCTGCGTTTCAGTTGCGGGGCCTCGGCTGGGGCGGCCCATCCATGTCGGGCCATCGTGGGCCGCCCCAGCATCGCTTGGCCCCGTCAACTGCAACGCTTGTTATGCCGCACTTTCGAAAAGCATCAAGTCAGGATCCTCAACTGCGAGATCTCCGACGCGAATGGTTCGGACAAAGTATTCCCGGATTGTATCTCGCTTCCGCTGCGCCCAAGAATCGAAGTAGTGTGGGGCGATGACGAAGTTCGAGCAGTGGTTGATGATTCGGCGCGATAACTCATACATCTGGTGGGCACCCCTCGTTGTGATGATCCGGTCTAGGTGAACGCGCGCCAGTGGAGCATCCTCTGGGAGATATGACAACACAGCAGCGATTCGCGTCTGGTCAACTGGAAGAACAGTCAGGCAGATTCTGACCACATCGCCTTCGTCGTTCGCGACGCCGTCGAGACTAATGAGGGCCGAAGCTGCGACAGTTGGACGCGATACCTCGAGGAGGCTGACATCATGGAGGAGGAAGGCCGTGTCCCCGGATGTGAGGGCCTGGTCAAACCTCAACTTGTAGAGGTTGGTTTCGAACGCGATCGCCATTCTCTCGGTAGCGTATTGCCCGGCGGGTGACAGCTTGCCTTTAGGGTCGATGCCGAGTTCTACTCGCTTCGCATACGCCGCGTGGAGAAGGGCGCCTGCCGCACACGTGGCATGAAGCTCAAACAACACTGCCCGATACGCGAGCAGAAAGAGTTGCGAAGAATCGTCCAGCGCAAGTGGCTGAGTCTCGATGGGAGCAAATAGTTCCCGATCATGGCTCTCGCAGAGGCCGGCGAATGTTGTTGCCTTGTTGCGACCAACTTTGGCGAAATCGATCAAAACGCCTTCGTCCATATTAAGTCGATGTGTCAGGGCAATGACGTGGCCAGAGTCCACCAGCAGGTCGAGGCACCGCGCATTCTGAACAGAATGCGCGCGGATTGCAGGGCGCTTGCACATTGGGCCTGGTGCGAAACACCTGGCGTAGCGAACGCCCCTTAACTTGAACAGGGGCTGGCGAAGGCTCCGCAAATGGTCATCGTCAACCGACATCCTGATCCACCTCTGTGCGGCCTAACGCCGTGCGCTTCTGCTGCCGGGCCTGGCCGCAGCGGTTCTCGTTCGATCTATGCGCTGCGGCCCAGGCGCTTGGCCAGGGCAGCAGCAAGCGCGGGTTAGGCAGCGGCATTACGACGTGTACATCTCCGACGGGAAACCGTGGTCTAAAGCGTTCGCCTGCGTGAGCAGTACGCGGCGGGCGCTATCCATCTTCGCCACCGCCATATCGGTGAACATAAACGTGTGACAGTCTTCCTTACCGCACCCACATGGTGTGATCTCGCCCGATTTCAGCAGCTCGTCAAAGAACGCACGGATGGCGACCAACTGCTGCACGATTTGATCAAGTGCGTTCCGTACCTTCGGATCGGCTATGCTGAACTTTGACGGTAACTGCTTGCCATCAGACGTCGTTCCCGCATTGATCGTTCTGATCGACTCTGCAATCGCGGTACGAAACTGTGGCAACGAACTCTCCATATGGAACGGCGTCCTAAAGGCCGGGCGATCAAGGCAGGCAAGCAGCAGATGGACAATCTCTGACGCAGACAATGGCAAGGACTCGGTGACGAAACGCCTGAGTTGTGACTGGTGGCGGCGAACCTCTTCCAACGAAAGGCCCTTTGATTGGCTTGTTGTGCTATCGTACTGATCGTGATGGGCAAGGCAAAGGAATACCAGGTTCTCGACGGCGTTGTTTGATGGATCATGATCCAGATGGGCGATCTGACCAGCCTTTTGCCCTTCATCGTGCTCAAGACCGTAGCACACACAGCACCGGCGTCTGGAGGTGACAAGAACGTCAGCCTGAATCTGTTTCGGAATTGCCGGCCGCTGCGACACAAAAAACTCCGGGTTGTCTGCTAACGACTCTGCGCTTCTGCTGCCGGGCGAGTGGCGGCGCGGCGCAGTCCTTCGCAAATCATCATGCCTCGCGCCGCGCCGACGCGCCCTCGCCCGGCCAGCAGCAAGCGCTTGTTAGCGAGCGCCGTTCCTGAGGTCATTCGGGCCCACGGCCGAGAACTCTTTCGAGGCCAGAAGAATCAAAATAATAAGCCGGAACAATCTTCTCCTTGGTGGGCGGTAGTGGGTTCCCCGGCGCAGCTAATGCTGCGTCGAGATCTGGGTTCTGTGTGTGGGGCTCGTCTAGGAACGCCCATAGAATGAAGAACCCGTCTCCGTCATCGGAGACCGCTAGTCCCACCTGCCTCCGAGTACCAAAGGTGTACTTAGATAGTCGTGTCAGCGTCTCGAGGTATTTCTCCTGTGGGATGTTGAGCTCGCGATCCCACGGAGCGAAGAGAAACCCGCAGTCTGTGTTGGGGACAGCGAAGTGGCTAGGATTCCGGAACTCCCCGGCCTTCACTGTCTCAACACAAAGCTTGAGTCGCTCCTTGAACGCGGCCAATGCGATCCTCGGAAGCAGCGCCAGTTCTTCGAGGATGTGATAGTGGGAGGTGTCACCTTCACCGCCTTTCCTGTAGGTTACTCTATCACCGAGGTTCTGCAGAATACCTGAGATGTCATAGTCCAAGTGTGACGGCAAGTACGACTCGAACGTTGCAGCATACCGCTCGTGCGGTGGGCCAGAAACGTCCGCTAGGAACTGCCCAACCAGCGCTTTCTCACCAACGTGCGACCCACGCACGACGTGCTTCAACGTGTTCTCACGAAACCTCCAATACTGAGACAAATCGTGCGGCGTGCGAAGCACTTGGCAAAGGCTGAGATAGTCACCAGCCTCAACGAAGTGTACGAATCCAGCGCGGCTGCTTCTGGCTCCTGCAGCCCCACGGAAATCGGGGGTACCCGGTGCCCGATAGATCACGACCGAGCTCGCCGCGCCCGCATCTGGGTTGCTGAGAATAGTGTCGTGGCCTCGATCATTCTGGACCACACGGCCCTCATGTTCCTGAAGGTACCGGTAGGTGTCAGCGATCTGACCAACGGCCTGACCCCGCACCTTCTTGCGAAACCATATTGCAAGAGCGTCGCTGCTCGCATCTGCAGAGACATGCCGGTCTTTGACTTGGAGGATCAGGGCCATGCCTCGAAGCAAGACCAGTACATCGGCAACCTCGATCTCACCGGCGGGGACACGTAGTTTACCCGAGGTCACCGAGAACTCACGCAGGAAGATATTCCCGGTCACTCCCCCAACTACCTCTTCCAGCAGTGTGCTAGACAACGTGTTCAATCATCTACTCCATAGTGTTGACGCTCGCTAACGACCCTGCGCTTCTGCTGCCGACCCCTGTCGTCCGGCCAGCAGCAAGAGCGTGTTATGCTCCCGCTGTACCAGCAATCTGCGTCAAGACCTCTGGCCGCCACACCCTCCCCACTTCGGAGTCGGCGAGCAATCGCCCGGAATAGATACCGAGAAAGGAAGTGACGCTTCCGCCGAGAACACGTGACCCGTCCCGCTTCGGAAAGCCGCCCCAAAACCTGAGGATGACCGGCGAACCAGACATCCCCTCACGCGTTGTGGCGTCCACCAAGAAGCAGGGCACGTTATCAACGTCGATCTCTGGCTCAGACGCGATGTGCCCGGTTTTCCATATTGGCCAAGCGTCGTGAGCCGTGAGCCCGAGCGGAAATCCGATAATGGAGACAGGCATCGCCACCCCGACGAGCACGTCAGCGCGCGCGAGCGCAAGATCCATTGGGTAATACGTCGCGACCGGATCCAGAGGAATCGGGACCATGACCACATCCACTTTCCGACCCTTCGGATGTTCAACCCAAAGGTGGTTCCCGGTCTCATCGAACAGCGGCACCTCGCGTACAACCCAACTTCCGATTCCTGCCTTGCTGTGGAAGACGACCTGAAGGTGATCCGGAACTGCCGCAGATTTTGCGAGCACCTTACCGGTGTCCGCGTGACGTCCGGTCACTACATGCGAGTTTGTCGCGAGATAATGCTGCGGCCCTATCGCGACGATAAACCCAGTCGCCTGACTCAACCTCGTGTCGCCGAACATCGGCCGTACGAGGAGGCTAATGCCGCTCAGCGGATCAAGATGGACCTCCCGTTCACCGGTCACGGACCCGCCCTAGTTGGTGAGCATAACGACGCTACGCTTCTGCTGCGGGGCGAGTGGCGGCGCGGTGCAGTCCTTAGCAAAGAATCATACTCCGCGCCGCGCCGACACGCTTTCGCTCGGCCAGCAGCAAGCGGGTGTTAGACAGCATCCCCAATCGACTGCGCAGCCAACTCTCTCACCTTGAACAGCTTGACCTCGGGGAACATCGCTACGGCGACGGCCTCCACTGCGCGGTAGTCGCTATCAATCTCCTCGATCGCCGCCGTCACGCTCTCGTAGATCGAGTCAGTCAAGTCCTTGAGCTGTGCCCATCGATGTGGGCCGACGAGCATCCGGAATTGCTCTGCGGTACCCTCCGTTTCCCCGGTTGCGCTCGCCAGCTGCGCCGCGATTTCCTGACCTTCAAGATGGACGCGGTTTCGGAATTCGATAGCCCATAGAATTGTCCGGTAGCGGCGACTATGGACTTGAAGTCGGTTAAGAAGGTTCGCTTCAGCCGAGTCGAAGATGAAGAGCAAGGCGTCCAGCTCCAAGGGCAGCTCGTCGCCGGCAACAAAGAACGGCTGCAGAGTAATATGCCGCAGCGGATGATCGGCGAAGTGCGAAAGGTGCTGGCGTGAAATGTTCATGAGTACAGTCCTCCGCGCGAGGAGGACGAACATGCAGCGTCGCAGCGCTTCGCCTCGGGCAACATGTTCTCGGGCTCGCTTGTCGGCCCGCTCAATGCGGAACGCGGCCCACGCCCCGAACGCTGTCCCGCTGCCGGCGCCGATCGCCCCGAGCCCTAGCTGCACCCACTCGTTCATCGCGTTGACCCGGAAAAAAAGGATCTGCTGTCTAACTAGTATCGGACCTCAGCAACCCACCCGGTCCGTCCGCCCACCGCGCCAGCAAGTCTACCTAATCCGTGAATGATGCGTCGATCCGCAGAAAATCCGCGGCGTCGGGCGGGCTCCGCACGCCCAACCCGCCCCGGTTGAGGACATGGGTATAGATCGTCGTGGTGCTGACGTCTCGATGACCCAGTAACTCCTGCACCGTACCGATGTCCGCCCCGCCTTCCAGCAGGTGCGTCGCGAACGAGTGCCGGAAGGTATGACACGTTGCGAACTTGTTGACGCCGCTGGCGCGTGCCGCGGCGGTGACGGCGCGCTGCACCGCCGACTCGTGCAGGTGATGACGATACCAGTCGCCGCCCCGGCGCTCGCGATGATGCGACCGCGCCGACAAACCCATTGCCAGGGCCAGCTCCGCCCGGCTGTCGGATATTTGCGCGTCAGCGCTCCAGGAAGTTCGACGTTGCCGCGCCCTGCGGCGAGATCGGTGTGATTTATCGCACGAATCCGGTCCAGATGCACTCGCAACGGCTCGACCGCCAGCACCGGCAAGACGGTAACCGGTCGTCTCGGCCGGTCCAGCGTCCGGATTCACACCACGCGCGGTGAAGGGTATACACCCTGCGGCGAGAATACATCGGTCGCAACCGGACTGCGAGTCGCCTTCCAATCCCCATCGCCATGGGGCATTGACACATTACACCAAAGGGTGTAACATATCCCCATGGATCAACTCTCGTCCGTCCTCACCGCCATCGCCCACCCCACTCGGCGCGCCATCATGGGGCGCCTGGCCCAGGGCCCCGCCGGCTTTCTCGATATCGCCGAGCCGTTCGACACCGCGCTCAACTCCGTGACCAAGCACCTCAAGCTCCTCGAGCGTGCCGGACTGATCGAGCGAAAGCGCCTCGGCCGCACCGTGAGCATTTCGCTTCGCGCCGAGCCGCTGCGCGAGGTCGCTGGATGGGTGCACGGCTATGAGAAGTTCTGGAACGAGCGTCTCGATCTTTTCGAAAAACATTTCACGCCACGCAAATCAACCAGGAGAAGGAAGTCATGAGCGAGCCCGCAAAGACAATCGAGGTCAAGGTCGAGCGCACCATTCCCGCCCCACCAAAGGAAGTGTTCGACGCGTGGCTCGATCCAGCGGTCGCCGGCACGCCATGGAGCATGTCGGAGAAGCTGATCCTCAATCCCGTCGTCGATGGACTCTTCTACTGGAAGACCTCCGCGACTCCGCACTTCGGCCGCTTCACTGAAGTCACCCGCGGCGAGCGCCTGCAACACACCTGGATGTCACCGAACACGGCGGGATTGGAATCGATGGTGACCGTGACCTTTGCCAAGGAAGGGAACGGGACGCGGATGACGCTGGTGCACACCGGCCTCCCGGCAACCGATCCGGGGCGCAGCCATGAGAAGGGATGGGGTTTCTTCGTTGGCGGTTTCGCCGATGCGTACGGGAAAGGAAAATGAAAGCGATTGCCTGTAGAGTGTCCTGAAAGCAGCCTCGCTCCGGCATGCGGCGCGGTGACTCGATTCACCTCGCCGCATCTGCTTCGCTGATCTGTTCCAGCAACCACGCATGCATCGCCGGATTCCCCGCAACCACCCCGCCGTGCTCTACTCGCGCAGGTGAACCATCAACACCTGTCACCACGCCACCTGCCTCGCGGATCAGCACCATCCCCGCCGCCTTGTCCCACGGCGCCAGCGTCAGCTCCCAGAATCCATCGAACTCTCCCGCCGCCACCGCGACGAGATCGAGCGCCGCAGAGCCCGCGCGCCTTACGCCACTCGTCGCAGCAACGATCCGCTCGAATTGCGGCAGATACGGGCCGAGATCGCCCGGCGTCTTGAACGGGAAGCCAGTGCCGATCAGGGCGAGCGACGGATCGGTGAGCTGCGACACCTTGAGCCTCGTCCCGCCGCTCCACGCGCCGCCGCCGCGCCACGCGGTGTAACGGCGATGGATCGGGACGTGCCACACCGTCCCCGCCACCGGTTCGCCGTCGATCACCGCGGCAATCGACACCGACCACCACGGATAGCCGTGCAGGAAGTTGGTCGTGCCGTCGAGCGGATCGACAACCCAGACGAGCCCCTGCATCTCGTTCGCGTCCGCCGATAGTTCCTCGCCGAGCACGCGGGAATCGGGCTCGGCCGCCAGCAGATCGTCGCGGATCAGCGCCTCTGCCGTGCGGTCGACGTTGGTGACGAAGTCGCGATGTCCCTTCACGACCCATGCGCCGGGATCTGGTCGAGGGACATTGAGGAGATATGAAGTGGCTGCGGCTGCAGCACGTTCGGCGAGTCGTGCAAGGCGGGCGGCGTCGGTCATATCTCTAAACTAGGGCGGGAATCGCTTCCGGACGCGGAGTACTCGCCACCGGCCACTCAGTATTCGTTCCCGGCCCGGGATGATCGGTCGCCGTCTCCGCTGTATTGGCCTCAAGGCTCGTTGTACCGGCCTGCTGGCTCGTTGTACCGGCAGTCATCCGCTGTCCGATCGTCAGCGTGCCGGTTGGTCTCGCGGGGAGGCGGACCGTATCGGTGGGCGTGCGCAGTGGTTTGATCGCCGTGTCGTGCGTATCTGTATTCATTACGCCAGGACCTGGCGGCGGACTCGGAGGATCGGATCGCGTGCACGGATGATTGGACGTCGTGCGCGGATGATTGGACGTCGTGCGCCGATGATTGACCGTCGTGCGCGGATGATCGGCCGTCGTACTTTCGGTCCCCACGAGCAGTCCATCTCCGTCGGTTCGCGGGCGATCAGTACCGACGAGCACTTCGACAGTACCCGAACGCGGGCCACGAGTATCGGGAGTCGGACGAACCGCATCGGCAGGCATCCGAACCCCGTCCCAAGCCGTCATATTTGTATCAGCCCGCAGGCGATCGGTACCGACCGCAAGGAGGGGAGATGCCACGTCCGGAATGGTTCGCTCGAACGATCCTCCCAGTCCGCGACGTCGCGGCCTCGCTCCGCTTCTTCGTCGACCGCCTCGGTTTCACGTCGCCCTGGTCGTTCGACGAAGACGGCAAGCCGTTCGTCGCTCAAGTCGACCGCGATGGCTGTTCGCTGATCCTGTCGAAGAGCTGGCCCGGCAAGGTCGGTCAGACCGTCGTCTTCATCTCGCTCAATACCGACCCACCGACCGCCGCCGCCGGGACCGCCGCACTCAACGCATTGCGCGCTGACCTGGAGGCGAACGGCGTCACCGTAAAGGATGGCGAATGGGGGTACCGTTTGCTCGTGGTGGACGACCCCGATGGCAACCAGCTCCTGTTCAATTACCCCAACGAAGAGCCGGCCGGACCGTAGGCTCCGCGGGCGCTCACCAGGCCTCGTAATCTGATTGCCCAGCCTCGCAGGGCCGGGTAACTTGCGCCCAATGCTCCGCGTGTTTTCTGGTATCCAGCCTTCCGGCGAAATCCACATTGGCAACTGGCTCGGCGCAATCCGGAACTGGGTAGCGCTGCAGGGCGAGTACGACTGCATCTATTGCATCGTCGACCAGCACGCCATCACGCAGACATACGCCGCCGCCACCCTCGCCGAGCGGACCCGGCAGATGGCGACCGGACTGATCGCCGCCGGCGTCGACCCGGAACGGTCGCCGATCTTCGTCCAGAGCCACGTCCCCGAGCACGCCACGCTGGCGTGGCTCCTGACCACGATCGCGCACGTCGGCGAGCTGGAACGGATGACCCAGTACAAGGACAAGGCGCAGCGGTTCGAGGCGATCCCCGCCGGCATCCTGACCTATCCAGTTCTCATGGCGGCCGACATCCTTCTCTACCGCGCCGAACGAGTCCCGGTGGGCGAAGACCAGGTGCAGCATCTCGAATTGACCCGCGAGATCGCCCGCCGGTGGAACCACATGTTTTCGCCCGGCGAGCCGTTCTTTCCCGAACCGGAACCGATCCTCTCGCCGGCACGACGGATCATCGGGCTCGACGGCCAGGCGAAGATGTCGAAGTCGCTGGGGAACACCATCGGGATTCTTGAATCACCGGAAGAGATCTGGCAGAAGCTCCGTCCCGCCATGACCGATCCGGCGCGGAAGACGAAGCAGGATCCCGGTACGCCCGAGATCTGCAACCTCTACGCGCTGCACAAGCATTTCTCGCCCGACACGACGGTGCAGGAAGTCGCGGTGAAGTGCCGCACCGCGGCGTGGGGATGCATCGATTGCAAGCGCGTTCTTGCCGATAACATGAGCAATACCCTCGCGCCGATTCGCGAGCGGGCGCGCGAATTGACCGCCGCACCCGGCGCGGTCGATCGCGTCCTGGCGTCGGGTCGTGACCAGGTGCGGGCGCGGGCGAAGGCAACCCTGACCGAAGTAAAGCGCCGCATGGGCTTTCTTCCGGAGGCCGGATGAACAACAGCTCGCCGATGCTGGCGCGCGTGCTCAAGGCGGCAGTCCTGCGCGGTGCATCGGATGTGCACGCCAAGGCTGGCGATGTCTTTCGCGCGAGGGTCGAGGGGGAACTGGTTCCGCTCACCAAGCAGCGGCTCACGCCGCAGCAGACGCGCGCACTCGCCGCGATGTTCGCCGGACTCGATCCAGAGGATGCGCGGCTCGAATCGATCCGCGACTTCGACTGCTCGTGGGGCGTCCCCGGTGTCGGACGGTTCCGGATCAACGTGCTGCGCCAGCGGTCGTCGTTCATGATGGTGCTCCGGGTGATTCCGTTCTCGGTTCCCACACCCGAGGGGCTTGGCCTTCCCGACGTCGTCACGCACCTCGCCGAAACCGAATCGGGAATGGTGCTGGTGACCGGTGCCGGCGGATCGGGGAAGACGTCGACGATCGCCGCGATGGTGCATCACATCAACCGCGGCCAGAAGCGGCACATCGTGACGCTCGAGGATCCGATCGAGTATCTCCATCGCGACCTGTCGAGTTCGATCTCGCAGCGCGAGATCGGCACCGACACCGACGATGTGGCGACCGGGCTGCAAGCCGCCCGCCGTCAGGATTCCGACGTGATCGTCCTGAGCGACCTGCGCGAGCCGATGGCGATCGATCGCGCCATTCGCGCCGCCGAATCGAGCGCCTTGGTGCTCGCTTCGATCACCGCATTCGACTCCGTCGCCGCCATTCAGCAGATGATCGCGACGCTCCTTCCCGAGGAGCGCGAAGTGGGGCGGACCCGTCTCGCCGAAGTGCTGCGCGGCGTGCTGGCGCAGCGGATGGTGACGAAGGGGAAGGGGGGCGGCCGCAAGGTAGTGATCGAGTGGTTCGAGATGACGCCGTCGATTCACGACGCCATCGCGGGCGGCGCCGATGCGCCGACATTGCGCCGGGCCGTCGAGAAGGCGGCGAAGGACGGCAAGGCGGAACTCTTCCCGCGCAGTGACGGCGCGCGAGAGCCGAGCTGATGTTCGACCGCAAGCACAACTGCATCGTCGTCGTCGGTGCCCAGTGGGGCGACGAGGGGAAGGGGAAGCTCGTCGACGTGCTCGCCGAGCAGGCCGATCTCGTCGTGCGCTATCAGGGGGGCGCCAACGCCGGACACACCGTCGTGGTCGGCGAACAGCAGGTGGTGCTCCACCAGATCCCGTCGGGGATCCTCCATCCGCAGGCGCGATGCGTCGTCGGGAACGGCGTCGTCCTCGACCCCGAGACGTTCTTCAACGAACTCGACCAGCTGGGATCGAAGGGGATCGACGTCACCGGTCGCCTCTTCATCTCCGATCGCGCGCACGTGGTGCTGCCGTACCACAAGCTCCTCGATCAGGCGAGCGAGAAGCAGCAGCAGATCGGCACCACCGGCCGCGGGATCGGGCCGGCGTACGAAGACAAGATCGGCCGCCGCGGCGTCCGCGTCACCGATCTCTGCCGCGACGCCGATGCGCGCGACTTTCTCACGCCGCGCGTCGAACGCGCCAACGCCCTGCTGCGCCTGATGGGCGCCGCCGCCGGCGCCGATCTCGATGCGCACGTCGAGCTCTTCAAGCGGCTCGGCAACAAGCTTCGCCCGCTCGCCACCGACACCGGCCTGCTGGTCCACAATGCGCTGCGCTCGTCGCAACGGGTCCTGCTCGAAGGGGCGCAGGGCGCGCTCCTCGACGTCGATCACGGGACCTATCCGTTCGTGACGTCGTCGAACACCACCGCCGGCGGTGCCGCCATCGGCGCGGGGATCGGCCCGACCGACATCGACGGCGTCCTCGGCGTGGTGAAGGCGTACACGACGCGGGTGGGGAACGGCCCGCTGCCCACAGAGGCGAGCGGCGACCTCGAATCGCGGCTCCGCGAACTCGGCGGAGAATTCGGCGCCACGACCGGCCGTCCGCGGCGTTGCGGGTGGTTCGACGCCACCGTGGTCCGCTATTCGGCGCGAGTCAACGGACTCACCGGCCTCGCGGTGACGAAGCTCGACGTGCTCGACACCTTCGCCGAGATTCCGGTGGGCGTGTCGTACCGGCTGGACGGATCGGAGTGCGCGGAAGTGCCGAGCGACGTGGAAGCGCTCGAGCGGGTGGAGCCGGTGTATGAGGTGCTTCCCGGATGGGAGCGACCGACGACGTCCGCGCGGCGGCTCGCCGACCTGCCTCCAGCCGCGCGCGCCTATCTCGATCGCCTCGAGGATCTCGCCGGGCAACCGATCCGCTACGTGAGCGTCGGCACCCGGCGCGATCAGATCATCGAAGTCTGAGCGTTACTGCGCCTGCAGGCGGGTGAAGTACGTCCCGATCCCGATGCTGTTGAGCCACACCGGATCGATCTCGTAATAGCGGCTCGGGATGAAGCGCCCCGTGGTCGGAAAGTACGGCGGCGGATTCACGCCACCGCAGGCATCGTACGTGTGCGCTTCAGCCCACCCATAGAACCCTGAGCCGTAGTAGGTCGCGTCGTCGACGCGTCCTTGCGCCAGGCCGCCGGTCACGCGGACGCAGCCGTTCACCGCCGAACCGCACTTCTGGTTGATCGCCGAGATATCCCAGTTGGAATTCGCAGTGCCCGGTTCCGCACTCGCGACCGGGAACGCCGTCGTGTAGTAGTTCCACGGCGACGAGACCCCTTCGCCGTACCAGTTGCCGTTGGTGGTCCCGCCGTCGCCTGCCGCGAGGAGGAACATGTTGTAGTTGGCGTCGTTGGTGTCGTCGAATCCGCCATAGACCTTGCTGTTGACCGCAAACGGCGTCTGCAGGTTGTTGTCCTCGATCACCACGTCCCTGGTCGCGATCGCGCCGAAGATGTCGCCGGTGGCGCTGCAGTTGGTCCCCGGAGGATTCTGGTACAGCAGGTCGTCGGCCATGACGATGTTGCCGGTGGCGAAGACCGAGACGCGGCCGCGGAGCTTGCCGCTGAGTGCCACGTCACCGTTGACGTAGATCACGCCCTTGAAGTTCGGGTTGGCGCCGAGAGGGATGAGGTACGAGGCGTCTCCGGTGCGGACAGCGGCGAGTGTGGAGAGCGCGCCGGACCGCCGCTTCTTCCACCAGCCGAAGTTGTTCGACGCGATCGGAAGGTTGGTGATCGTCGAATCCGGCGTCAGCGTGTCGTGCGTGATCCCGGTGAAGAGGTGCGGGTCGCCGCCGAGATAGCAGCGGCGCTGATCGGTCGAGCTGCTGAGCAGGGAGCGCACGGCGGTGCGCTGTGCCGAGCCGCCGCCGGTGGTGGCGCTGTAGACGCTGTCGGCGGTGAAGAACTGGCTGGTCCCGTTGATCGTGGTCACGCCGCCGCAGTTCCGCGAAATCATGTTGGGATCGTTCGCCTGCGTGGTGCCGGACGGCACCGACGGCCACTTGCGGCCGGTCGCGTAGGCGAGAACCGAATCGCTGGAATTGGCTGGAACCCAGACACGCATGAACCCTTCGTCCCAGTCGATGATACCGTTGCCGTTCACGTCGATGGTGACGAACTCGATGCGCAGGCCGGGGATCGTCGATCCGTTGGTGATCGAGGTGAGGTCGTAGTCTCCGCCGGCGGCGTCGGCGTCCTGCGCGTACTGCTGCATCAGCGCGATGCGGGCCGGAGTCGGCCACGGAATCGCGGTAACGCCGGTCTTGTAGCCGAGATCGAAGCGACCTGATCCGACGCCGGAAATCGAGCCGACGACGTTCACGGACGAGGTGAACAGGGTGCCGCTGCCCGCGCCGCACCCGGTCTGGAGATTGACGCTGGTGTTGGAGAAGAACGGTCCGTTGACCGATTCATCGCAGCCATACATCGCGCTGCCGCTCCACTTGTTGATCGCGACTGCGAACTTCGCCCACGACTCCTGGGTGAGGAGGAGCCGCCGCGCGGTGACCGCTCCGCGGACGTCGCTGATGATCGACAGCGCGCTGGCGAAGTTGCTGCCGTACTGGCCGGCGGTCGCCGCACCACCGGTGCGCCCGCCGGTGCGTCCCACGTAGAGCGAGAGGTTGATCCGCGGCTCGGCGTTGCCGAGGGCGTCGAGCACGGGGACATGCGACGCGAGCGTGGTATAGCCGGTCGGCGGCAGCAGCGAATCGAAGATCCCGCGATTGAGCGAATCGCGCACCATTTCGAGGCCGCCGTCCGCCGATGACTGGAGCAGCGCTTCCTTGGCGTTGTACCGCGTCGAGAGATCGGCGCCCGACGACAGGAGGACACCGCCGAGGGCGATGCCGGCGATGGCAATCGCGATGAGCATCGCCATGAAGAGCGCCGCGCCACGGCGATCCAGTGACACACTTCGCATGAGAGACCTCCAGCTCAAGGGGCGATCGATGCTGTCACGTTCAACACCGTGATCGTCGACTCCGACGGCGTGCAATCCTGGGCCGAGATGCCGTAGGTGTACGCGGTGCCGGGAACGTTGTCGGAGATCTCTTCGGTGTAGCTCGTCTGGGTGGGCACGCGCCGGACGACCGCCAGCGGATCCGACCAGCTGGTGGCGCCCTGCAGCTTGCGGTAGAGGATGTACTGCAGCACATCCTGCTCGCCGGCGTCCTGATCAATCGAGCGGTTCCAGCTGAGCCAGAGACGCCCGCTCCCCGCGACGGTATCGACCACGGTGAACGACGTCGGGGAGAACGGCGCGCGCCCGCAGACGGTCGGGATCGGGATCCCGTTGTTCGGCACCTGGATCGTGGTCTGGACGTCGCGGAAGCGCTGGTCGGTGCCGCTCTGGCCGTTGGTGAATCGCATGTTCAGCTCGACGGCGCGCACCGAATCGGGGCGGACGTAGGAGGCGCTGTCGGCGCGGGTGATCCCCGCGATGAGCGTCCGGCGTTCGAGCGGAAGGTTGGCGGCCGGTTCGACGATGAGCGTGTCGCCGGTGGTCAGCGTGCGCCGCTGCAGGTACATGAAGAACGGCTTGCCGTTGGGGTGCGGGAGGATGTTGCGCGCCACCAGTGTCGGCGTGCCGTTATTGACCCGCTGCCAGAGGATGTAGTCGTCGGTTCGTGCGGTCGACGAGTCCGGTGAGAAATAGAGGATGTATGTCTCGGCCGGCGACGGGTCACCGCTCGCCAGGGCGTACGTGGTCGGAGGATAGCTGTACGACGTGCCGGGAATCACCGACGAATTGGTGACATCCCACACGATCGTCTCGGCGTCGGGAGTTTCGGCGTTGAAGTACGCCGCCCAGCGCGTGTCGGCGGTGTCGCGTTCGATGTAATCAGTATTGAACGCCAGTGTGGCGCTGTCGCCGTAGACGAGGACCGGCTGATTGTTCGGGACGCCGGCGCCCATGGTGCGGACCACCCGTTCGGCGTCTTCGAGCGCGCCGCGGGCGTTCTGCAGCATGTCGTACCGCTGCTCGTTGGTCCCGAAGAAGGTCGACTGCGAGTGGAAGAGCGCGAACGCCGCGCCGCTCACCGCGACGGCCATCGTCATCGCGAGGAGGAGTTCGACCAGCGTGAATCCGGCGCGCCGCCGGACCGATCGGAAGGTGCGCATCACGGACTCGCCACGACGGAGGTGACCGACACGGTATCCCGAAGGCTCGGCTCGATGATGCGCACCGTGATGGTGGTGAGATCGCGGGCAGGATTCCCCGACTGGTCGCGGACCACGGTGGTGACCCGTCGCATGCGGGGATAATCCGGAAAGCCGGTGGTGTCGGCACCGGCGCCGGCGTTGTAGAGGCCAACGAGCGAGGTGTAACGCGGGTCGGCACGGATCAGCTGCATCCGGTCGGAGGCGATGCCGGCGGCGACCACGCGTACCGACGAGGTCCCGAGGGTCTTGCCGAAGACGGCGGCGAACCGCGCCACGCCGACGGCGAGGACGGTGAGGACCACGATCGCGACGAGGATCTCGACGATGGTGAAGCCGCGGCGATTCGCCATCAATTGGCTCGCTTCCAGGTGCCGGTCGAATAGGAATACCAGACGACACGGCCGGTGGCGCGTGCGATCGCGACCGCGCGGCAGTGAGTGCAGTTGGGATCGTATCCCGGGCCGTGGACGTAGACGGTGCCGCTGTGGTCGGCGGAGCCGTCGCGATGGAACGTCACCGTGGAGACCGGGGTGCCGTCGTCGGGTGACGGAATCGATGGCGCGGTGGACTGGCCGTAGGAGAATCCGTTGTCGAGCGGCACGACGCGGACCCGTTCGCCGGCATCGGCGCCGCCATTGTTGTTGGCGTCCTCGAGGATCTGCATCCGTCCGCTGTCGGGGAAGGTGATGACGGTGTTGGTCTGAAGCGACAGTGCCAGTCGCTGGGCAGTGGCGAGTTCAGCCATCGCCCCGCGCGCGGCGGCATCGGCCTGATACCGGCGCCAGTCGAGGCGGCTCAGCGCGATCGCGGAGAGGATGCCGATCATCACGATCACGATGACCATTTCGAGCAACGTGACACCGCGCCGCCCCGGGATTTCGCCCGGTCTCGCGGTTCGTACGGCTCGGTTCTTGATCATGACAGTCCCGCCCGGATAGGCAAGAAACACAATGGTTTGTTACGTTTTGGCGCACTGCGACAGACTTCCACCTTAGCCAGTATCGCCCGATGCCTGATGGATCTGTAATGGACAAACTGGTCTCCCTGGCCAAACGCCGGGGCTTCGTCTTTCAGTCCTCCGAGGTCTACGGCGGGCTCGGCTCGGTGTGGGATTACGGGCCGCTGGGAGTGGAACTCAAGCGGAACATCAAGGACCGCTGGTGGCACGCGATGGTTCGCGGCCGCGACGACATCGAAGGGCTCGATGCCGCGATCCTGATGCATCCGCGCGTGTGGGAAGCGTCGGGGCATGTGGCGGGGTTCTCCGACCCGCTGGTCGATTGCCGCACCTGCAAGGCGCGCTTCCGCGCCGACAAGCTCGCCGAAGCGCAGTGTCCCCAGAAGCCGAGCAAGGCGCCGGGCCAACACAGCGCGTGCCAGCTCACCGAGGCGCGGCAGTTCAACCTGATGTTCAAGACGTTCATGGGGCCGGTGGAGGAGACCGCCGCGACGATCTATCTCCGTCCCGAGACGGCTCAGGGGACATACGTCAACTACCTCAACGTGATGACCTCGTCACGGCAGACGGTTCCGTTCGGCATCGCGCAGATCGGCAAGGCGTTCCGCAACGAGATCACGCCGGGGAACTTCATCTTCCGCACTCGCGAGTTCGAGCAGATGGAGATGCAGTTCTTCGTCAAGCCGGGAACCGACGAGGAATGGTTCGAGCGGTGGCGCGTGATCCGGATGGCGTGGCACGAATCGCTGGGCTTGCAGCCATCACGGTTGCGCTGGCACCAGCACGGTCCGGGCGAACTGGCGCACTACGCCAAGGCGGCGTACGACATTGAATACGAGTTTCCCTTCGGATGGCAGGAGATCGAAGGGGTGCACAACCGCACCGACTTCGACCTGAAGCGACACCAGGAATATTCCGGGAAGAAGCTGGAGTATTTCGAGCAGGCGAGTGGTGAGCGCTACGTGCCGTACGTCGTCGAGACCGCCGCCGGTGCCGATCGCGTGACACTCACGGTGATGGCCGATGCCTATCGCGAAGAGACGGTCGAGGGTGAGATGCGCGTGGTGATGGGATTTGCGCCGCACGTCGCACCGGTGAAGGCCGCGGTCCTGCCGCTCGTCAAGAAGGACGGGATGCCGGAGCTCGCGATGGAGCTGTATCACGACCTGCACCACGATTTCTCCGCATACTACGACGATGCCGGAGCGATCGGGCGGAGATATCGCCGGCAGGATGAGATCGGGACGCCATGGTGCGTGACGATCGACGGCGAGACGGCAGCGAGTCGCAGCGTGACGATCCGCCACCGCGATTCGATGAGCCAGGATCGCGTGGGGCTCGACCAGGTGAAGGGGTGGCTTGCGGAACGGCTGGCAACCAGCGGCAGAGCGGGGAGTCGATGACCTTCGAGCGATCCACCACACTCGGCGCGGCCGAGATCATTGCGCGGGCCAAGAAATTCTTTGCCGAACGGGTGCCGCACAACGCTGCGTTTCCGGAACGCGAAGGGGCGACGTTCCTGATGCTGCGCGGCCAGGGCGGCGAGGAGATCTCGCTCGCGGTGATGAGCAGGGATGGCCGCAGTCACGTGCGGGCGTCGACGCTCCTCTTTGATCAGGCGGTCGATCGCTTTCTCTCGACATTGCCGGACGGCGCCGGGTCGACACCATGAGCGACACCCTCGTGGTGCGCGTGCGGGTGCTGGAGGAGTGGGACGAGATCGTGCTCCACGTCGAGCCGTCGACCCGGATCGGCGATCTCAAGCGGATGGCGCTCGATGCGGCGAAGGTGGTCCAGCCAGAAAGTGGTTACCTGATGAAGTTCCGCGGGGCGGAGTTGCCCGACGAGTCGCGAACCATTGGCGACGAGCGGATCCCGCCGGATGCGGGGCTGATCGTCCTTCGCCGCCGCCGATCACCGGTTCGCTGACGCGCGATGCGCGTCTTCACGTCGGCTGCCGCGCTGCAGCACGATCCCGGCTTCGGGCATCCCGAACGACCGATCCGGCTCGATACGGTGCTTGCAGCGCTGAACGGGCGCCCCGGAATCCAGCTCGTCGAAGCGTACCCGGCGCCACTCGAAGCACTGCACAGCTGTCACGATCCGGCATACCTCGATCGCGCCCGCACGCTCAGCACCGACGGCGGCGGTGAACTCGGTCCCGACACCATCCTCAATCCGTGGAGCTGGAACGCCGTCCTTGGCGCCACCGGCGCTGTGCTCGAAGCGCTCGATCATTCGCTGACCACCGGAGCGAACACCTTCGCGGCGATCCGTCCCCCCGGTCACCATGCGCTCCACAACCGCGCGATGGGATTCTGCGTGGTGAACCACGTCGTCGTCGCGGCGCACGCCGCCCGGCGCGCGGGACGGAGCCGGGTGCTGATCGTCGACTGGGACGTGCATCACGGCAACGGCACGCAGGCACTGGTCGAGAACGATCCTGACATTCGATTCATCTCGATGCATCAGTGGCCGTGGTATCCGGGGAGTGGCGCCATTGATGAACACGGCGTGGGGAATGTCTTCAACGTCCCGATGTCGGCGGGGTTGCCGGCGGCGACCTACGTCATTGCGCTCTGGCGCGCGATCGAACGCGCGACCACCGGCTGGAGGCCGGATCTGGTGCTGATCTCGGCCGGCTACGACGGGATGCGGGGTGATCCGCTCGGTGGGTTCACTCTCGAACCCGGCGATTTCGTGACCTGGACCGAGCGGCTGCGCGAGCGCTTCCCGGGGACGCCGATCGTGGGGGTGATGGAAGGCGGGTACGCGCCAGCCCGGCTCGCAGAGGGCGTGGTGGCGACGGTCACCGCGCTGTCGTGAGCGGTCGCTAGATTCACCTCATCTCCACCGCGAGAGCTCATGTCGCTGCGCCTCAGCACCGAAATCCTCACACTGCATACCCGGCATCCGTTCATCATCGCGCGCGGCGGCAATAGCGAATACCGCACCCTGATGGTGAAGATCACCGATGACGATGGCGTGGAGGGATGGGGCGAGGCTGCAGCGACGAAGTTCTACGGCGAGACACTCGAAACCGTCACCGCTGCGCTGGCGACCTACGCTCCACTGCTCGGCGACGATCCGTTCCTCCTCGATGCGATCGAGCGGCGCCTCGAACTGACGATGCGGCGGAATGCCGCCGCGCGCGTGGCGATCTCGACGGCGCTCCACGACCTCGTGGGAAAGCGGCTGGGAGTCCCGCTGTGGAAGTACTGGGGGCTCGACCGCGCGGCGGCGCCGAAATCGACCTTCACCATCGGGATCGACACGCCGGAGATGCTGCGGAAGAAGGTCGCGGAGGCGTCGGAGTATCCGATCCTCAAGGTGAAGCTCGGCAGCGATCACGACGTGGAGATTCTCGAGACGCTCCGGGGCGCAACCGATCGCGAGATTCGCGTCGATGCCAACTGCGGGTGGACCCCGGCGCACGCCGTGAAGATGCTCCCGGTCCTCGAGGAGTTTGGCGTCACCGTGCTGGAGCAGCCGGTGCAGCCGGAGGATCTCGACGGCTTCGCGCAGATCCGCCGCCACGCGAGGATTCCACTGATCGCCGACGAGAGTTGCGTGACCTCGGCCGACATCCCGCGGCTGGCGGGGCGCGTCGACGGGATCAACATCAAGCTGGCAAAATGTGGCTCGCTCCGCGAAGCGCTGCGGATGATCGCGATCGCGCGGTCGCTGCAGATGACGGTGATGGTCGGCTGCATGATCGAATCGTCGCTCGGCATCACCGCGGCGGCGCACTTCACGCCGCTGGTCGATATCGTCGATCTCGACGGCGGCGCGCTGCTGCGCGACGATCCGTTCGTGGGTGCCGCGATTCCGGGCGGCCAGGTCACGATCCCCGACGCGCCCGGTCTTGGTGTCGTGCGACGATGACCGACCGGTTCGCCCAGGTCGCGCTCCCGCTCCCGGTGCCCGACCCCTATGTGTACCGGATCCCGGCGTCCCTCACCGATCGCGCGCTCCCCGGAGCGCGCGTTGTCGTTCCGGTGCGTCGTCAGGAGTGGATCGGCATTGTCACCGCGGTCGATGTGGCACCTCCGCTCATGGCGGCGAAGGAGATCCTCGCCTGTCCGGACCCGACGCCGGCGCTCACCACCGAACTGCTGACGCTCTCGCATCAGATGGTGCGCTACTACGGCTCGCCCCTCGGCATGGTCCTTCGATCGATGCTGCCGAACGCGCTCTGGGGTCATTCGACGTTGATGCTCGCACTCGACGGGGGGGCGGCACGCGAGATCGGCGGGACGGCGGGACAGCTGATCGACTGGCTCGCGGCGAAGGATGGTCGCGCCACTGCAGCTGCCGCGGCGCGGGCGCTGCGGCGTCCGATCTGGGATGTGGTCGATCGGTTGCAGCGAGTCGGCCTGATCCGCGTCGAAGTGGTTCCTCCCGACGCCGGCGGTGGTGTGGTGACGACGCGGATCGCCGAGATGACCGGGACGCCGTTGTCGCTCAGCGAACGCGAGCAGCGGTTCCGGAAGGCGCCGATGCAGCTGGCGGTGTATCGCGCGCTGGAAGAGCGCGGGGGTCGATTCCCGGTGCGCGAGCTTCTCGCCATCGCCGACGCGAGCGACGGCCCGCTCAAGGCGCTCGAACGCGCCGGACTGGTCGCGATCACCGACGTGGAGGCGGCGCGCGATCCATTCGCCGGTGAACCGCCGCCTGCGCCGGCGCGGGAACTGACGGCGGATCAGTCGGCCGCACTCACTGCACTCGAGGCGGTGCCGGCTGGAGAGTCGGCGCTCCTCTTCGGCGTGACCGGCTCGGGGAAGACGCAGGTGTACCTCGAGCGAATCAAGGCGGCGCGCGCACGGGGCGAGGGCGCGATCGTCCTGGTCCCCGAGATCGCCCTCACGCCGCAGACGGTTGGGCGCGTCCGGGCGATCTTCCCGGGTGAAGTCGCCGTCCTGCACAGCGGCCTGACCGACGGCGAGCGCGCCGACGCGTGGCGTACCGTACGTCGTGGTGAGCGACCGATCGTGGTAGGGGCGCGGTCGGCGATCTTCGCCCCGGTGGAGCGGCTCGGCGTGATCGTCCTCGACGAAGAGCACGAATCGAGCTACAAGAACAGCGAGACGCCGCGATACCACGCGCGCGAGGTCGCGGCAATGCGCGCGCGCCTCGCCGGGGCGACGCTCATCCTCGGCACCGCGACGCCGTCACTCGAAAGCTGGACTCGCGCAAGCTCCCGCGACCGGGTGATCCGCCTGCCGCGGCGGATCGAGGCTCGGCCGATGCCTCCGGTGGAGCTGGTGGACCTTCGACACGAGCTGCAGGCGGAGGGGGTCACCGGATTGCCCTGGACGGCAGCGCTCGATGTCGCGGTGAATGCCACGCTGGCCGCGGGTAATCAGGTGCTCCTCCTCCTCAATCGGCGGGGATGGGCGGCTTTCGTTCAGTGCACCGCCTGCGGCACGGTGGTGCAGTGTCCCAACTGCAGCATCTCGCTGACGGTGCACAAGCACCCCGATCGCCTGCGCTGCCACTACTGCGATTATCACGCGGCGATCCCCACGCGGTGCGCCGCGTGCAATGGGGAGACGACCCGATCGATCGGCGCGGGGACGCAGCAGTTGGAGCGACTGATGGCGGAGCGGTTCCCGACGGCACGCGTGGCGAGGATGGATCTCGACACCACGGCGACACGGTGGGCGCATCACCGGATCCTCGAGCAGGTCGGGTCGGGGGAGATCGACCTGCTCCTCGGCACACAGATGATCGCGAAGGGAATCGACTTCCCGAACGTCACCCTTGTCGGCGTGGTCGACGCGGATACATCGCTCCACCTTCCGGATTTTCGCGCGGCAGAGCGGACCTTCCAGCTCGTGGCGCAGGTTGCCGGGCGTGCGGGGCGCGGGCCGAAGGGAGGACGGGTCCTGGTGCAGACGCGGCAGCCGGAGCATCCCGCGCTCGTTGCCGCGTCGCAGCACGACGCCGAAGGATTTCTCGACCTCGAGCGCGAGATCCGCCGGGCACCGCCGTATCCTCCCCACGTCTCGCTGATCCATCTCGTGGCGAGCGGCACCGATCAGCAGGCGGTGCAGGAGCGTGCCGCGTCACTCGCCGAGTGGTGCGAGCGAATCATCGCGCGTGCCGCGTTGCCGGTGGTCGTCGTGGGGCCGGCGCCCGCGCCGATCGAGCGGATCAAGGATCGGTGGCGGGTGCATCTCCTCCTCAAGGGTCCGCAGAGTGCGCTGAGCCGCTGGATTCGCGGCGCGGCGCCCCGGCTGGCGGTGCCGCGCGGCGGTGTGCGAATCTCCGTCGATCGTGATCCGGTGTCGTTGATGTAGCGTGCAACAGATGTGCGGCGCGCCAAGCGCGAGGTCGTCACCCGAGCAATCACTGATGGTGTGGTTCATTCACTCGCGTGACGAGGTAACCAATGGAACAAGGGCGTCAGACGACACACCCGTTGCGTGCGACGATCGGTGCGGTGTTGCTCCTCGCGGCATGGCAGGGCGCTGCGTCGGCGCAGGTGGCTGCATCAGGCTTGCACGGACGTATCTGGGGTGGCGCTGTGGGTCGTTATGTGTTGACGGACAATGAAGCGTTTGCTTCGCCGGGATTCGGCACGGTGTCGCTGCAGGTGGCCGGGTCAGCTCCCGGCTTCGGCGCCGACGCCGAACTGCGGATGAACCGCTGGATCGGCCTCGATGGGGCGATCGGATACAGTTCGCTCAAGGTGCAATTCACCACCACCGCAGCAGCCGGCACCGTCGACACCGATCACGTGACGGTGGTGCCGCTGCTGCTCTCGCTCAACCTGCATCTGGTCCACGCCGATGCGGTCGACATCTGGGTCGGACCGCAGATCGGGTACGTGATCTATCCGCACGATTTGAGCTTCGCGTCGAGCGCCGGAACGTTCTCCTACACGCCGAAGAACGTATTCAGCGCCAAGGGCTTTGTCGTCGGTTCCGACATACGGCTCAGCAAGTCAGTCGCATTGAATCTCGGGTTCCGCTGGCAGAATGCAGATGGAGACAGCGGTGGTCACCTGACGATCGATCCGACTTTCGTCACGATCGGGCTGGCCACGCATTTTTAGCGGCTATTTCGCAGACGCAGTGAGCGACATTCCGACGTAGATCGTCCGCCCGGCGGCCGGCTCGAAGACGCGGCCGCCGGCGCCGTCCGTGGTAACCGACCCGACATACCGACGATCGAACAGATTGAGCGCGGCGATGTAGGGCGTGGCACGGAGTCCGTCGAGGGTCCCATGCCAGCTGAGCCTGGCGCCGGTGACGCCGGCGCCCCAACTCGCGACGTTAATGGTGTTGTCGTCATCGGCGAACATCGACGAGGTGAAACCCTGGTCAACGTCGATTGCGAAGCCATGGCCGATCGATCCGCGGATCCCGATCCGGCCGACGCCCTGCGGAATCCCCGCGACGCGGTTGCCGTCGAGGGTATCGACCGATGTCGGATTGACGACGCGGTATTCACCGAATCGATCGTCGGTGACGGTCCACGTGCCGACAAGCGCTAGCCGCGGTAGTACCTGCCAGGTGAGCGATCCTTCGATGCCGCGCGTGTGCGTACTCCCGGCGTTGGTGAAGTAGGTGCGTCCACCAACCTCGTTGAACGGGACGATCGCATCATTGGTGGTGGTGTGGTACGCGGCAAGCTCGTAGCTCAACGCTGACGCTGCGCCGCGCACTCCAACCTCGACATTGACGCTCCGCTCCGGATTGAGGTCGGGATTGAACCCGCCGGCGCCACTTGGCTGGTTGGCGAGCTCGGTTGTGGTGGGCGTGGTGAAGATCGTGGCGATATCGGTCCAGGCCGTGAGATGGGGCGAGACGCTGAAGGCGATTCCGCCGTCGCCGCTGGTCGCCTGCATCGTGCGGGAGCCGCTGGCGTCGCCGTCGGTCAGGAAATGGTCGCCGACGGAGAAGTGATTGATGTCGCGCCGCACGCCGGCCCGCGCCGTGAGGCGGGCGGTGAGCGGTATCGATCCCTGTGCGAAGACCGCGCCTTCGGCAACGCGTTCGGTCTGATCGAGAATCAGGGTGTCGGTCGCCACACCACCAACGGACCTGCGATTGGTGCGGTTATCGCGCAGCGATTGCGCGTCGAATCCGCCGGTGAGCGACAGCGTGCCGAGATCGACCGTGGCGCTGGCGCGCGCGCCGCCGAGGAGTCGCCCGATCCCGACATACGTCCCCTCGTTTGCTGCGGCGGGCGCCGGGGGCGGCGTGGCCAGGGGATTGTTCAGATTGCGGGTCAGCCCGAAAATGGTGGCGTCGAGATGGAGATGTGACGCATCGTGGTGGATGCCGAACGCAAGCTGCGTCTGCGTGATCGACTTGTCGGCGCCGCGGCGGATGTTCGCCGCCGATGCGGAATCGGGATTGAGGGCGAGCTCAGTGGCGGTGAGCGCGCCGGGATTCTGTGCCCGCGGATCGTCGGCGGAACTCAGGCGCACGGTCACCGTGGTCCTCGGCGACGCGGCCCAGTCGAGCCCGAAATTGAGCCGCTTCTGTTCGGCAGCACTCTGCTGGCGCGATCCATCGGTCGAGAACCTCGACAGCGACAGCGTCGCGCCGACGGGCCCGGTGCGTCCGCCGGCGGTGAGCTCTTCCTTCGACGTGCCGAACGTTCCCCCTTCACCCGCAGCCGTGATCACCCACGGAACGCCTGGCGCCGCCGTTGTGGTGAACGAAATGACCCCGCCGCCGGCGTTGCCGTACAGCGCGGACGCTCCGCTGCGCATCACCTCGACGCGTGACACGATGCCGAGATCGAGGTTGTTGAGCTGGGTCTGGCCGTCGGGAAGTGTCTGCGGTACCCCGTCGATGAGGACCTTCACGCCACGCAGCCCGAAATTGGAGCGGGCGCCGAATCCGCGGATCGCAACCCGTTCGTCGACCGAGTAGTTCCAGCGATTCTCGGCGACCACGCCGGGGACAAAGGCGAGGGTCTCGTCGAGCCCGGTCCCGATTCGCCCACGCCGAACGCTCGCGGAGTCGATCACCGTGACTGCGGCGCCGAGCGAGGAGAGGGGCGCCGCTTGGCGAGTGACGGTCACCTCGAGCGACGGCATCGTCCGGGCGGAATCGGGATTCTGCGCGACCAGTGGCGCCGCGATCAGCGAGAGTGCAAGGGGAAACGATGTGGCGGAGAGTCGCATCGGCGGGAAACGTGGAGGGGGTACGCCGGGATGGCAATCGGTCGGCTTTGCCGCTGCACCGAGGCGCCCTACCTTTCCGCCCAGATGGCCTGGCTCCCCGATGTCACTCGACCTCCGTATGCTACCGCGCCGATCGCGACGTTCGTCGCGGCGCCGGGCGACGGCGTCCTCCCGGACGGATTCTTCTCGACGTCGAACCTGCCGACCTACGTTCGCCTCGAGAGCGGGTGGCAGGCGCCGATCCGGCCGCGGATGGATTGCGCAATCGTCCGGCGGGGAGAGGTGCTCGACACGGTCGAGATGCGGAAGATCCGCAGCGGCGACCTCGTCCTCACCGCACTTGATGAGCATGGCGGCGAAGGTGTCGTCGTCTCGACCGATGGATTTCTGGGCGAAACCCATGGCGCCAACGAATTCCAGTTCATGGGGACGCAGGTGTCGCGCGAGCGGCCGGTCAACTACGACGACCTCGCGGCGCGCGTGCAGGAAGAGAAGGATCGCGGCGGCTACCTGATCTGGATCACGGGACCGGCGCTGGTGCACGCGCGGGCGCGCAACGACTTCGAATGGCTGATCGCGAACGGGTACGTGCAGGCGGTGCTGGCAGGGAACGCCGTCGCCGTGCACGACATCGAGGCGGCGATCTTCGGCACGACGCTTGGCATGGACAACAGCGGGCGTCCGACGCAAGGCGGGCACGGACTCCACATGCGCGCGATCAACGCGGTCCGCCGGGCCGGTTCGATCCGCGCAGCTGTGGACTCGGGGTTGATCAAGTCGGGGATCATGCACGCGATCGTGACACGAGACATCCCGTTCGTGCTGGCAGGATCGATTCGCGACGACGGACCGCTCCCCGAGGTGATCAGCGACTCGCTGCAGGCGCAGGACGCGATGCGCGAACACACGATCAAGGCGACCGGTGCCGTCTTCATCGCGACGGCACTGCACGCGATCGCGGTGGGGAACATGCTCCCCGCCTTCCATACTCACACCGACGACGGCCAGCCGACGCCGCTGATGACGATCTGCGTCGACCAGACGGAGTTCGTGGTCAACAAGCTGCGCGACCGCGGCACCCATCAGGCGTACGGTGTCGTTACCAACGCCCAGGATTTCATGCACATCCTCCGAATGTCGCTCGAACGATGCTGACGCAGGAACCGCGTGGTCCCGGGGAGGGACCGAACTGGGAGCGCCTCGCCGCGTGGCTCAATGAGCAACTCCCCGCCGGCGAAGTCGACGGTGTGTGGGTCTTCCGTGTACTGCGCCGCGATCGCAAGGAATTCGGCACCGCAGTGATTTCCCGCGTCGACGGCGAGCGGCGCCGGATCTACACCGCCACCTACACGGCGACGATCAAGGGGAAACAGCGCGGCGGCTTCGAGACGCAGCTGCACGAGGTCGGCAGCGGGCCGATCGAAGCGCTGCAGGAGCTGCTGGCGCTCGTCCCGGTGCGCGCCGATGACGAGGAACCGCCGGTGCCGGTCCAGCTGGTGCTGTGGTTCCCGCCGCCGGTCGAGGTTGTCGCGACCGATGGTTGACGCCGGCGACGCTTCGCAGAAGCTGGTGGAACGGTTCCACCGATGGCTCCGCGACCGTCACCTCCCGATCACTCGACCGCGCGACCTGGTGGCTGGCGCGCTCTTCGCCGGCGGGGAGCATCTCTCCGTCGACGGCGTCGCCCGGCGCCTTCGCGACAGCGGCACCCACGTCGGCACCGCGACGATCTACCGATCGATCGACCTCCTGCTCGAGAGCGGTCTGGTGCGCGCCCACGATTTCGGCGAAGGATTCAAGCGGTACGAAGCGCTGCTCGATCCGGGACCATCCGGCCACCTGATCTGCTCGCGCTGCGGGCGGATCGCGAAGTTCTCGACGGAGCGCTTCGAACGAATCCTTCCGATCGTCGCTGACGAAGCGGGGTTCCAGCACCAGGCGCACCGCGTCGAAATCCGCGGCCTCTGCCAGGTCTGCCGCGAAGCCGACGCCGGTGCCCTCGCCCGCGCAGGACGCACGTCGTGACCGATGCTGTGGCTGGGCCGCTCGTCGCCTTTGCCGGCGGCCTCGTGTCGTTCCTCTCGCCGTGCGTGCTGCCGCTGGTGCCGAGCTACATCGGCTTCCTGAGCGGGATGACGCTCGATGAAATGAGCGGGAACCGCCATCGCGCCGTTGCCCACTCGCTCCTCTTTGTCGCCGGATTCTCGCTGATCTTCATCGCCCTGGGCGCCGGTGCCACGGCGCTCGGCGCGAGCCTGCGCTTCCACAAGATCGCGCTCGCGCGCGCCGGCGGGATCATCGTCATCGCGTTCGGCCTCTACACCATCGGTGTGTTGCGGGTGTCGTGGTTCGATCGCGAGCGGCGAATCCACCTTGAAGACAAGCCGGTCGGATTTCTCGGGTCGGCACTCGTCGGGATGGCGTTCGCCGCGGGGTGGACCCCATGCATCGGCCCGGTGCTTGGCGGGATTCTCGTCCTCGCCGGCACCAGCGGCAACGTGATGCACGGCGTGGTGCTGCTCACGGCGTATTCCGCGGGGCTTGCGTTGCCGTTCGTGCTTGCGGCTGCGGCACTCGACCGCTTCCGTGAGGCGTTTCTTCGCTTCCGCCGCTGGATGCCGTGGATTCAGCGGGTGAGCGGCGCAGTCCTGATTGCGGTGGGCATACTGCTCGTCACCGGCGACTTCACCAGGCTGGCAAGCTGGCTGCAAGGGCTGACGCCGGAATTCATTCGACAGCTGCTGTAACTCACGCCTCTTCCAGGCTCGCTTCCAGTTCCTGGCGCATCAGCAACTCGACGTACCGCCCGCCGCGTGCGACCAGCTCATCATGCGTTCCCCGCTCGACGATGTCGCCGCCATCGAGCACGAGGATCTGCTCGGCATTCCGCACCGCAGAGAAGCGGTGCGACACGATCAACCGGGTGCGGCTCGACGTCGCCGCCTCGAGTTCGCGAAGGATCGCCGTTTCCGTCGCCGCGTCGACGGCGCTCAATGCGTCGTCGAGGACCAGAATGTCGGGATCGCGCACCAGGGCACGGGCAATCGCCGCACGCTGCCGCTGGCCGCCTGAGAGGTTGATCCCGCGTTCGCCGAGGAGGGTGTCCCACCCGGCAGGCAGATCGGGGAGCGCGTCGCTCAGCCGCGAGACCACCGCCGCTCGATCGAGCCGGCCATCATCCGCGGTGCCGAGGAGGACGTTGTCGCGCACCGTCTCGGAGAAGAGGAAAGTCTCCTGCGGCACCATGCCGATGGCGCGATGCAGGTCGGCGACGCGCAGTTGCCGGATATCGATCCCGTCGACGGTGATCCGCCCGCGCTCCGGATCGTAGGTTCGCACCAGGAGATCGATCAGCGTCGATTTCCCCGAACCGGTTGCGCCCACGATGCCGAGCAATTCCCCCGCGGCGATGTCGAAGCTCACGCCCTGCAGCACCCATGGCGCGTGCTCACCGGCGGGATAGCGGAACCACACGTCTGTGAAGGTCACGCGGCGCCCGCCGATGGCGGCGGGCAGCTCGATCGGGTGTGCGGGATCGGTAATATCGGGCGTCACTCCAAAGAGGGCGTCGATCCGGTCGGCCGAGGCATCGCCTCGTTGCAGCAGCGATACCGCCCAGCCCAGCGCGATCATCGGCCAGACCAGCGTCGCCAGGTAGACGCCGAACGCGACGAACTCGCCGACGGTGATCCGGCCGGCGATCACGCTGCGGCCACCGAGAACAAGGGTGATCACGGCGCCGGAGCCGCCGAGGAACGAGAGGAGCGGGTTGAAGATCCCCTGGGCGCGGGCGAGCGACATGTTGCGCTCCTGGTATCCGCGGTCGAGGGCGTGGAAGCGCTCTGTTTCGGCGCCCTCCTGTGCATAGGCGCGAACCACTCGCAAGCCGGCGAGGTGCTCTTGTACGAACGAGGAGATGTCTCCGAACTGGTCCTGCACGCCGAGGGCGCGCCGATGCACTTCGGCGCCGAGGATGGTCATGACCAGCGGCAGGCCGAGGGTCGGGAGGAGCGCCCAGAGGGTAAGCGACGGCGAGATCGCCGCCATCATCGGGACGATCATGATGGTGCGCGCGGTGGTATCGACGAGATACATCACCGCCGGGCCGGCGACCATGCGCAGGGCGAGGAGATCGTTGGTCGACCGCGCCATGAGATCGCCGACCGGGTGCCGCTGGAAGAAGGTCGCCGAGAGGGACGTCAGGTGCTGGAAGAGGTCGTCGCGGAGGTCGGTCTCGACGCGGCGCGATGCGCCATTGAGCAGGTAGCGCATGCCAAAGCGGAGGACGCCGCCGCCGAGCGCGAGGATCGCGACCCACATGGCCGCGCGCTCGTCGGCACTCCAGTTCCGGGCGATCAACGCGTCGATCCCGTGCTGCATGAACCGCGGCACGAAGGTCGCCAGCAGATTCGATCCGATCATGCACGCAAAGCCCAGCGCATACGCCTTCGCGTAGCGCCGGAAATACTTCCGCAGTCGCCGCAGTGCTCGCATCGCGCACAATGTAGCGGCGGCCCGGTGATCCTTCACGCAGGAGTACGACGATGACTCGAACGATGATGCTTTCGCTGGTGGCGCTGATCGGCCTTGGGGCATGCGGCAAGCCCAAATCGACCACGGTCGCCGTCGGGGACTCGGTCCCGTCGACGCTCCCGCCACCCCCGGCCCCGGCCGCCGCACCGCTCGGCGACACCGCGCGCTCGGCAACGCCGCCCGACACGGTCTATGTCCCCCAGGCGGTACCGGTGCCGGTCGAGCTTCATCGGCGCCGCCCGCCGCCGCCGCGTCACGACCAGCCGATCCCGATCACGGTTCAGCAGGCCCCGGCCCCGGCCCCGGCGCCGGCAGCCGAACCGGAACCGCTACCGCAGGGCGACGCGCAACGCCCCGGCGCGCTGGTGCTGCCGCGCGGAACGGCGATCGGTGCGACGACGATCGATTCGATTCATTCGAGGTTCAATCAGCCGGGCGATGTCGTCCACGTGCGTGTCGAACACGATATCGTTGCGAACGGCGAGACGGTCATTCCGGCGGGGTCGGTCATGTCGCTCGAAATCACCGACATCGCCCGGGCACCGGAACGCGGCGAGAAGGGGACACTCGAACTGCGGGCGCGCAGCGTCGAGATTCGCGGCGAGCGCTATCCGATCGCCGCGCACGCGACCGACTACCAGTACGAGATGAAGGCGCGCGGCGTGGGGACGAGTGAGGTGGCGAAGACCGGCGCCGGAGCGGCGATCGGTGCAATCGTCGGTCACATCATCGGCGGGAAAACCGGCACGGTGGTTGGTGCGGTCGGTGGCGGCGCGGCGGGAGCGGCAGTGGCCGCCAAGACAGCTGACAGGGACATCATCGTTCACGCCGGTTCGGAGATGACGCTGGTGCTCGGTCAGGATTTCAGCAGGAGCTAGAGATGTTGCTGGCGATGCCGTGGGGCTGCCGCTGCGCACGCTAGCCGGCTGCCTGTCGCGCCGTTGCGATCCCAACAGGGGTGCCCCCGCCGGACGCGTGCTCCGGGCACCCCACGGCAGCGCGGCGGGCGGCGCTCGCAGCCCACGGCATCGCCTGCAAATTGTCGCTAGTACCCCGCGGGCTTCCCGCCGCCGCGGGGATCGCTGACCCCTTGCCATCCTTGCGACGTGCGGATGATCGCCTGGACGTCGCCACCGCCCTTCATCCGGACGGTGTGTCCCATTGCCTTGAGTGAGTCGACCAGCGCCGCGGTGAAGCCACCGTTGTCCAGGTCGATTTCGTCGGGCAATCCCTGATGATGCGTCCGTGGCGCGGCGACGGCGTCGGGGAGCGACATCGCATGATCGATCACGTTGCTGATCACGTGATACACCTGGGTGATGATCGTTGGCCCGCCCGGAGTTCCCACGACCATGTACAGCTTGTTCGACTTGTCGAGGACGATCGACGGCGTCATCGCCGAGAGCATCCGCTTCCCGGGCTTGATCGCATTGATCTCGCCCTGGACGAGGCCGAACATGTTGGGCTTGCCCGGGACCGTGGCGAAGTCGTCCATTTCGTCATTCATCAGGAAGCCGGCGCCGGTCACCAGGACCGCTGAACCGTACGAATCGTTGAGGGTGGTCGTCGTTGATACAGCGTCCCCGTCGCCGTCGACCACCGAGTAGTGCGTCGTGCTGGGGCCATCCTTGATCGACGGATCGAACGGTGGCGTCGGCGTGGCGTGGTTGACGTCGATCGATTCGCGCAGCTTGGTGGCGTACGCCTTCGATTCCATCGTCGGCAGCATCGGCAGCTTCTCGAAGTCCGGATCGCCGAGATAGCGATTGCGGTCGGTGAAGGCGCGGCGCATGGCCTCCGCTTCGCGATGAACCAGCGCCGTCGAGCCGAACGGCGGCAGCGGGCCGAATCCCTCCATGATGTTGAGGATCAACGCGAGCGTGGCGCCACCGGAGGAAGACGGCGGCATCGAGTAGATGGTGTAGCCACGGTACGTCGCCTTCACCGGATCGCGCCACTTCGGCTGGTACGCCGCCAGGTCGGCTTCGGTGATGATCCCGCCGTCGCGCTGCATCTCGTCGGCGATCGCCTTCGCCACCGGTCCCTTGTAGAAGCCGTCGCGGCCGTGATCGCGGATCGCTTCGAGGGTGCGCGCAAGATCGGGCTGCTTCAGCAGCGCGCCAGGTGCCGGCGGCTTGCCGTCGATCGAGTACTGGGCGAGCGCCGCCGGCGAGTACTGCGTGAAGCGCCGGGCGGCGCTGGCGATCGAGCGGGCGTGGAAGGAGTCGACGACGAAGCCGTCGCGCGCGAGTTGAATCGCCGGATCGATGACCCGGGCGAGCGGGAGGTGACCGAATCGCTTCTGCGCCTCCAGCATCCCGGCCACCGAGCCGGGAACTCCCGAGGCCAGCGCTCCCGAGATACTCTTGCCGGGGATCGCCTTGCCGGTCGAATCGAGATACATGTTGCGCGTTGCTGCCGCCGGCGCGGTTTCCCGATAGTCGAGCGCGTAGGTCCTGCCGTCCTTCATCCGGATCATCATGAAGCCGCCCCCGCCGATGTTGCCGGCTTCGGGGTGCGTGACCTCGAGCGCAAAGCCGGTGGCGACCGCCGCGTCGACGGCGTTGCCTCCTGCCTTGAGGATGTCGCGACCGACTTCACTCGCGATGGCGCTCCCGGAAGCGACCATGCCGTGGGCACCGGTCGCGACGCGTGCCTTGCCGGCGTACCGCCAGGTGGGCGAGACGTTGACCGACGGCGCCCCCTGTGCCGGCGCGACCGATGCGACGCCGGTGATCATGGCGGTAGTGAAGGTGGCAATTCGGCAAGTGCGGGAGAACGGCATCGGGTCCCTCACGACGGCGGAATGGGGTGGAGAAGAATAGCAGCGGAGCCGAGGCGGCGGCCTATATTGCTTCGATTCGCACCGCTCACGCTCACCCGGGCGCCATGACTGCATCGAGCGAACCGCTCCGCGCCACCGAGCGCCGGAATCCACGGTCGGCGGAGATCGATACCGCCGACCCATTGCAGCTGGTCGACCTCTTCGTCGCAGAGGATTCGACGGTGGCGCCGGCCGTCGGACGCGCTCGCGAGGCAATCGCCACGGCCATCGGCCTGGTCGAGGGCGCATTCCGTCGCGGCGGCAGGCTCTTCTATGTCGGGGCCGGCACGTCGGGGCGCCTCGGCGTCCTCGATGCCTCGGAGTGCCCGCCGACCTTCGGCACGCCACCGGAGATGGTGCAGGGGATCATCGCCGGCGGTCCTGCCGCATTGGTGCGATCGATCGAGGGGGCGGAAGATCGCGCGGAGGATGGCGCGGCCGCGATCACCGAACAGAAGCTCTCCGACCGCGATGTGGTCGTCGGAATCGCGGCAAGCGGTACCACGCCGTTCGTGCACGGGGCACTGATCGCCGCGCATGCGATCGGTGCGCGCACCATCTTCTTCACCTGCGCCGAACCTCCCGCAACGATGCGCGACACTGTCGATCAGGTGATCCACGTCGACGTCGGCGCCGAGGTGATCACCGGATCGACGCGTCTCAAGGCGGGGACGGCGACCAAGCTGGTGCTCAACATGCTCACCACCGGCGCGCTGGTCCGGATCGGCAAGACGTACGGCAATCTGATGGTCGATCTTCAGGCGACCAACGCCAAGCTGCGCGACCGCGGCGAACGGATCGTGATGGAGGTGCTGCAGGTGACGCGCGACGTCGCGCGCGACGCAATTGCGCGCGCGGATGGCAACGTGCGCACGGCGATCGTGATGTTGCACGAAAAGGTCGATGCCGCCACCGCGGCCGCGCGACTCGATGGCGTCGACCGCCGCCTTCGCGCCATCGTCGGCACGCCGCCCACCGGAGGCGACAGATGACCGAAGCACCGATGCTCCTGGTCGGGTTGATGTCAGGGACATCGCTCGACGGAATGGACGCGGCGGTGGTCCGGGTGCGCGGACCGACGCGACTCGAACTGGTCGGCTTTGCGCACCGGCCGTACAGCCCCGCCGAACGCGGCCGGATCGAGGCGGTCCTCGCCGGCGCCAGCGTGGCGGAGACCGCGCGACTCCACACCGCGCTCGCGGATTGGGCTGTCGATGCGGTCGAGGTGGCGCTCGAACTCTCGCACGTGCGTGCCGACGCGATTGCCGCGATCGCATTTCCCGGCCAGACGATCTGGCATGAGCCGCCGATTGTCAGCTGGCAACTAGGTGAGCCCGCCGTGCTCGCCGAGCGATTCGGAGTCAAGGTGATCCACAACTTCCGCTCCCGCGATGTGGCGGCTGGGGGTCAAGGCGCGCCGCTGGTCCCCGTCGCGGATGCGCTCTGCTTCGGTGCGGCCGATCATCCGAGGATCCTCCTCAACCTCGGCGGAATGGCGAATGTGACGTGGGTGCGGCGCCGCGCCGATCTCGATGCCGTCGTCGCGGGCGACACGGGGCCCGGCATGGCGATCATCGACGGAGTGGCGCGGCTGGTGAATCCGTCACTGTCGTTCGACGACGACGGCGCGCTGGCCGACCAGGGGACGATCGACGAAACTGTGCTCACCGAGCTGTTGCAGGCGCCGTTTTTCGCGGGGCCGCCGCCGCGGAGCACCGGGCGCGAATTCTTTGGCCAGCGCTACGCCGCCGAACTGCATCGCCGCGTCCCCGGTCCCGATGGTGTTCGCACCGCCGTGGCGCTCACCGTCGAAAGTGTGGTGCGCTTCTGTGAGGCGCATCTCCCCGAGGCGCCCGAAGTGGTGGCCGCAGGCGGCGGGACGCAGCACCCCGTGCTCATGCGCACGCTTGCCACGCAACTGGCGGCGCGCGGGATGGAGCTCACGCGCTTCGACGATCTCTTCTTTCCGTCACAGGCAAAGGAAGCCGCGGCGTTCGCCCTGCTGGGGTGGCTGACGCTGCACGGGCAACCGGGCAACGTGCCGGGCGCCACCGGCGCCAACGGTCCGCGAGTGCTGGGATCGATCACGCCGCCGTGACGGCGCGCGACGGTACGCGGTTAGCGGCGGAGGAAGAGGGCGATGGCGATCAACGCCATGACGACGGCGAGCGCCGCCAGGGCGACACCGGTGGGCGATCCGCGCCGCAGCGCCGGCGCCGGCGCCGCGGTGGGGCGGGCGACCGCGGGCATCGCAGCGGTTGGTTGCAGCGCCGGCCGTTCGGCCGACGTCTTGAGTTCATGATATCCCGGTTCGTCGCTGGCGGTCTCGGGCAGGGCATCGCCCTCGAACCGCACGGCCACGACGGTGATGTTGTCGGGACCGCCGCGTTCGTTCGCCAGCGAGACGAGGCGGTGGCAGATCGTGGAGAGGTCGGGTTCCTCGGCGACGGCGCGGGCAAGGTCGTCGCGGCGCACCAGGTTCGACAATCCGTCGCTGCAGATGATCAGGACATCGCCCCGCTGGAGCGGCTGCCAGCTGAGATCGACCTTGATGAGCGCGTCGGGCCCGAGCGCCTGCAGGATGATGTTGCGCCGCTCGCTCGCTTCCGCCTGTTCTTCGGTGAGCTCTCCGACATCGACGAGCCGCTGGGTCAGCGACTGGTCCCGGGTCAGTTGCCGCGCTTCGCCGCCGCGCACGAGATAGCCGCGCGAATCGCCGATCTGCGCCAGATAGAGGCGGTCGCGCCAGAGGCCGGCGACAGTCGCCGTGGTCCCCATGCCCCGGACTTCGGGGTGCTCGCGCGCATAATTGTGGATCTGGAGATTGGCGAGCTCGACCGCTTCCTTGAGCCGGTGTGCGAAACGGTCTTCGGTAAGCTGCTTGTCGCTGCGCCAGGTGTCGATCAGGTAGCGATGGATGTTGGTCGCCGCCATCTCGCTGGCAACCTCACCGGCGGCCGCGCCGCCCATTCCGTCGGCCACGAGATAGAGGGCGCCGCGTTCGCCGACGTCGCCGCCGGCCGGCCGCGATTCGCGCACCGCTGCCGTGGCACCGAGATCCGCAATGAGGAAGGTGTCCTCGTTGTGGTCCCTGGTCCGACCGCGATCGGTGAGCGCGAAATACGAGGCGCGAACGTGCGGCGTGGCGTCTCTCCGGTTCAGGGCGTCATTGCGGAAAGCGGGAAGATAGGAACCACGCCGGAAGGCGGCAACCCGAATGGACTGTAAGTGACGCCATTCAAGAAGCTTACGTGCGCTGTCGTGCTGCTGACATCGGTGACCGGGAGCGCCTGCGCGCAGCAGTCCGATTCGCTCCCGCCGGTGCCGCCGGTCCACGGGGCGCTCCGCGTGGTGGTCGCCTACCCGCAGCCGAATACGGCGCTTGATGTCGGCGATTCGATCTTCCTCTTCGGCACTTCCGGCAACGGCGATGCGACGGTCACCGTAGCCGGGCAGCCGGCGCATGTGGCGCCAAACGGGGCGTGGCTTGCGTGGGTGGCGATCCCCGCTGACTCCGCGTTCACGCTGCGAATCACGGCGCGGGCCGGGCATGATTCCGCGACATCGTCGCTGCGACTGCTGCGCGCAGGATGGGTGCGAGAGGTCGGTGCCTGGGTCGACCCGCACTCCCTGTCGCCGACCGGTGACATCGCCATGCCGCCCGACGAGCCGCTGCCGTTGACGGTGCGTGCCGCCCCCGGTGCCGAGGTGCGGCTCCGGACCTCAACCGGGACGGTGATCCGCTTCGCGTCGGATTCCATCGCCGATCCGGTGCGCGAAGGGGTGCGCGCATTCGATCACGACGATCGCAATTTCGTTCGTCCGGTGCACGACGATCGCTACGTCGCGACCGTTCGCGGCTCGCTGAATCCGGCGCGGAACGGCGAGCTTGCCCCCGGCGCTCACGTCGCGACGACGGGTCAGCCCCCCGAACTCGAGATCATCCTGGCCGGCGACACCACGCGTCTGCGCTGGCCGATCAGCGTCACCCGCACCAGTACCGGTCCCCTCGCGGTGCTGCTGTCGAACGACACCAGCGCCGAGCGGATCACGATTGGTCGAGCGTATCCGGGCGGCACCTATACCTGGTTCTTTCCGTCCGGCACCAGGACTCGGCTGGACATGTGGACCGGCGATCAGGCGAGGCTCCGACTGTCACGTCAGTCCGTCGCCTGGGTTCCGCTGAGCGAGGTGCATCTCGCGCGTGCGGTGGACGACGCCCGGTCTGCCATCGTCGGCTCCCCCATTCTCGCGACAACGGCGTACGGCGCGACGCTGCGCATCCCGCTGACTCGTGCGGTGCCGTCGCAGGTCGAGGAAACCGATCGGGGCATCGTGATCCATCTCTTTGACGCCGTGTCGAACACCAACTGGATCCGGTACGGCGCGCATCAGCGGTTCGTCTCGCTGGTGACGCCGCGCCAGGAATCGGCCGACCGAGTGGCACTGGAGATCTCCTTCGACCGCCCGCTGTGGGGATGGCGAAGCCGTATCGACGGCACGGACCTGATCTACGACTTCCGCGCACCGCCGCCGATCGATTCACTCCATCCGCTCGCGGGACGCCGGATCGTCATCGACCCGGGGCATCCGCCCAACGGCGCGTGCGGCCCGACCGGACTCTGTGAGCCGGAAGCGAATCTCTCCGTCGCGCTCGTGGTGCGCGATGAGCTCGCTGCCGCCGGCGCCGACGTGCGCCTGACACGCATCGATAATCGTCCGGTGTCACTCGGTGCGCGAGTCGCCTTCGCCGATTCGATCGATGCCGACCTCCTGGTGTCGATCCATCAGAACGCACTTCCCGACGGGCTCAACCCGTTCACCAACAACGGCACCAGCACCTATTTCAATCATCCGCAGTCACTGGCGCTCGCGCGCGACGTTCAACAGCGCCTTGTCACCCATCTTGCACTTCCCGATCTCGCGGTCACTCGCGGCGATCTCGCGCTGGTCCGGCCGACGTGGTACCCCGCGATTCTCACCGAAGGGCTCTTTCTGATGTTCCCCGACCAGGAGAATGCCTTGCGGACGGCGCAGGGGCGGCGCGCATACGCGGCGGGGATCGTCGAGGGAATCACCGATTACCTGCAGGAGATGGCCCGTCGGCCGGAAAAGGTTCAAGAGCGGTAAGATCGGTCAGGCCAGTGCGCGGCGCCGCTGGTAGATTGAGACGATGGGATCGCGCTCCGCCGGCTGGTTGCTCGCCGCTCTCGTTGCCGTCCCGGTGATCGGTGCAGCGGGGCAGTCGACCGCACAACGAGCCGATATCGAGGCCTTCCGGGATTCCCTCGCCGCGGTCAACGACTCCGTCTCGCTCCTCGCCGCCGAAAAGCGGTTGATTTCCCGCGCCAGCCACGAGCTGCGCGACAGCGCCACGGCGCACCTGCGCCTTGGGTTCATCGCGCTGCGACTGGGCGACCTCGCCGGGCACAAGCACTACGAGGACGCCGCATCCGAATTCCAGTGGGCCGTCGACCTGCAGGCGAAATGGCCGTACGGATGGTTCGGTCTCGGCCTCGCCGAGCTCGGCGTCGGCGATTCGCCGATCCCGATCCTGCGCGGGCTGCAGAACGCACTGGGTCGCGACGCGTTGACCCGGTCCGCGGCGGATTTCGCCAGGAGCGCCGAAGTGGACCCGGCCTTCGTGCGTGGATTGGTGGAGCTGACCAATACGGCGCTGCGGCAACGGATCAATGTCCGGATGGGCGTCGCGCTCGATGCATTGCGCCACGCGGCCGCGACGCCGGCGAGTCACAACCCCGAGGTGCTCCTCGCCAGGGCGCGCATCGAACGTGAAGTCGGTTCCCCCGATTCCGCCATTGCTGCCGCCGACGAGCTCGTGGCGCTGCATCCGCAGGACGCCGTTGCGCTGCTCGAACAGGCACGGGCCCGTTTCCGACTCGGCCGCCGCGATGGCGGAGATCCCTGGTACCACGGCCTCGGCATCGCCGATCCGGCCACGGCGGCGCTGTATCGCAGCGATATGCAGTTCGTTCTTCCCGACAGCACGCTCAAGACGTTCGACGCCGACGCCGATCCGGCACGCGTGACGCTGTTGCGCCGTTTCTGGGACCTCCGCGATCGCGACGAACTGCGTCTCCCCGGCGAGCGACTGGTCGAGCACTACCGCCGGCTCGACTATGCCCGGCGGAACTACCGCGTCGCGTCGACGCACCGGCACTACGATATCATCGAACGATACCGCCCGGCTGTGGTCGATTTCGACGACCGCGGCGTGATCTACATCCGGCAGGGGACGCCCGACGATCGTGCCTCGCTCGAACTTCCCGGCGTGGCATTCAACGAATCATGGGTGTATCACCGGGCAACTGGCGATCTTCTCTTCCACTTCGTGGCCGAGGAGGGGGTCACCGATTTTCGCCTGGTCGAGAGCGCGCTTGACCTGGTCGGATATGCCAACGCGATCCGATTGGAGAACTCCGGCGACCTGCATGGTGAAGGGCTTCCGATCCAGCCGCGTGTCGGCGCGCGGCAGGTGAGGATCTCGCAGGACAGCGCCGGAAAACTTCGGCAGCGCGCCAGCGATGCGGCGCTTTCGCAACTCGCCGAACAGATCGTCCGGTCGCGGTTGAATCTCGATCCGATCTATCCGCGGATGCTCGGCGCCGGCCGGGGAAGTGCGTCGGGGATCGAGGCCGAAGAGCGCAATATCGGACAGCGAAGCATCAGGATCGGCACCACCACCGATGACTGGCCGCATCGCTACGCCGCGGCGCTGCCAGTTGCGGCGCAGGTGCTCGCCGTGGGAGGCGACTCGGCCTCACCGATGGTTCAGGTGGCGTTCGCCCTGCCGTCGGAGGCGGTTCGCGGGCTTCACGGCGATTCGGTGGCACCGCTGCGGGTGCGAGCGGCGATTCTCGGCCGCGACGGCACGGTGGCGGCGACCGCCGATACCACTGTCGGTGCGGTCGACGCTCTCGCCACCGACCGGTGGGGGGAACGGGTGGGAGTCATCTCGTTGGCCGTTCCCCGCGGTCACTACACTGTTCGCGTTGGGTTCGAGGTCGGGCGGGCCGGGGTGATCAGCGATCGGGATACCATCGACGTTTCGTCGGCACGCGACACGGCGCTGTCGCTGTCGGATTTTGCCGTCGGCGCGCGGAGCGTTCCGGTGTGGCGCAGCGGGGTCCAGGGTGATACCATCTGGATCAGTCCGTCGGCGGAATTCCGCGCCACGGAGCCGCTGCAGCTGTATTTCGAAGTGAACGGAGTTCCTCGCGGCGCGTCCTACCGTTACGAACTCTCGGTGACGCGACCCGGCAACCGGTCGATCGTGAGCCGGGTGCTGGGCTTGTTCGGGAAGGGACGTGCCGCCTTCCACGTGACCACCACCCAGCGCAGCACCGGGTCGACTGCCGTGATCCATCAGGAGATCGGCCTCGGCAAGCAGAAGCCGGGGAGATACCTTCTGGAAGTGACCGTGTCGTCCGGCGGTCACGAAAGGACGAGCCGACGTCAGGAATTCGTGCTGGTGCCATAGCGTTCCCCGGGCGCGCCGCCAGCGTGGCGGCCTTCGTGCTGGTGCTGGCATCGCTCGCCGCTCCGTTGCGCGGACAGACGCCCTCGGAGCGCACCGTGGTGCGCCAGTGGCGCGACTCCCTCTCCCGCAGCACCGACACTACTGCGCTCCTCGCCATCGAGGCGGCCCAGGTCGACTCCGCTCGCGCCGATCGGGACAATCCGATGCGGCACCTCCGGCTGGGATTCCTGTCGCTCCGTCTGACCGACCTCACGACCGGTGCCTCGCATGCCAACGACGCCGCCGGTGAATTCCAGTGGGCGACCGAACTGAAGCCCGAATGGCCGTATGCCTGGTACGGCCTCGGCAAGGCAGAGCTGATCTCGAGCGACCGGATCTCGGATGCGCTGAAAGGCTTTCTTCTTTCCCTGGGCCATGATGCCTACCGCACGCCGGCACGGCATTTCAGCCGGAGCGCGGAAGTCGATTCGATGTTCACCGAAGGGCTGCTCGACGTGGGCAACGAAGCGCTGCGGCAGGGAATTCCGGCGCATCTCGCCGTCGCGCTCGAGGCGCTCCGTGACGTTGGCGCCGCGCCGATTGCGCGGAACCCCGACATCCTGCTGCTGCGGGGTCGCGTCGAGCGGGAAGCCGGTGATGTCGATTCTGCCGTCGCGGAATTCGGTGCGCTGACCGACGAGGGCAGCACGCGAGGGCTGGGACTGCTCGAACTCGCACGGACGGAGCTCGCAGCCGGAAGAATCTCCGGTGTGCAGCCGTGGTACGCCGGCCTCGCGTCGGCCGACAGCGCGACGCTTCGCATGTATCGCTTCGACCTGTCGCTGGTTCTTTCCGATTCGATGCTCCATCTCTTCGACGCGTCGAAGCCGGCGGCCCGCGCGTCGCTGATGCGCACCTTCTGGGATTCGCGCGACCCGGATGCGGTCAACGCCGGTGCCGAGCGGCTGCGCGAGCACTACCGTCGGCTCGACTATTCGCATCGCCATTTCGGAATGGTTTCGGGGCGCTACGACTCGCTCCGGGTCTTCGATCCCACCGACTCCCGCTTCGATGATCGCGGCCGCATCTATGTCCGACACGGCGAGCCCGACGATCGTGCCACCCTCTCGATGATCGGACTGCCACCCAACGAGAGCTGGGTGTACCGGCGGCCGAGTGGCGACCTGCTCTTTCACTTCGCGAAGCCCGACAGCGCGCAAGGATGGCGGATGTACGAGAGCCTCCTCGACATCGCAGGGCTCGGTGCCGCTGCGCAGCATACCGGGCAGGGGAACGTCCGTGCGCGGCTGGAGGGCGGCGGCGTGATGGAAACCTACGGCGCGGCGTGGACGGCACAGGCCGCACGCGAGTTGCTCTACTCGCGGGAAAACTTGTCGCCGACGTACGGCCAGATGTTGTCGGCTGGCGCGTCGGGCGCCCATGCCTCGCAGGTCGCCGAACGATCCGAGGGACGCAAGAGTATCCGCGTCGGATTGCAGACCGACAGCTGGAAGATGCGATACGAATTGCCGCTCACCGCGACGGTGGATGTCCTGGCGGTGGGGTCGGTTGGCTCGACGCCGGAATTGCAGGTCGTCTTCGCGATCCCCGGCACGTCGCTGTACGCGCCGCCGTCGACCGGGCGCGTCGTCTATCCGGTCCGGACGCGGGTGGCGGTGAAGAACGCCGCGGGTGAATTGATCGTCGCCGTCGACACCACGCGGAACTTCGTCGCACCGCGGCAGATTCCCGAGGGCGAAGACCTCCTCGGTCGCCTGCCGATCAGCGTTCCGCCGGGCGACTATACGGTTCGTGTCTCGGTCGAGACCCCCGGCCGCGGCGTCATCGCGGCACCGCATCAAGTGCACGTTGCGGCGCTCTCCACGCCATCGGTGACGCTCTCCGATCTCGCCCTCGGTTCGCGGAGCGTTCCGCTGCCGTGGGCCACCGGTGCCGCGGACACGGCATGGATCAATCCGCTCCGTACCTTCCGGATCTCGGAACCGGTGGAGCTCTTCTTCGAAGTCGGCGGCGTCGCCCGAGGCGGCGGATACCATGCGGAATACCGCGTCTTCCGATCCGGCCACAAGGATGCGGTGCTCGATCTCGGCTTTGAGGGGATTGCGACCGAGGTTCCCAACCGGGTGCATCGCGAGCTCGATATCGGTCGCCTCGGGACCGGGAACTATGTCCTCGAGGTCACTGTCATGGCTCCGTCGGGTGGGAGCGCGGTCCGCCGGCGCGCGTTCACGGTGACCAAGTGATTCGCAGCCACCCGATGGCCGTCGCGATCGTGATCGGGGCGCTGCACGGCGCCGCTGCACAGTCTTCCGCGGATCCGGCCGTCCTCGATCGATTCCGGGATTCGCTGCGTGCGATCGACAACACCGCTGCAATCATCGCCATCGAAGATCGGCTGTCGACCGAGATGCGCCAGCGCTCACGGCACGATGCCGCACAACTCCGCCTCGGCTTTGCGCAGTTGCGACAGGGCGAGCTGGAACAGCGCCGGATCGACTTCACCATCGCGGATGCGACGTTCGCGGCGGTGACTTCCGCCCATCGCGACTGGGCCGCCGGGTGGCTCGGACGCGGCCTGGCACAACTCAACCTCATCGACAATCAGCCAGTCACTGCCGGGAGCGTCGCGCGAATTCTGCACCGCAACCAGGCGAGCGATATCGCTGCGAAGTTCGAGCGGAGCAGCTCCGTCGCGGGCGGTGATCCGGAGCCGTTGCTGACCCTTGCAACCATCGCCGTTGCCAACGCGCATCCGATAGAGCTGCAAGCTGCACTGGCGGCGCTGCGCCACGGTGCCCCGTACATCGACGCGGCCAACGCCGTCGTCGCGCTCGATCGCGTACGCCTCGAACGGCTCGCCGGGAGTCCGGACTCGGCCCGGTGGTTCGCCGTTGCGCTGCTGCGGCGACAGCCGCGCGATCCCGCAACGCTGCTGGAGATGGCGCGGAGCGACTTTGCCATCGGCGACGACGCCGGCGCCGAGGACTGGTTCGATGGCCTGGCCGCCGCGGACAGCGCCGTCGTGCGACTTTATCGTGACGATCTCGTCGCGCTCCTCCCCGATTCGATCGCGCGACGCTTCGACCAGGACGACGCCACCGCGCGCGTGGCACTGCTGCAACGCTTCCTGGGATTTGACGACGCGGGAGAACAGCGATCGGTTGCCGCCCGGCTCCGCGAACACTATCACCGCCTCGATCATGCGCGCCTGGCGTTCGTCCGTCCGACACCGCACTACGTCGCCGACATCGCCGTCGACACCAATCCGATCGGGCCCGCGTTTGATGACCGGGGGGTCGTCTGGATCCTGCACGGACCGCCCGACGAGCACACCTGGTTCAACCAGGTCGGCGTGCCGCCGAACGAGACCTGGCACTACGCCGCCGCTGCGACCGGCGGTGACCTGCTCTTCAACTTTGTGCGGACCGATGACTCGACCGGCTTCCACCGCGTCTCGAGCGTCTTCGATATCCTGGCATTGAGCACGCCGCTTCGCGCCACGGGACACGGCGACGTGAAGGGGATGGCCGCGCGGGGCGAAGCGGTCGAAACCTATGGTGCGAGCTGGACGGCGCAGACTGCGCAGGAGATGCTCTATTCGCGTGAGAACACCAGCGCGACCTACGGCAAAATGCTGTCGCAGGGGAAACGCGGTGCGCTGGCCCTGCAACGGCAGGAGCGGGCCCAGGGCGACAGCAGCATCGCCAGCGGTGAGAGCCACGCGGTGGATTATGAGCTTCCGCTTGACGCGACGGTCAACGCGATTGCCGTGGGCGTCGACGCCGCGGGACCGCTGCTGCAGATCGCCTTCGCGATTCCGGGCACGTCGCTGTACGCGCCACCTGCCGCCGGTCCGGTGGTGTACCCGGTGCATATCAGGGCATCGGTGCGGCGGCAGGGAAGCAATGCCGTCATCGCCACGGTGGATACGCTGCGTCGCTTCGTTGCGGCGCAACCGATCGCGGACGAGCGCTTCCTCGTCGGCCGCGTGCCGATGCATCTCCCTCCGGGTGAGTATACCGTGCGGGTGGAAGTCGAGACGCCGGGCCGTGGCATGATCGCGCCGGTGCAGCCGGTCCGTGTCGCCGCAACAGGCGCACTGCGGCTCGACCTGTCGGATCTTGCGCTCGGCTCCCGCAGCGTGCCGCTGCCATGGACCACCGCTCGCGGCGACACCGTGTGGGTCAACCCGTTGAGTTCATTTCATCGCTCCGAACCGATGCAACTCTACTGCGAAGTCGGCGGCGTACCGGCGGGATCGCAGTACCACGCCGTACTGAGCATCTACCACGATCGCCAGAGTACGCCGGCGCTTCGGCTCGCCTTCGCTCCGACCGCGGCTGCAACTCCCGACCCGGTCCAGCGCGATGTCGATATCAGCGGACTCAAGCCGGGGACCTACCGGCTCGAGATCGTCGTGACCGCCGGCGGCAACGCCCGCGTGGCCCGCGACCGAACATTCACAGTGGTGAAGTAGCCGCCGCACCAGCGATGATCACCGGGCGTGGATTGGCAGCATTCGGTGTGTCGCTGGCGCTCGCCGGCAACGCGGCAGTAGCGCCGGCGCAGACTCCGCCGCAACGGGCAGCGCTGCAGGTGTTCCGCGATTCGCTCCAGCTGACCTACGACACCACCACCCTGCACGATCGCGAAGCGCGGATGATTGTCGTCGCCCGCGCTGATCGCGACGATGCGCTCCTGCATCTCCGCCTCGGTTTCCTCGCGCTGCGCATCGACGACCTGAGCGGCAACCAGCATCGCGTCGACGACGCCGAGAGCGAATTCCAGTGGGCGACCGAGTTGCAACCGGGATGGCCGTACCCGTGGTTCGGGCTGGGACTCGCCCTCGCCCGAGCGCCGAACCGCGCCTCCGGCTTCGCCGGCGGTCTCTGGACGATGTTCAAGGTCGATCGCGATTCGCGCGCGGCCCAAGCCTTCGCACACACGATTCGCGCCGATCCCTCCTTCGTCGATGGGGTGCAGGCGTTCGTGGAGACGGCGCTCGAAGCGCGGCTCGATGCGCCGGTCGACGCCGCGCTCAGCGCGTTGCGCCTCCTGCAGCGATCGCCGCTCGGATGGGATCCGACCCTGCTGCTCGATCGCGGCCGCCTCGAACGGATGGTCGGGAACCCCGATTCGGCGCGACTGGCGTTTCAGCGGGCGCGGATGGTGTCGCCCGACCCCGCGATGGCGGATCTCGAACTGGCGCGGACGCTGCCGCTCACCGCAGACACACTCCCCACCGAGCCCGGTCAGGCCCCGCCGTTCGCCCTGGCGTACTACGCCGCCGCGGCAAGTGACGACCCGGAAGTTGTTGCCGGATACCGCCGAGACCTGCAGCCGATCGCAAGCGATACCGCACTGCGGCAGTTCGATGGCTTGCACGGTGCCGATCGCGCGACGTGGCTGCGGACGTTCTGGACCGCGCGCGCCGCCTCCGATCTGCGCACGGCGGATGCCCGTCTCGCCGAACATTTTCGCCGCCGGGATTACGCGGAGCGGCACTTCCGGCTGCCGCCGTTCCACCGCGTCTATCGCTGGGGGATCGAGGTCTACCAGAGTCACGACCCGGAGCTCGATGATCGCGGCATTGTCTGGATCCGCCACGGCGTCCCCACGACGCGGATCGTCTGGCCGGTGTCGCAACCGCGGCAGTTCGCTCCGCCGCCGCCGTCGATCTTTCGTCCCGCCGTGCGGGTCGCTTCGCTGATCATCGACCCCACCGTTGGCGACGAGCCGAGCTTTGGCAACGAGACGTGGAGATACCGGCAGCCCGACGGCGATCTGGTGCTCCACTTCGCCGCCGACGAGCAACCCGACGACTATCGATTGATCGAAGGCGTGATGCAGTTGAATGTCGGAGTCGATGCGCTCGCCGAGCACGAGCGCGACCTGCCCGGGCTCGCGGAACTGCTCAACTCCGGACCGGTGACGCGCGGCATTCTCGCGGAGCGGGATCGCGTGGCCGGAAAGAGGAACATCTCGCTGGCAACGACCACGACGTCGTGGCCGCGCCGATATCCGGTGACCCTCGGCGGGCGCGCCGAGTGGCTCGCTGCGGGAAGGCGCGACTCGATGGCGTTGGTCCACATCGTCTACGCCATCGACGCCGCCATGCTGCGTCGCGTCGCCGGCGTGAGGTCGTCCGATGCGATCCCGGTGACATTGCGCGCGGTCTTCGTCGATCGCTCCGGCCGGCCGGTCGCGTCACTCGACACGGTCGAGGTACTGCACACGCCGCCGGCACCGGCACCTTCGTCGCTCGTTGCCTCGCGCGCTGAGCTCCCGGTCCCGCCCGGAGCGTATCGTATGCGGCTCAATATCGAAGCGAGCCGGCAGGTCGGCGTGGTCTTTCCGCTCGACTCGCTCGACGTTCCCGCTGTGCGCGACACCTCACTCGGGGTCTCATCGGTGCTCCTGGGCATTCCCGGTCGCGTCCTCCCGTGGATCGACGCGCCGGGAGACACGGCATGGCTGTCGCCCGACAATGTCTACCCGCGGGGCGAGACGATGTCGGTCTTCTTTCAACTGTACGGACTCAGGCCTCGGACGCCGTACACTGTTCGTCTCGGCCTGCTGCGCCAGCGGTCTTTTCTCTCCCGGCTATTCGGATCAGGGACTGAATCGGTGGTCCTGCGGGAGGAGCTCCAGTTTCCCGGGAGCACCGCGGATATCCGCCGGGCGATCGCCCTGCAGGGGGTGCCAGCGGGTCGGTATCAGCTGGAGCTGACGGTGGAAGGGAATGGGACGCGGGTGGAGCGTCGGCGCGGGGTCGTTGTGGAAAACTCGCCGAAATAGTAGATTTGTGATGTGGTTTCTCGCGGAGCCGATGGCTGCTGGCCTTTCCACCGCATTGCCGGGTACCAGCCCATTCCCTACCTTGGAACTCCCTACGCGGTCCATCGTTCAACATTGAGCAATTGAAGGGTCACGCATCATGAGCACCGCTGCCTCGCGAGGCGCAGTCGACCTGTCGCCGAATGCGATCACCGTCCTCGAAAAGCGCTATCTCATCAAGGACGACGCGGGGCTCCCTGCCGAACGTCCCGAGGATCTCTTCTGGCGCGTCGCGACCACCGTCGCCGCGCCCGACGCCAAGTACGGCGCTTCGCAAGGTGCGGTCACCGAACTGGCCAGCGCGTTCTACGACCTCATGGCGCAGCGCCTCTTCATGCCGAATTCGCCGACGCTGATGAACGCCGGCCGGCCGCTCGGCCAGCTCTCTGCGTGCTTCGTCCTCCCGGTCGACGACACCCTCTCCAATGGCGAGAGCGGGATCTACGACACGCTGCGGTCGATGGCGCTGGTCCATCAGTCCGGCGGCGGCACCGGCTTTTCCTTCTCGCGCCTCCGGGCCCGCAATGACATCGTCCGCTCGACCATGGGCGTTGCGTCGGGACCGGTGTCGTTCATGTCGCTCTACGATTCCTCGACCGACGTCGTCAAGCAGGGCGGGACGCGGCGCGGCGCCAACATGGGCATTCTCCGCGTCGATCACCCCGACATCCTCGACTTCATCGAGTGCAAGAGCGACACGACCAAGATCACCAACTTCAACATCTCGGTCGCGATCACCGACGCCTTCATGGAGGCGCTCGCCAACGACGAGGAGTACGACCTGGTCGATCCGCGCACCGCGCAGGTCACCGGCAAGCTCGGCGCCTCGATGATCTGGGAGAAGATCATTCACGGCGCGTGGAAGACCGGCGAACCAGGCGTCTTCTTCATTGACCGCGCCAATCACTACAACCCGGTTCCCCATCTCGGCTCGTACGAAGCGACCAATCCGTGCGGCGAGCAACCGCTGCTGCCATATGACGTCTGCAACCTCGGATCGATCAACCTCGGCGCGTTCGTCACCGAACAGAGCGACATCGACTGGGAACGGCTCCGCCGGGTGGTGCAACTCACCACGCACTTCCTCGAGAACGTGATCGACGCCAACCACTACCCGTTGCCCGAGATCACGTCGCTGGCGCAGCGGATCCGGCGCATCGGACTTGGCGTGATGGGGCTTGCCGATCTCTTCGTCCGCATCGGAGTGCCGTACGATTCCGAGGACGCCGTCACCCTCGGCCGCGAAATTCAGCGCTTCGTCGACGACGAGGCGAAGCACGAATCGGAGCGCCTTGCCACGCTGCGCGGCGTCTTCCCCGAATGGGAGCAGAGCATCTGGGGACCTGACGCCACCTGCGCTCGCGACGCCCAGGGCAACCGCATCCGGCCGATGCGGAAGCTGCGGAACTGCAACGTGACCACCGTGGCGCCGACCGGCACGATCTCGATCATCGCAACCTGCTCGTCGGGGATCGAGCCGCTCTTCGCCGTCGCGTTCATGCGCAATCAGGCCGGGGTCCTGATGCCCGACGTGAACGACGACTTCGTGGCGATCGCGAAGCGCGAAGGATGGTACAGCGCCGAACTGGTGCGCCGCATCGCCGAGCAGGGGCACATCAACTTCGACGAAATCCCGGCGCGGTGGCAGCGGGTCTTCGTGACCGCCAACCAGATCGCGCCCGAGTGGCACATACGGATGCAGGCGGCGTTCCAGGCATACAACGACTCGGCCATCTCCAAGACATGCAACTTCGCCAACGACGCCACCGAGGAGTACGTCGAGCAGATCTACCGTCTCGCCTACGAGCTCGGCTGCAAGGGCGTCACGGTATACCGGGACGGGTCGCGCGACATGCAGGTGCTGTCGACCGGTTCGACGGCGAAGAAGGTGCACGAGCAGGCGACGACCAGCGGCAAGTCCGAAGCGCGCGGCGACCTCGTCATGGCGACCGGAGAGTTCCCGGCGAGCTCGCCGGAGTTCAGCGCCCGCGCCGCGGCAGCCGACCAGGCAGCCCACGCCGTGGAGCTCGAAGCGGAAGTGGTGCAGCTCAAGCAGCTGGTCCACGAACTCGAGAGCGAGAATCTCCAGCGCCGGCAGAAGCGGTCGCGCCCCGAACTCCTTCGCGGGTCGACTCGCCGCGTCTCCACGCCGCTCGGTGATCTCTACGTCACGATCACCGAGGACGACAAGGGTCAGCCGTTCGAAGTCTTCATGTCGCTCGGCAAGGCCGGCGGCGCGCTGATGGCCGATGTGGAGGCGATCGGCCGGCTGATTTCACTCGCGCTGCGCTCCGGCATTCCGCTCGCCGCGATTCATCGTCAGCTGCGGGGAATCTCGTCCGACCGCGCCATCGGGCTCGGGCCGAGCAAGGTGATGTCGGTACCGGATGCGGTCGGCATCGCGCTCGAGAAGTACGCCGCCGACAAGCAGGGAGTGCAGCAGGAACTCCTCAGCACGCGCGGGGTGCAGCCGGTCGATGCGATTTCGTCGAGTGATGTCCCCACCCCGCCCGCTGCGATCATCAGTGACGGCGGCGAGCAGATGATCCTCGGCGGCACGCACGAGACCCTCGCCGGCGCGTGCCCTGATTGTGGATCGCAGCTCGAATACGCAGAGGGGTGCGCCAAGTGCCACGTCTGCGGCTTCTCGGAGTGTGGTTGATCGAAGGAGCATTCAGTCGCAGGTTCGTTCGGCACGAAAGGGATCCCGACTCGCGGAGGGGTCCCTTTCGTCGTTTGAGGACCCCGCCGATGCGGTTCGCCCACCTCTGCGATACCATTGATGCATCCGACCCACCATCGAGCGACGACATGCCGTTTCCCTTCGACATCGACGATCTGCTGGCCTACACCGACTGGGAACGTGCCCAATGGCACGGCTGGTTTCAGGCGAACGGTGCCCCCACGCTGGCGACTGGCCTCGGCGCGCACAACACCGGGCGGATCCATACCGTCGGCGAATTGATCCGGCACATCTTTTCGGCCGAATTGCGGTACGTGCAGCGGTCGCTGCGGCAAGAGCTTACCGATACGTCAACCATTCCGGCCGACGATCCGGCGACACTGTTCGCCTTCGGCGATCGAAGCCGGGCTGCGCTCCGGCAGCTGCTCGCCACCTTTCCCGATGCCGATTGGACCGCGCCGCGCGAGATGACCCTTGGTTCGGCCACTCGAATCATGACCCCCCGCAAGTTCGTCCTGCAGTCGGTCACCCACGAGATCCGCCACTGGGCCCAGATCGCGGCATTCCTGCGTCAGGCCGGCCATCAGCCCGGCCACCGCGATCTGATTGCCAGCCCGCTCTTCGGTCCGGCGCCGGTGTAGCGACGCTTCACAGCGCCGGGCGGCGCTGTGCAGGCCCTCCCCGGCACGGGTCCCGATACCTTGACGTTCGACAATACGCAACGATCTTCTATTGTCGAGTGTCATAGTATGTAGGACACTCGCTCGAACCGCGCCCGGCCTGAAGGAGTCACCATGCTGCGTCCTGCTCATCGCATCCTCCGCCGCCTGCGGGCGCTCTTTCGCGGCGCCGACGTCGACCGCGAGCTGAGCGACGAGATCCGGCTGCATGTCGAGCTGGAAGCCGATGAACTGGTGCGAAGCCGGGGAGTGAGCCCCGAAGAAGCGCGGCGGCTGGCGCTCCTCGCCTTTGGGGGTGTCGAACGGTATCGTGATGAGCACCGCGATGCCCGCGGGATCCGCTGGATCGATCAGCGGCTCCAGGACATCCGCTATGCCATTCGCGGATTGAAGAATCGTCCGGGGTTCACCTTCGCCGTGGTTCTCACCCTCGCGCTTGGCATCGGCGCCAACGCCGCGATGTTCTCGATCGTCGACCGACTGCTGTTCCGCGCCCCGCCGATGATGCGGCATCCCGCGCTGGCGCACCGCGTCGTGGTGTCAACCACGCTCCGCGGCGAAGAGAACATCGGGACGTACATCCCGTACGCGCGCTTCCTCGACATCACGCAGCAGACGCACTCGTTCTCGCACACCGCGCTCTTCACGGAAGTGCCGCTCGCGGTCGGCTCGGCTGCCGAGGCGCGCGAGATGCAGATCGGCGTGGTGACACCGGGATTCTTCGGGTTCTTTGACGCGCAGCCGGTGGTCGGCCGGTACTTCACTGACGCCGAGAACGCGCCGCCGCAGGGGAGCCCGGTCGTCGTGCTCGGGTACGGGTTCTGGGAATCGCAGTTCGGCGCGGCGCACAACGTGATCGGCCAGCAGCTGCAGATCGGCGCGACCACCTACACCGTGATCGGCGTGGCGCCGCGCGGTTTCACGGGATTGTAGAGCAACACGCCGCCGGTGGCGTTCATCCCCGCTGCGGTGCGGGGCGGCGAAACGCAGCGCCGAGGCAACCTCGGCGAATCGTGGTGGACGACCTATCACTGGACCTGGGCGCAGATGATCGTTGAGCGAAAGCCCGGCGTCGCGGTGGCGCAGGCCGACGCCGACCTGTCGCAGGCATTCGTGCACAGCTATCAGAAGCAGATGACCGCTGATCACCCCAATGCGAACCCTGCGAACGACAAGCCGCGCGCATGGGCGGCATCGATCCTGACCGAGCGAGGGCCGCAGGAGTCCGACCTCGCCAAGGTGGCCACCTGGCTTGGCGGCGTCGCGCTGATCGTCTGGCTCATCGCGTGCGCGAATGTCGCCAACCTGATGCTCGCCCGGGCATTGCAGCGCCGCCGCGAGATCGCCGTGCGGCTGGCCCTTGGCGTGAGCCGCAGCCGGCTGGCCGCGCAGTTGCTCACCGAGAGCACCCTCCTTGCGATGCTCGGTGGCGTGAGCGGCATCGCCATCGCGCAGTGGGGCGGCGCGTTCCTCCGCTCCCAATTCCTGTCGAAGACCGCGACCGCCGCGGTGGTCACCGATCCGCGCACGCTGCTCTATGCCGGTCTCGCGGCACTGGTCGCGGGACTTCTCACGGGACTTGCGCCGTTGCTGCAGTCCCGGCACATGGATCTCAACCGCGACCTCAAGTCCGGCGCGCGCGAAGGGAGTTACCAGCGATCGGGAATCCGTGGCGCACTGCTGGTCGTGCAGGCCACGCTCTCCGTTGTGCTGCTGGTCGGCGCGGGACTCTTCGTCCGTTCATTGCGACACGTCAAGGCGGTCCCCCTCGGCTATGAGCCGGAGCACGTCCTGCTGGTCGCCACGAACCTGCGTGGCACGCCACTCGACAGCGCGCACAGCAAGGCGATGATCGACCAGCTCTACGCGGTTGCGACCGGAGTGCCCGGGGTGGTGACGGCATCGCGCCAGCTCACGATGCCGTTCGAGAGCATGTGGAGCCTGGGACTCTCCGTGGCCGGGATCGATTCGGTCGACAAGCTCGGTCAGTTCGATCTCGACGCCGTGTCGCCAACGTATTTCAGCACGATGGGGACCCGGATCCTGCAGGGGCGCGGGATCTCCCGGCAGGACGCCGCCGGCGCCCCGGGAGCGATGGTGGTGAGCCAGGCGATGGCCGCGAAACTCTGGCCGCACGGCAATCCGATTGGCCAGTGCGTGCACGTCAATGTCAACACGGCTCCGTGCACCTACGTTGTCGGCGTCGCCGAGAACATCAAGGAGCAACAGCTCGGCGATGATCCGTCGCTGTTCTATTACCTCTCGTCAGAGCAGTTCCACCCCAATCAGGGCGGACTCTTCGTCCAGGTCCGGGGTGATGCCGACCGGATGAAGGAAACGCTGCGGCAGGCATTGCAGCGATACATGCCGGGAACGGCGTACGTCACGGTCACGCCGGTTCGCGATTTCATCAGCGAGCAGACGCAGTCGTGGAGCCTTGGCGCGTCGATGTTTGTCGTCTTCGGCGGACTTGCGCTGCTGCTGGCGGCCATCGGCCTCTACAGCGTGCTCGCGTTCAATGTCAGCCAGCGGCTCCATGAGATCGGCGTGCGCGTGGCTCTTGGGGCACAGGGGCATGACATCGTCGGCCATGTCGTGACCGGAGGGGTCAGGCTCGCGCTGGCCGGCGTGGCGCTGGGCCTCGGCGTCGCGATCGCAGGGAGCCACTGGATTCAGCCGCTGCTCTTCGACGAGTCGCCGCGCGACCCGGCCATTCTCGTGGCAGTCGCGGCGGTGCTGCTGATGGTTTCGGTGCTCGCCAGCGTGATTCCTGCACGCCGGGCGATGCGAGTCGATCCGATCCGTGCGTTGCGGGCCGAGTAGCGGACGCGCCACTGGGCAAGCCGAGACGACGCAATCATCGGCCGATCTTGATTCGCCCGGGTGACGCGTTCACTATTCGCCTTCGATGATCCGGATTCCAGCGCCCCTTCGCCGAATCGCAGCCGTACTCATGGCTGTGATCGTCGCCGCGAGTCCCGTGACCGAACTGGCGCACGCGCGGGTCATGGCGGGCGGCGCGGCGGCATGCAGCACGATGGCGATGGGACACGGCATGCCGGCGTCGATGCCGCACGCGCCGTCGCACCAGCACCAGGCCAACTGCTGCGAATTCTGTCCGTCGGGATGTGTTGCGGTGGCGCTTCCGGCAGCCTTGCACTCGATCGTCGCCCTTCACGCCACACGCCACGCAGCCGAAACCGGGTCCGACCTCGGCGTAACTCCCGGCCGCCCGCGCTACCTCCTTCCGTTCTCGATCGCACCTCCGTCGTTCTCCGCCTGAGCCGGCTCCGGCGATGCCGGGGCGTCATTTCCCGTCATCACTGCTCACGGAGGCAAGGTGTCCATTCGTTCATTGGCGTTGGTGTTGTGCGTGATCCCCACGGCACTCATCGCACAGGTTCCAGTCCACCCCGACACGGTCCGTCACGATACGACAACCGCGACGGATACCCTGACACGCACACCGGTGAAATTCCAGGCGATCACCGTAACATCGGCCGCGGCGCCGCCCCAGGCGCCGATCAGCATCACGCGCATCACCCCGGCGGTGATCGCGGCGACACCAGCGACCTCGCCGTGGGATCTGCTGCGGCAGACCGCGGGGATCGAGGTACATGAGCAGGGGCAGGGGCCAGGCTTCGCGTCCGACGCATCGATTCGCGGCTTCTCCTCGGATCACTCGACCGATATCGCGCTCTGGATCGACGGCGTCCCGGTCAACGAACCGGTGAACGGACACGCCGAGGGATACAACGACTGGAGCCTGCTGATGCCGCAGGCGGTGCAGAGCATGGAAGTGCTCAAGGGACCGACCAGTGCCGTCTACGGCAATTTTGCCATGGCGGGCGTGGTCAATGTCCTGACGCGCGAGCGGATGAGCGGTGAGGAGTTCGCGATCGACGGCGGTGCCAACGGCCGCGCAGATGGAACCTTCTTCACCGGGATCGACAAGCCGAACACCGGACTCGTGCTCGGAATCCGTGGGATGCGCGACGGCGGATGGCGTCCCAACAGCGAGCAGCATCTCGGCCAATTCTATGGACGGCTCGTGCAGCAGGTCTCGTCGTCGGCGACGCTCGACGTGGGAACCCAGCTCTACGGCGCTGGCTGGGATTCGCCGGGATTCCTGAGTGCCGATCAATTCGCCGCCGGCGACGTTGATCATGTCTCCGATCCGACCGACGGTGGATTCAAGCGTCACGCGCTCGAGCGGGCGTCGCTTCGCATGGTGCTCAATCCCAATCTCGCGTGGCGCACCACGACGTATGCGACCCAGGGGAACTGGAACTTCTTCCTTACCGTCCCGCCCGAGCCGGGAGAAGGGGAGGGATCGGGAAGCCAGACGCAGGAGGTCGATTTCCGCCACGGCTGGGGCGCCACCAGCGCGCTCACCTGGGTCAAGGAGCGGATCCAGGTCACGCTCGGCGGTGAAGGTCGCGCCGACTACGCCGACTATCAGCGCTGGTTCACCACGCAGCGCGCGCGCGATTCGTCCGACGCACTGATCGACGCACGACAGCTCTCCGGTGCGCTCTTCCTGCAGTCGAGTCTCGACCTGAGCCGGCACGTCCGCTTCACCGTCGGCGGCCGCTACGACGATGTGGGCACGAAGTCCACGCCCGCCGGAGATACCGCCGCCTCCGCATCGCACGGCGTCTTCTCGCCCAAGCTCGGTGCGTTGCTGCACCTGCCCAAGGTTGGCGACGTGTACGCCAATGCTTCGCGCGGATTCCGCAGCACCGACGGGGTCATCGGGGATCCGACGCTGCCGTTCATCACCGAGTGGGCGTATGAAACCGGCATGCACATCAACGCCGGACATGTGACCGGCGGCGCGGCGCTCTTCCGCACGGATGTGAGCAACGAACAGAGCTTTGATCCGATCCTCCTCACCAGCACCAACGGGGGCCGGAGCCGGCGGCAGGGTGTCGAACTCACGCTGGCCGCGCCGCTCGGCCAGTACGCGCGGATGACCGGCGACTGGACCATTACCAACGCGAAATACCTGGATCAGGTGACGCCGGATGGTGAAGCGCTCAGCAACACGACCGTGGCGAATACCGCCAAGTACGTCGGCGACGTTGCGATTGAATTCGGAGCGGTGACGGCGCTCTGGTCAGTCCGCGCCTCGACCAACGTGGTGGGTCCGTACACTCCATTCGATGAGACCGGCGTCGAGCTGCCGGCCTACGCGCTTTTCCATCTCTCGGGCCGGCTGATCGTCGGCAGCAGAACAACGTTGCGTCTCGGGGTGCGGAATATCCTCAACAAGGAGTACCCCGAGCTGCGCGCCGGCGGATTTGTATCGCCGGGGCAGCCGCGATCGATCTACGGCGGCGTCAGCTACATCATGTAGTCGGCGCGGCGGTCGGCGCGGACGGGAATCCGCGCCGACCGGCGGCGGTGGCAGCGGTTGGTTGAGCGTCGGTAGATTTCGACTTCTACCTCCCCTCCGATCGTGCTGGAGCTGACAATGTCGCGTCGCGCGCTGCTAATTGCTCTCGTTCTCGCCGTCCCGAACTCCCTCGCCGCGCAAGGGATGACTTTCGACACCTCGTTTGCCCCGGGCGCCAATTACAACAAGGCGGCGTTCCGCTTCTGGTATCCCGGCGGCGCCGAGAAGATCCGCTCCATCGTGGTGCTGGTCCCCGGGTCGAACGGCGACGGCCGGGGCGACGTTGCAGACACGACCTGGCAGCGCTTCGCGCAGGAGCATCATGCGGCGCTCATCGGTGTGCAGCTCACCGACAAGCCGCACGATCAGGGGTTCATCGAAGAGTACGTGAATGTGTCGAGGGGGAGTGGCGACGCGTTCCTGCACGCGCTCGATCTGTTCGCGTCGATGTCGCGCCACGCCGAGGTGTCGAGTGCGCCACTGCTCCTCTGGGGGATGTCGGCGGGCGGCGAGTTCAATTACGAATTCGCCGTGTGGCATCCGGAGCGGGTCGCCGCGTTCATCGTGAACAAGGGGAACATCTACTACACGGCGCTCACGCCGCGCGCGACACGCAACGTTCCGGCGATCCTCTTCGTCGGCGGGAAGGACCTCGCCTTCCGGATCGAGACGGTCACCGGACTCTTCGCGGTCAATCGTCGCGGTGCTGCGCTCTGGGCGCTTGCCAATGAGCCGGGAGCCGGGCACATCGTGGGACGATCGCGCGATCTCGCGGTGGTCTTCTTTGACGATGTGCTCAGGCTCCGTCTCCCCGAATCGACCGACACCCTTCTCCCGATCGCGCCCGGGTCCGGTTTTCTCGGCGATCCCTCCGACGACTCCTACCGTCCGGCGAGCGGTCCGGCCCCGCAGACGCCCACCGCCTGGCTTCCGACCGAGCGGGTGGCCAAGGCCTGGCGCGCGATGATGACCGACCAGCCGTTCACTCCGTGAAACGGTCTCGGGGGTGATTCCGGAGCGCTGACGCTCCACGCTGCAACCGTCACGGCGTCTCAGGTGTCCTACCAAGGTTGGCCGTAGCGTCCGGCGGAGTCACGCCACTCGCCGCGCCCCTGTCCCATCCCGATGGCGGGCCCATGGAATCGTTGCTGAGCGACTTCAGGTACGCCGCGCGCCGGCTGCGGCACGCCCCGGCGTTCACGCTGATCGTCGTCCTGACGCTGGCCCTCGGCATCGGCGCCAACTCGGCAATCTTCAGCGTGGTCAACACCGTCCTCCTCGTCCCGATGCCATATCGCGATCCGGCACGGCTCGTGACGATCTATCACAAGTATCCCACCCTCAAGCTCGAGGCACCGGTCTCGGCACCGGGGTTCCGGGACTACCGGGATCGGACCCGGTCGTTCAGCGGCGTTGGCGTCGAGGCGGGGTGGAGCGTCAATCTCACCGGCGTCGGCGACCCGCAGCGGCTGATCGGGGGGCGCACCACCGGCCTCTTCTTTCCGACCCTCGGAATATCTCCCGCGATGGGACGAACGATCACCGTCGATGACGACCAGGCGGGGCACGAGCACGTCATTGTGCTCAGCAACGGACTCTGGCTTCGCGATTTCGGCGGGCGAAGCGATGTCGTCGGGAAACCGGTGCAGCTCAACGGCGTCGCCTATCAGGTGATCGGCGTGATGCCGAGGGGATTTGTCGACCCCTTCAATCCGCGAGTCGAAGTCTGGACGCCGGCCGCGATTGATCCGGCCCAATTCGTTCCCGGCAACTACACGAGCGAGTACCTGAATCTCGTTGCGCGGTTGAAGCCTGGCGTGACACTCGATGCGGCGAGTCGCGAGATGGCGGCCTTCGCGACGCAGTTGAAGAAGGACAATCCTTCGAACTTCTCGCCGGACTGGACCCTTGAAGTCCGCACCATGAACGATGTGCAGACCGGCGCCATCCGTCCCGCGTTGCTGATTCTCCTGGGCGCGGTCGGCTTCGTCCTGCTCATCGCGTGCGGCAACGTCGCCAACCTGATGCTGGCACGCGCCGCGAGCCGGCAGCGCGAGATTGCGGTGCGCGCTGCCCTCGGCGCGACGCGATGGGACCTCGTGCGGCAATTGCTCGCCGAAAGCCTGCTGCTGTCGCTGTCCGGCGGCGTGCTCGGCCTTGCGATCGCCTACGGCAGCGTCAAGGCGCTGGTCGCGTCCAATCCGAGCAAGCTCCCCCGCGCGGGTGATCTCGCAATCGATTCCCATGTGGTGCTGTTCACGCTGGCGATCGCCATTCTCACCGGCGTGCTCTTCGGTCTGGTGCCGGCGCTCCAGGCATGGCGCGCCGACCTGCAACCATCGCTCAAGGACGGTGGCCGAGGCGGGACCGCCGACCGTGCGGGCCAGCGACTCCGTCGCGCGCTGGTGATCGCCCAGATTGCGCTTGCCCTGATGCTCCTCGCCGGCGGCGGGCTGCTGATCCGGAGCTTCCAGCGACTCGCAGATGTGTCGCCGGGATTCGTCCCCGATCATCTCCTCACCTTCGGCATCGGGCTTCCGCCTGCGAGATACGGCAACGACACGGTGCGAACCGCGTTCTGGTCCGCGCTGGCGACGCGGCTGGAACAGGTTCCCGGTGTGGTGGCGGCGGGAGAGACCACGGTCGTGCCGTTTGGCGGGAACTGGTCGACTGGCTCGTTCAACGTCGAGGGGTACACGCCGCCGAAGGGCGCCAATGGTCCGTGGGGAGACATCCGGACGGTGTCGCCCGACTTCTTTGCTGCGATGAAGATCCCGCGCCACGCCGGCCGCGTCTTCACAGCGCACGACGACGGTCACGCCATCGCGGTTGCGGTCGTCGATGATCAATTCGTCAAGCGGTTCTATCCTCCCGGGACCGATCCGATCGGAAGGCGGTTCTACTTCGGCAACAGCACCCCCGATTCGACGACGCAATACATCAGCATCATCGGTGTCGTGGGGCATGCCGCACACGAGGGACTCGACGCCGATCCGCGCATCCAGGTCTATCTCAGTGTGCTGCAGCCTGCCGCGAACAGCGGCGGCATTGCGCGGATGGACGTGGTCGTGCGCACCACCGGCGATCCGCTCGCCGCGACCGGTGCGCTGCGCACCGCACTCGCCGATCTCGATCGCGACCTCCCGATGGCCCGCGTCACCACGCTCGACGACCTCGTGTCCGCATCGATGGGGCAGCGGCGGTTGTCGATGGTTCTCCTCGCGGTCTTCGCCGGCCTCGCGCTTCTCCTGGCATCGCTCGGCATCTACGGCGTGATGTCATTCGCCGTGGCACAGCGGACCCGCGAGTTCGGGCTCCGGGTGGCGCTCGGTGCCAGCCGCGAAAACGTCATCGGACTGGTGCTGTATCAGGGAGTCGTGCTGGCGGCAGTCGGCACGGTGATCGGCCTCGCAGGGGCGCTGGGACTCACGCGTCTCATCACCTCGCAACTCTACGGCGTGGGGGCGAACGACCCCGGCACCTTTGCAGTGGTCACGCTCCTCCTTCTCGCGGTCGCCCTTGCTGCCTCGGTGATCCCGGCCTGGCGCGCGACGAGGATCGACCCGCTGGTGGCGCTCCGCGATGAATGAAGAGTGTCCGGATTCGGGACGGCCAGTTTCACCTTCGCACATGAGCGGTGACATCGACTTGCACGGACGAGCGCCAAGTCGTGAATCGATAATGAGTTGCGGCAGGAGCGGCGCGGCATCCGGCTTGCCTTGGTCACCTCGTGGGAATTCGCCGTGCTTGCCACTGACCTGAGGATTTCGCGTGGACGTCGCTCGACCGCCCAAGAAGAAGACCGCTCGCAACGTGGCCATCGGCCTCGGCGTCGTTGCCGTGATCGTGGTGACGATCCTGTTGAGCCGCCTGCAGAAGGCCGCCCCCACCGTCGACGGGTCGATCACGATCCAGGACTCGGTGCGGCGTGGTGACATGGTCATCGAGGTGCGCGGCCCGGGAACGCTCAAGCCGGAGCAGATCCAGTTCGTCACCGCACAGTCGAACGCGCGGGTCGACCAATTGCTGGTCCAGGCAGGGCAGACGGTGACTGCGGGGCAACCGTTGATCAACATGTCGAGCCCCGACGTCGACATCCAGGCGATGCAGGCCGATCAGGCGATCGCGTCGGCGCAATCGAGCCTGATCCAGTTGCGCACCGACCTGCAGAGCAACCGTCTCACCCAGCAGGGCGCGGTGGCGACGGCGAACACGCAATACGTGACTGCGACCCAGGACGCGGCGGCGGCGGATTCGCTTGCCAAGCGCCAGTTGATCGCGCAGTTCGACGTCAACACCAAGCATGCCGCCGCCGCTGAAGCGACGGCGAAGCTGCAGATTGAGAAGGACCGGCTCAAGCTGATCTCGGAAAGCGTCGATTCACAGCTTGTGGTTGCCGCGTCCAACATCTCGCGCCTCAAGGCAGTCGCCGACTTCTACCACCAGAAGCAGAAGTCGCTGTCGGTGCGCGCACCGGCCGAGGGCGTGGTACAGGGCCTGACGCTGCAGCAAGGTCAGTTCGTCACCGACGGCACCACGCTGCTCGAGGTGGTCCAGCCCGGAAAGCTCAAGGCGGTGCTGCAGATTCCGGAATCGAACTCGAAGGATGTGGTGATCGGACAACCCGCGGTGATTGACACGCGCAGCAACGGGCTCATCAAGGGACATGTGGCTCGCAAGGATCCCTCGGCGGTCGCCGGGACAGTCACGATCGACGTCGCGCTCGACGGCGCGCTTCCCCCGGGGGCGGTGCCCGACCTGAGCGTCGACGGGACGATCCAGGTCGACAAGCTGCACGACGTGCTCTACACCGGGCGTCCGGGGTACGGTGCCCCGACCGGTCCGGTTGGATTGTTCAAGGTTGTCGAGAATGGGCATGCCGCCGTCCGGGTGCAGGTCCTTCTCGGCAAGAGTTCGGTGACGTCGGTGGAAGTGGTGAAGGGGCTCAATGCCGGCGACAGGGTGATTCTCTCGGACATGTCGCAATGGGATGGTGTGGACCGCGTTCGACTCAAGCAATAGGAGCAGACCAATGACCGCCGTGGGTGAACCGCTGATCAGGCTGCAGGGGATCAAGAAGGTTTTCTACACCGACGAAGTCGAGACGCATGCCCTCTCCGACGTGCATCTCGAAATCGGACAGGGTGAGTACATCGCGATCGCCGGCCCGTCAGGGTGCGGCAAGACGACGCTGCTGTCGATTCTCGGCCTCCTCGACACGCCGAGCGATGGCGGGTACGTGCTCGACGGACGGCCCGTCGCGGGGCTCGATGCGTCGGAGCGGGCGCGGGTCCGCAACCGGCAGATCGGGTTCATCTTCCAGGCGTTCAACCTGATCGGCGATCTCACGGTGTACGAGAACGTCGAACTGCCGCTGACCTACCGCGGCATGAGTTCCAACGAGCGGAAGGAGCGGGTCCACGCCGCGCTCGAGCGCGTCGGCATGGCCCACCGTGTGCGCCACTTCCCGGCACAGCTTTCCGGCGGTCAACAGCAACGCGTCGCCGTCGCCCGCGCAGTCGCCGGTGATCCGGCGATCCTTCTCGCCGACGAACCGACCGGTAACCTCGATTCGGTCAACGGCGAAGCGGTGATGGATCTGCTGCGCGAGCTGCACCGCAACGGCGCGACGATCTGCATGGTGACGCACGACCCGCGCTACGAAGAGCACGCCGATCGGTCGATCCACCTCTTCGACGGGCGGGTGCTCGACGAACAGACGGCGGCGGCGCAGCACCTCCCCTGAAGGATTCGGTCGCGCTGCGTGGCCGCGAACGCCGCGCAGCGCGACAGCAGTTGATTGACGCCACCCGGGCCTGAGAGGACGTCTTTCGTGCAACGCTGGTGGCAGGACTTCCGCTACGCAATCCGCGCCCTGGTCAGAACGCCGCTCTTCACCGTCGGTGTGGTCGGCACGCTGGCGCTCGGCATCGGGATCAACGCGACGATGTTCAGCGTGGTCGACACGCTCTTCTTCCGTCCCCCGGACGGCGTCGGACATCCGCACGACCTGGTTCGCGTCTACTATCATCATCACGGCAATTCGTTGCGCAGTGCCGGGTTCGGCGACTGGACCGGCGCATCGACCAGCCTGCCGGCATTCCACGATCTTCGTGATCATGCCGGCGGATTCGCTGCCGTCGCCGCCACGCGGTCGGCATCGATGGGGCTCGGCCGCGGGTCGAGTGCGACGCAGGTCAACGCGCAGGCGGTGTCGTATCAGTACTTCCCGATGCTCGAGCTGCATCCCGCGCTCGGTCGTTTCTTTGATTCGACGGATGATCGCGTCGGCGGCCCGACCGTTGCCGTCTTGTCGTACGCCTTCTGGCAGAGCCATTTCGGCGGCGACCAATCGGTGATCGGGCGCCAACTCCCGATCGGCAAGTCGAGCTATACGGTGATCGGTGTAGCACCGAAAGGGTTCCGAGGCATCGATCTCAGCCCCGACGATCTCTACCTTCCGATCGCAGTGACTACCAACGGCGATATTGCGCCGCCGGACGCGGTGAATGCCCGTGGCTGGACGTGGCTGAGCCTGGTGGCACGGGTCCGCCCCGGCGAACCGGTGCAGGCCGCTGCCGCCGCAGCGACACGTGCGGCGCGAGCAGGGATCCGCAACGATCACGGACGCGACACGACGGTCAATGTGGTGCTGGCACCAATCCAGTCGGCACGCGGCCCTCAGGCGTCGAGCGATGCCAAGGTCGGCGCCTGGGTGCAGGGCGTGGCGCTGATCGTCCTGTTGATTGCATGCGCCAACGTTGCCAACCTGATGCTCGCGCGCGGCGTCGGCCGGCGGCGTGAGCTCGCGGTGCGCGCGTCGCTCGGCGCTGGACGCGGTGGCCTGGTGAGGGCGCTGCTGGCGGAGAGCGTGGTGCTCGCAGTCGCCGGAGCCGTCGCCGCGTTGCTCCTCGCTGACTGGTTCGGCAACGCGGTGCGCACGTGGCTCCTGCCCACTTTTCCGCCCGGCGCACCGCTGGTTTCCGCGACGGTCATCGTGCTCACCTGCCTCACGCTTGGGGTCGCCGTTCTCTGTATTGGTCTCGTCCCGGCGATCCAGGCGAGTCGAGCGGATGTGGTCTCCGGTCTGCGCAGCGGCGGCCACGGCGCGACGGTGTCCGGCCGCCGCACGCGCGAGGCACTCCTCGCAGTGCAGATCGCACTGACGCTGGCGCTGCTGGTCGGCGCGGGACTCTTCGTCCAGTCGTTCCGGCGCGCGCAGCAGCTCGATCTCGGATTCGACACCGATCATCTGGTCAGCATCTACGTCGGCTTTGGCGCGGCGGGGATTCCGACCGCCGACGCGAACGCAACCTATCTGCGCATTGCCGACCGGCTCCGCCGCCTGCCGGGGGTGGCCAACACGGCGGCCACGATGGGATCGCCGTTCGAGTGGTCCTATGCCACTGATCTCCGGGCGGAAGGTGTCGACAGTATCACCACGCCTTCGAGCGGGGGCCCCTATTTCGAGGCGGTGACGCCGACGTATCTCGCCACCATGGGGACCCGCATTGTCAGCGGGCGCGACTTCACCGCGAGCGACGTGGCTGGTGCGCCGCAGGTCGCAATCGTCGGCAATTCCTTCGCCCGGCGGGTCTGGCCCGGCAAGTCTCCACTGGGGCGCTGCCTCTATGTGGGAGACTCGACGGCGACCTGTTCCCGGGTAGTCGGCGTTGCCGCCGATGCGGTGCGCGGCAGTGTGACCGAGACCGAGAGCATGATCTATTATCTCTCCTTTGCACAGATCGACGCGCCGCAGATGAAGCTCGGCGCCACGATCAATCAAGTCTTCGTCCGGACCCGCGGTGCGGCCGACGCGATGATTCCAGCGATTCGCCGGGAGGTGAACTCGATTGGCGATCTCCCGTACGCGACGATCATCCCGATGTCGAATGAAGTGAACCCCGGGCTGTCGTCGTGGCGGCTCGGTGCATCGGCGTTCGGCGCGTTTGCGTTGCTCGCACTGCTGATCGCGGCGACCGGAATCTTCGCCGTCCTCTCCTATACCGTGACGCAGCGTACCAAGGAGGTCGGGATCCGCGTGGCGCTGGGCGCGCAGGCGGCCGACGTGGTGCGCCTGGTGGTCGGGCAGGCGATCCGCGCCGCGGTCGCCGGGCTGGTGGCCGGCGGTATCGCGTCGTTCCTCCTGGGGCGGGCAGTGGCCCACCTGCTCTTCCAGGTCGCGCCGGCCGATCCCGCTGTATTGACCGTTACTATAGCGGCACTCCTGGCGGTGGCGGCGATGGCTGCGTTCGTGCCGGCTCGTCGTGCGGCAGGGGTCGACCCCATGGTCGCGCTCCGAAATGATTAAGATGCTGCTCGGCAGCACCTGAATCTCACCACGGAACTTCCATGATCGTCCTGCGCAACATCGAAAAGAGCTATCCCCTCGCCGGGGGACGGAGTTATGTCCTGCGGCAGATCAACCTCGACATCCGGCAAGGTGAGTTCGTCACCATCATGGGACCGTCGGGGGCGGGGAAGTCGACGCTGCTCGCCGTGATGGGCATGCTCGACGGCCAGTGGACCGGCGAATACACGCTGCACGATCATCCGGTGCACCGGCTCGATGCCAAGAAACGGGTCGCGCTGCACAAGCAATACGTCGGATTCGTCTTCCAGCAGTATCACCTGCTCGACGATCTCACCGTCGCCGAAAATCTCGACATTCCGCTGTCGTATCGCGACATCCGCAAGGCCGAGCGCCAGGCGGTCGTTGCCGACACGCTCGATCGCTTCGGGATCGTCGCCAAGAAGGATCTCTATCCCACGCAACTGTCGGGCGGCCAGCAGCAGCTCGTCGCCGTCGCTCGCGCGGTGATTCACAAGCCGTCGCTGCTGCTCGCCGACGAACCGACCGGAAACCTCCATTCGGCGCAGGGTCGCGAGATCATGGAATTGTTCACCGCGCTCAACAAGGCGGGAACGACGATCATCCAGGTCACCCATTCGGAGACCAACGCGACGTACGGCAACCGGATCATCAATCTGAAGGACGGGTGGGTGGTGTGATCGACGCGGTCCGGCTCGACATCCGCTACGCAGTGCGATCGCTGCGGCAGGCGCCGGTCTTCACGGCGGTGGCTGTCGTGACGCTGGCGCTGGGGATCGGGTCGACGACCACGCTCTTTACCGTGGTCGACCGCGTGCTGTTGCGGCCGCTGCCGTACGCCGATCCATCGCACATTGCGTCGATCTCGGAAGGCGATCACGGCATCGATCGCCGGGTGGTGGCATCGCCGAACCTCGACCGGTGGCGCAGTGCGGCGAAGAGCGTTGACCAGATTGCCGTCTACACCGGAAGCTCGATGGCCCTCACCGGCGTCGGCGATCCGGCGCAGCTGGACGGAGCGCGCGTCTCGGCCAACTTCTTCCATCTTCTGGGAGTCGATCCGGCGGTCGGCCACCTCTTTCGCGCCGGCGACGATGCTCCCGGTGCTCTGTCACAGGTGGTGTTGAGCTACCAGCTCTGGCAGGACCGGTTTGGAAAGGATTCAGCGATCGTCGGCCGGCAGATCGCGCTCGGCGGAACGGAATACACCGTGATCGGCGTGCTGCAGCGCGGAGCCGGTTTTCCCGCAAAGGCCCAGATCTGGACGCCGCTCGTCGTTCCGGCCAACCTGCCGAGCGGAGTGACCTTCTTCTATTCGGTGATTGCCCGCCCACACGCCGGTGCATCGTTCGCCCGGGTTGCCGCCGAACTCTCATCGCTGGTGCGACAGAACGACGCGACGCGTCCAGCCGGGAGCCGAGGGGCAATGGTCATCGTCGAACCGTTGCACGATCGTCTCTTCGGTGCGATCCGCACGCCGCTCCTGCTACTCCTTGGTGCCGTCACCTGCCTCCTCCTGATCGCCTGCGCCAACGTCGCCAACCTCCTGCTGGCGCGGAGTGTGTCGCGCCGCAGGGAGATCGCCGTCCGCGTGGCGCTGGGTGCCGGGCGGTGGCGGATCGGCCAGCAGTTGATGATCGAGAGCATCCTCATCGCCCTCGTTGGCGCCGGCGTCGGGATGTTGATCCCGATCTGGGCGGTTGGCATCTTCGCGCGCGTGAGCCCGCAGAGTATCGCCGGAATCACCGACTTGTCGGTGAACGTTCAGGTGCTGGCGTTCTCGATTGCGGTTGGTGTACTCACGGGCGTGGTGTTCGGCGTGTTGCCGGCGTGGGGCGCCGTTCGTCAGGGTCGCCTCGATGGCCTGCATGAGGGCGGTAGCCGCACCGCGGGATCGCTCGATCGGCGGCGGGTGCGCCGCGCGCTGGTGATCATCGAACTGGCAACGGCACTCGTGCTGCTCACCGGGGCGGGCCTGATGACTCGCTCTCTCGTCAACGTGATGGCCGTTGACCTCGGCTTCAGGCCGGAACATCTCTCGGCCGTGACAATCAACCCGCCGGGGACGCGATATCCGACCGATGCCGCGCGCAGCGCCTTCTTCGACGCGCTGATCGCGCGGGTTCGCGCGATTCCCGGCGTCGACGTCGCGGCTGGTGCCAACGTCGTACCGCCCGGCGGTCTCGCGATGACGATGCCGTTGAAGAACATCGGCGGCGTTCCCGACGACAGCACCCGGATCGCCGTCAGCACGGTCGGGCGCGACTACCCTCGTGCGGTCGGTTTCGAGTTGATTGCAGGGCGCCTTTTTTCGGATGACGATGTGCGTGGAACCGCAGTCGCTGTCGTGGTCACTCGATCGACGGCGCGACTCCTCGCCCCACACGGCAGCGTGATTGGTCGCACCGTGCCGCCGTCGATGGCGACCGACGACCAGCCCGGCGTCGTGGTCGGCGTGGTCAAGGATGTGTCGCAGGTTGGCGCGGAGACGGCGCCGCTTCCGCAACTGTTCGTCGCGCGCGAGCAGGTTGGTGGCGGCGATGGCGTCGTCGTCATCCGGTCGACTCTTGATCCCGGCCAGCTCGAGCGGACGGTCCGGCGCGCGACCGTGTCGATCGATCCGCTCCTCCCGGTGGCGTCGTTCCAGCAGATCGACGTGACAATGGCGGGCCTGGTTGCACCCCGCCGCTTCGATCTTCTCGTGCTTGGAGTGTTCGCAGGGCTGGCGCTGCTCATCGCGGCGATCGGTCTGTACGGGGCGATGTCGTATCAGGTCACCCAGCGGATCCGGGAGATGGGGATCCGGATGGCGCTGGGTGCGAGTGGCGGGGCGGTGCAGCGGATGATCATGGCGCAGGGGCTTGGCCTTGTGGGCGCCGGGTGTGCCGTTGGCCTCGTCATCTCGCTGGCGCTGACCCGGGTGATGCAGAGTCTGTTGTTCGGCGTCGGTGCGCGGGACGCGACGACGTTCGCCGTCGCTTCAGGCGTCCTTGCGGTCGTTGCGGGCGTTGCTTGCTACATCCCGGCGCGCCGCGTGACCGTCGTCGATCCGATGCTCGCGTTGCGGAACGACTAGATGAATTCCGCCCGACAACTCCATGTTGTCATTCGCTCCCTGCGCCGGAGTAAGGTGTATACCCTCACCGCGGTGCTCACCCTCGCGCTCGGCATCGCGCTGGTGACTGCCGCGTTCTCATTGATCGACGCCGTGCTCCTCAAGCCGCTTCCGTTTGCCGCGCCCGACCGTGTGGTCGAACTGTCGCAGCAGGATGCGCAGGGACGTGGGACCGGGGTGTCGTATCCCAATTTTCTCGACTGGGAGCAGCAGGCCCGCGGTGGTGCGTTCCGGGAATTCGGCTATGCACGCGGCCGAGGATCGACGATTCTGATCAAGGGTGAGCGCCATCCTGTCCTCGGGTCAGCGGTCAGCGACAATTTCTTCCGCGCTCTGCAGCCGAAACTCCTCGCCGGGCGCCTCTTCTCTCCCGACGAGGCGCAACGCGGCGTGCGGGATGTGGTACTCTCGTACCAGCTCTGGCGCGACCAGTTCGGCGCCGACCCGCGAGTGCTCGGATCGACGGTCACCCTCGGTGACGGTGATTTCCTGGTGATCGGCATTCTCGCATCGGGGCCGGTCTTTCCGGACTGGACCGTGAGCGGATTCTACATTCCGATCGCGACGATCCTGGCCAGCGATCGCGTGCTCTCCGCGCGTGACTTCCACGCCGACAGCCGGGTCATTGCGCGACTCGCCCCGGGAATCACGGTGGCGAGGGCCGGAACCGAACTTGACGCGATCACGAAACGGCTGAGCGTTGCCTACCCGGCGGAAGACGGTCAGTGGGTTGCCGCCGGCGTACGGACGTTGCGCGATTCGCTGATCGGCGACGCCCAATCACAATTGGTAATCCTCGCCACGGCGATGATGCTCGTCCTGCTGATCGCCTGGGTCAACCTGACCAACCTCGCGCTGGTGCGCGGCAGCGGCCGGATTCGCGAGATGGCGATCCGCACCTCCCTTGGCGCCTCGCGAATCCAGATCGTTCGGCAGCTGCTGCTGGAGCAACTCCTCCTGGCGCTTGCGGCAGCGGTGATCGGAGCTGTCGCCGCAACGTGGGTGGTTGGCCTGCTGCGCGGCTTTGCTGGCGGAGCGCCCGGGTCGGATACGGTGCATATCGACGGGACGGCGCTGGGCTTCGCGGCCGGGGTGGCGATCGTGTCGGCGCTGGTGATCGGTGCGCTGCCGGCGATTCGGGCGGCGCGCCTCTCCCTCACGGAACCGTTGCGTGAAGGTGGCGGTAGCGGGTTCAGCACCCGCCAGCAGCGAATCCGGAGCGCGCTCGTCGCCGGCGAAATCGCGCTGGCGCTGATGTTGGTGATCAGCGCCGGCCTGCTGGTGAAGAGTTTCTGGGCACTGAGTCATGTCGATCCCGGCTTCAACACGCATGGCCTGGTCGCGATCGACCTCTCCCCGCCGGGACCGCGATACGCAGAAGCGGCGCAGGCCGGCGCCTTTTATACCAGCGTGCTCGCGGCAGTGCAGGCCGTTCCCGGCGTCGAGCGCGCCGCGCTCACCAATCACATGCCGCTCAACGGCGCCGCACTTCCGACCAGCGTGGGGATTCCCGGCCGCGTCGCCGATTCCAGTCGCGACCCGCAGGTCCTCTTCCGGACGCTGTCGCCGGAATACATCACAACGCTCGCGATTCCGGTCGTGCAGGGACGCAACTTCGCTGCACCCGACCTCGCCGGTGGCAACGCGGTGCTGATCAACCAGACCTTCGCGAAGAGCTTCTTTCCCGGTGTCGATCCGCTGGGCCGAGCGGTGATGCTGCACAAGTCGGCGCAGGGATATCCCGATTACGGCGAGCCACTCCCGGGGGTCGTCGTCGGCGTGATCGGCGACGTGCACCACTTCGGCCTGCAACAGCCGCCGGTGCCGGAGATCTACATCCCGTACACGAGGAATCCGTGGGCGCACATGGTCGTCGTGGCACGGGCGAACGGCAATCCATCGGCGCTGGTTCCGGGAATCCGGCGGGCGATCCTGGGAGTCGATCCGGCGACCGTCGTGACCGGCGGCGTCTTCGGCGGATTCGAGGTGATCGACGCGATTCGTGACGGTGATCTCTCCGGCCAGCGGTTCAACATGCTGTTGCTGGGCGGGTTCGCGCTCTGTGCGCTGCTGCTCTCGGCGGTGGGGATCTATGGACTGATGGCGTATGCCGTTGCTCAGCGGAAGCGTGAACTCGGGATCCGGATGGCCCTCGGCGCGCGCGGGCCCGATGTGGTGCGATTGATCGTCGGCAACGGCGGCCGGCTGATCGCAGTCGGCGTCGTCGTCGGTCTCGCCGGTGCCTTTGCCCTCACCCGTCTGATCGCCTCTCTCCTCTTCGGCGTGAGTGCGACCGATCTTCCCACCTTCGGGATCACGGCCCTTGTCCTCGCCGCGGTCGGATTCATGGCGTGCTATCTCCCGGCACGGCGGGCGGGCCGCATCGATCCGGTGATCGCGCTCAGGGAATAACGAGATCCCGGCGGTCGCGCCGACCGTCGCCCTTATCTTCTGCCGATGACCACTCTCGCCCGCCTTCTCGTTGCCGACGACGATCGCGATGTGCTCGAAGCGCTCAAGCTGCTGCTCAAGAGCGAGGGCTTTGCCGTCGACACCGCAATGTCGCCGGCCGGGGTGATCAGCGCCGCGGGCAGCCATGATTACGACGCCGTGCTGATGGACATGAATTACACGCGCGACACGACCGGCGGGACGGAGGGACTCGACCTGCTCCAGCGACTGCAGCAGATCGACGGGACGCTGCCGGTGATCGTGATGACGGCGTGGGGAAGCATTGACGGTGCGGTCGCGGCATTGCGCCGCGGCGCGCGCGATTACATCGAAAAACCGTTCGACAACAACCGCCTGCTCCACACCCTCCAGACCCAGATCGAACTCGGCCGCGCGATCCGCCGAGGCCAGCGACTCGAAAGTGAGAATCAGGCGCTGCGACCGTCGGGCGCCCCGGCGCTGATCGCCGAGTCGGAGGCGATGCAGCCTGTGCTGCGCCTGATGGAGCGGATCGGACCGTCGGATGCCAACGCACTGATCACCGGCGAGCACGGCACGGGCAAGGAAGTCGTCGCGGGCTGGCTGCACGCCGCCTCGCCGCGGGCAGTCCGCCCGATGGTGACAGTGAACCTGGGGGGCCTCGCCGAAGGGGTGTTCGAGAGCGAACTCTTCGGCCACACCAAGGGCGCGTTCACCGACGCCAAGAGCGAGCGCGTCGGGCGCTTCGAACTGGCGGACGGGAGCTCGCTCTTTCTCGACGAGATCGCCAACCTCTCCCTCGCGCAACAGGCGAAACTGTTGCGGGTGCTCCAGACCGGTGAGTTCGAGCGAGTCGGCGCCTCGCGGACCCGGCGCGTCGATGTCCGGATCATTGCCGCGACCAACGTCGATCTCCGCGCCGAAGTGGCGGCAGGGCGATTCCGCGAAGATCTCTTCTTCCGCCTGAACACCGTCGAAATCGATCTGCCGCCGCTGCGCGACCGCCGCGACGACATCCCGATTCTCGCGCGTCATTTCCTGCAGCAGTTCGCGGCCAGGTATCGCCGTCCGGTCACCGGATTCGCCGCCGATGCCATGCGATCACTGCTCGAATACCGCTGGCCGGGGAACATCCGCGAACTGGCGCACGCCGTGGAGCGCGCGACGCTCCTCGCCCACGATGATTTGGTCCGCGCAGCCGACCTGTCCCTCGCGCCGGTGGTGGCGGCGACGCCAGAGATCGACCAGATGAGCCTGGAGGACGTGGAACGGCTGCTGATCATCAAGGCACTTGAGCGGTACGCCGGCAACGTGTCCCTCGCGGCGCAGACCCTCGGCCTCTCGCGCAGCGCCCTGTACCGGAGACTGCAGCGGTACGGCCTGTAACCTCCGGCGCCGTACCTTTCTCTCATGCCGTCCTCTCACGAGCGTCAGGTCACGCTCCTCGCCTTCGGGGCTGGCGTGCCGTCGCTGGCCGTCGCAATGGTGTTGCTGTGGACCGGCGATTTCGCGCCGCGGACCCAATGGACGATCACCTTCGTGCTGGTGCTCTGCTCGCTTGGCTTTGCCCTGGCGCTCCGCGAGCGGGTGATCCGGCCGCTGCAGACGCTCTCCAACATGCTTGCCGCAATTCGCGAGCAGGACTATTCGCTTCGGGCGCGTCGATCGTCGCCCGAAGACGCCCTCGGCCTCGCGATGCTCGAACTCAACGCATTGATGAACGAACTGCGCGAGCGCCGGCTCGGGGCCCTGGAAGCGACCGCATTGCTGCGGCGCGTGATGGCGGAAATCGACGTCGCAGTTCTTGCCTTCGACGACGTCGGCGCCCTCCGCCTCATCAACCCCGGCGGCGAGCGACTCCTGGGGCAGCCGGCGGAGCGGCTCCTCGGCCGCCGCGCCGACGAACTGGGACTGGCGACCTGCCTGGAAGGGGAGGCGCCGCGCCTGGTGGAGCTCGAGCTCGCCGGCACGCACGGCCGGTGGGAGATGCGTCGCGGCGGATTCCGTCAGAGCGGGCGGCCGCATCAGTTCGTGCTCCTCGCCGATGTAAGCCGCGCGCTGCGACAGGAAGAGCGTCTCGCGTGGCAGCGATTGATCCGCGTCCTCGGCCACGAGATCAACAACTCATTGACGCCGATTCGATCGATCGCCGATCGATTGCGGGACTTGCTCGGGCGGGCCGATCCCGACGAGACCCTTCGCGCCGATCTCGGACATGGTCTCGGCGTCATCGCGTCGCGATCGGAAGGGCTGACGCGATTCCTCGCGTCGTACACCCGCCTCGCACGACTGCCGCCGCCGCGATTCGGCGCCGTCGACGTCGCCGCCTGGGTGCAACGCACCGTGCGACTGGAGACCAGGATGGTGGTGGCGATCATTCCCGGCCCCGACGTCACGCTGCAGGCCGACGGCGACCAGCTCGACCAGCTGCTGATCAATCTGATCGCCAATGCGGTGGACGCAGCGGCGGTGACTCACGGCGGCGTTCGGGTGTCATGGTCGATGCACGAGGAGGCCTTCGATCTGGTGGTGGAAGACGACGGACCCGGGCTTCCGGAATCGGCGAATCTCTTTGTTCCGTTCTTCACCACCAAACCGGGAGGGACCGGGATCGGCCTGGTGCTCTCGCGGCAGATCGCGGAGGGTCACGGGGGACAGCTGATTCTGGCGAATCGTGCCGACGGGCACGGCTGCCGAGCCACCTTGACGATGGTGCGGCGGCCGGCGCCCTGAATGCTGGACGCCGCGCGCGCGACGCGATTCACCTTTCGGACGATCCTGCGTACTTCTCTCTAGCATGCGCGTACTCATCGTGGAAGACGATCCCGCCCTGGCGGATCTGCTGCGGCGGACCCTGCGCGAAGCCGCGATGGCGGTCGACATCGCGCACCGCGGCGAGGAGGGCCTTACCGCACTCGCGATCAACGACTACGACCTTGCCATCCTCGACGTGTCGCTTCCCGACATCGACGGCTTCGAGGTGTGCCGGCGGCATCGCGAGCGAGGGGCCAGGACACCGATCCTGATGCTGACGGCACGGACCGGCCTCGATGACCGGGTTCGCGGCCTTGACGCCGGTGCCGACGATTACCTTTCCAAACCGTTCGCGATCGAGGAACTGCTGGCGCGGTTGCGGGCGCTGGCGCGGCGGCCGGCGGCGGCACTCGATGTCGTGCTGTCCTTTGCCGATCTCGAACTCGACACCCGGACGCTCACCGCGCGCCGCGGTGGCACCCACATCCGGCTGACGGCGCGCGAGTACGCACTGCTGGAGTATCTGATGCGCAACCCAGAGCGGGTCGTCAGTCGGACCCAGATTCTCGAACATGTCTGGGACGACAACTTCGACCCGGTAGCCAACGCTGTTGACGTCCTGGTGGGACGGTTGCGCCGCCGGATTCATTCCGACGGGCAGGAACCGCTGATCCACACGGTACGCTCCCGCGGCTACGTCCTCTCGCTCGCCGAACCTGCTGATGGCGCTTAGCCGGCTGCGGCTGCGGCTTGCCCGCGGCTTTGCAGTGGCGCTCTTTGTCGGTTTCGTGGCGCTCGATGGCGCGTCCTACTGGTACGTCACCATCACCAACGGGCACGACTTCAACGAGCGCCTCAAGGACGCCGCGGCCTCCTTCCATCACGCCATTCGCCGCCAAGGGTCCGGCATCGCGATCGATACCAACGTCTTCGCTGGCGTCCAGCAGGCAATGGTCGATTTCTCGCCGTCGACCGTCGCCTTCGTGGTCTACGATTCAACCGGCCAGCGCATCGCGACCGGCGGCAACGAGCGAATGGTGCGGCTGATACCGCCGCTCCCGTCGATTCCCGACGTCGATGACATCGACCGGATTCCGCTTTCGAACGGTCTGCATCTCCGCTACACCACCGACACGGTGCTCGGCACCTTTGTGGTGGCCGGTGCCACGACTGACCGGCTCCGTCGCAATCAGACGCGCTTCGTCGCACGGATGCTGCTGATGGCGCCGCTGGCGCTCGTCCTGGCATTGGTGATCGGGTATCTGCTGTCGCGCTACGCCCTGGCGCCGATCGATGCCCTCGGCCGGGCCACCGCCGCGATCTCGCCCGGCGCGCTCGCTGGACGTCTTCCGGTCAGCTCGCCGCCCGACGAGCTCGATCGCCTCGCCGGCCGGTTCAACGACCTGCTCGACCGGATTCAGGCGCTCCAGGATCGTTCGCATCGATTCGTTCGCGAAGTGGCGCATCAGATTCGCACCCCGCTCACCCTCGTCCTTGGCGAAGCCGATCTCGGGTTGGAGCGCGAACGGAGCGCGGAGGAATACGCCCGCGCGTTGCGACGAGTCCATGCGGCGGCCGGGCAGATGACCCACCGGGTGCAGGATCTTCTGCTGCTGGCGCGAATGGAAGCCGGCGAGCGGCCGCCGCTGCGCGACACTGTCGAACTCGATGCGCTCGCACTCGAGGCGACCGATCTGTTTCGCGCGCGTGCGCGAGCCCTCGGGCAGCATCTGCAGCTCGACGACATCGTTCCCTGTGAACTCACCGGTGACGCGGCGCTGCTGCGCGAGGGACTCCTCGAGTTGCTTGAGAACGCCTGCCGTCACGGCGAACCGGGGCCGCCGGTCGCACTCGGCGTGCGGGCGGACAACGGCAACGTCTTCCTCGAGGTGCGGAACACCGGCGAGCCGATTCCCTTCGAGTCCCGCCACGCGGTGCCTCGCACCGACGACGACGGGCGTGTGGGAGGCCTTGGGCTGTCGATCATGCAATGGATCGCGAAAGTTCACGGCGGCGAACTCGTCATCACGCGGCGCGAACGGGAAAACATCGTGGCGCTGCGCCTGCCCGCTCACCCGATGGCGGCGCCGGCACCGGCGGTCACCTGACGGCGACGTCGCAGCCGATGACCGTGCTGGTGATCGACGACGAAACGCCGATTCGCCGCGTGGTACGCAACGCCTTTCCCGAACCCGCGCGCGTTGTCGAAGCCGAGACCGGTTCGGCCGGAATCGATGCGGCAGCGGCCCAGCGCCCCGATCTGATCATCCTTGACCTCGGCCTCCCCGACATGCCGGGAATCGATGTCTGCATCGAGCTCCGCCGCTGGTCGTCCGTTCCGTTGCTCGTCCTCTCGGCGCGGCATGCCGACGATGAAAAGGTGCGCCTGCTCGACGCCGGTGCCGACGACTATCTCACCAAGCCGTTCAGCACGTCCGAGCTGCAGGCCCGCGCCCGCGCGCTGTTGCGCCGCTCGGCGATGCTGTCGGCGCCCGACGGTGAGCCGATCGTGATCGGCGATCTCACTCTCGATCTCGCCTCCCGGAGCCTGCGACGAAGCGGCGAGGCGCTGCGGCTCACGCCGATCGAGTGGGACCTCCTGGTGGTCCTGATGCGCAACGCAGGCCGCACGCTGACGCACCAGTTCCTCTTTGGTGAAGTGTGGCGTGGCCGGCAATTTGGCGACGCGCAGCAATATCTGCGCGTCTACGTGGCGCATCTGCGCCGCAAGATCGAACTCGACTCGATCCGTCCACGCTACATCATCACCGAGCCCGGCGTCGGCTACCGGTTTGCCACGGCAGCCGAGGCATCGACGGCGACCGCGTGATGCGCCGCGCCTGGATGCAATGGGTGATCTGGGGCATTGCCCTCGGTGTCGCGACGATCGCGATGCTGGCGTTTCGCGGCCGCCTCGACAAGGCGCATGTCACGCTCATCTATCTGCTGCTGATCCTGCTCGGTACCGTGAGCGGAGGGCGGCTGCTCGGCTTTTCCCTCGCAGCGGTCGCGTTCCTCCTCTTCAACTGGTTCTTCCTCGTCCCGTACGGGACGCTGCGCGTCAACGATCCGCTCGACTGGCTCGTTCTCGCCGCCTTTCTCCTGGTCAGCGGCGTCGCAGCGGAGATGCTCCACCGGCTCAAGCGCGAAGCGGAACTCGCACGCCAGCGCGCCGCCGAGGTCAATCAATTTGCCGTGCTCGGCGCAGAAGCGCTCAATGTTGCCCGGCCGGAGGAGGCGATCGACGCGGTGGCCGAGGTGATCCGGACGACGCTTCACCTGACCCGTTGCCGCATTCACGCCGATCGCAGCGACGCGGATGGACCGACCGCCGACCCGCTGGTGACGTGGGTGCGCGAACATGGCGGAGCGGCCCAGGTACAGGCCGACGGCACCACGCACGTGACCGACGGACTTGATGAGCTTTCGGGCGGAGCAGGGGCGATCGCCTGGTATCTCCCGCTCCGCGTCCGCGATCGTACCGTGGGTGTTCTCGAGTTGCGGCACGACACCGGCGTCGAGCTCGGCGCGCACGAACGTCGATTTCTTCGCGCGCTGAGTTACTACGCCGCCCTGGGGATCGAACGCGCGCGACTCGCGACGGAGGCACGCGATGCCGACGCACTCCGCGAGGCCGATCGGCTCAAGAACGCGCTGCTCGCGTCGGTGTCGCACGATCTGCGCACGCCGCTCACGACGATCAAGGCGCTCGCGCACGACATGGGGACGCGCGACGACCGCGCCGTCATGATCGAGGAAGAAGCGGACCGCCTCAACCGACTCGTCGCCGACCTCCTCGACCTCTCTCGACTGCAGGGCGGCGCCATCCCGCTCCACATCGCCCTCAACGCCGTCGACGACCTGATCGGCGCGCTGATGCAGCGAGTTGCGGGGATTCTCGGCACACGTACCCTCGAGGTCGAGTTCCAGGACGATAGCACGCTGCTGGTCGGTCGGTTCGATCTGGTGCACGCGCTCCGGATCCTGGTCAACCTGATCGAGAACGCGCACAAATACTCGCCGCCGTCGGACCCGGTCGTGCTGCGCATCAGCCGCGACGCCGATATGCTGCGTTTCGCCGTGATCGATCGTGGCCCCGGGATTCCCCTGCGCGAGCGCGAGCGGATCTTCGAGCCGTTCTATCGCCCGGCGGGCGCCATCCCCGATAGCGGCAGCGCGGGCCTCGGCCTCTCGATCGCCAGGCAACTGGCGGAGTTGCAGGGCGGCACACTGACCATCGGATCAACGGGCCCGTCGGCGTCCGGCGCGACGTTCGAGCTCACCCTTCCCGCTGCCGACCTCCCGGTCGGTGTGATCGGATCTTAGCGATCTCTTAACGCTGTTCTCCCCCTTGTCGCATGCGTCCTTCACGGGCGGATGCGTAGCGTGCATGCCGTGACGAACAGCGTTGTTGACGGCAGGCATCGATGATCGACCTGATCTATCTCGCTGGTACCATCGGCTTCTTCGTGGCGATGCTCTGGTATGTCCGCGCCTGCGCGGCACTGGGGCGGTCGCGCGAGTCGAAGGGGGAGCGGCCGTGAGCGCCGAGGCCGTTATCGGCGCTGTGATCACGGTTGCCCTCGTCGGCTACCTCGTCTACACCATGCTGCGGCCGGAACGGTTCTGAGATGACCGCCAACGGCTGGCTCCAGATCTGCTTTTTCTCCGCCTGCATCCTGTTGATCACCCGGCCACTCGGCGTCTACCTGGTACGGGTATTCGACGGGCGCGTGCGTTGGCTCGCGCCGATTGAACGATTGATCTACCAGATCTGCGGCGTCGATCCGGCGGAGGATCAGCATTGGACGGCGTATGCGGGCGCGCTGCTCCTCCTCTCGCTGGCGTCGATGATCCTGACCTATCTGGTCCTGCGGTTGCAGCGCGTGCTGCCGCTCAACCCGCAACACTTCACCGCTGTGCCTGCGCGCCAGTCGTTCGAAACCGCGGCGTCATTCACGACCAACACCGACTGGCAGTCGTACGCCGGCGAGGGCGTGATGTCGTACTTCTCGCAGATGACACAGCTCGCCTTTCACAACTTCGCGTCGGCGGCGGTCGGGATGGCGTGCGCGGTAGGGCTGGTGCGCGGGATCGCCCGTCAGAGTGCAGGAAGGATCGGCAACTTCTGGGTCGACCTCGTTCGCGCGACACTGTACGTCCTGATCCCGCTGGCCCTGGTCGTGGCATTGATCTTCGTGCAGCAGGGGGCGATCCAGAACTTCTCGCACTACATCGGCGTGACCACGCTGGAAGGGGCGCGTCAGATCATTGCGATGGGGCCCGTGGCGAGCCAGGAGGCGATCAAGCAGCTCGGGACCAACGGCGGCGGCTTCTTCAACGCCAACGCCTCCCATCCGTTCGAGAACCCGACACCGTGGTCGAACCTCTGGCAGATGCTCGCCATCTTCGCGATTCCGTCGGCGCTGACATACTACCTCGGTCGCGTGGTGAAGAACCAGCGGCACGGGTGGGCGATCTGGGGCGCAATGTTCACAGTGTTCGCCGCCGGCGTCACGACCGCATACCGGGCCGAGGCGCGGGGCAACCCGATGCACATCGCGCGCGGGATCGATGGGATCACGACCGCGATCTCGCCCGGCGGCAACATGGAAGGGAAGGAAGTCCGCTTCGGGATCGCGAACTCGGCGCTCTATGCCACTGTCACTACGGCGGCTTCGTGCGGCGCGGTGAATGCGATGCTCGATTCCTTCACGCCACTCGGCGGCCTGGTGCCGATGGCGAACATGCAGCTTGGCGAGGTGATCTTCGGCGGCGTCGGTGCCGGATTGTACGGCATCCTGATGATGGTCGTACTGACGGTATTCATCGCCGGGCTGATGGTCGGCCGGACGCCGGAGTATCTCGGCAAGAAGATCCAGGCGCGCGAAATCCAGATGGCGATGCTGTACGTTCTGGTCTTCCCGGCGGCGATCCTGACCATGACCGCGATCTCGGTCGTGGCCCCGCCCGGGCTCGCCGGTCTCGCCAACGCCGGACCCCACGGCCTGTCGGAAATCCTCTACGCCTTCACCTCGGCGGCAGGGAACAACGGCAGCGCCTTCGCCGGACTCACCGGCGGGACCTACTACTACAACACGATGCTCGGCCTCACCATGCTGATCGGCCGGTTCGCGATGCTGGTGCCGATGCTCGCGCTTGGAGGCTTTCTCGCAGAGCAGAAGGCCGCGCCCGCATCAGCCGGCACCTTTCCCGTCACCACGCCGCTCTTTGTCGTGCTCCTCATCGGCGTGATCGTGATCGTCGGCGCGCTCACCTTCTTTCCGGCGCTCTCGCTCGGACCGATCGTCGAGCATCTGTTGATGGCGAAGGGCGTGGTGTTCTAGCATGGCCGTCGCCACGCGACCGCTCTTCGATTCGCCGATCGTGCGCCGAGCCATGCGCGATGCCGTCGGCAAGCTCACACCGCGCCACATGATACGGAATCCGGTGATGTTCGTCGTGTTGATCGGCAGCATCGTCACCACCGCGATCCTGGTGCGCGACGTCGCCGGCGGCCGTGGCCACACCGGATTCACCGTGCAGATCGCGATCTGGCTCTGGTTCACCGTGCTCTTTGCCAACTTTGCCGAGGCGATGGCGGAGGGTCGCGGCAAGGCGCAAGCCGATGCATTGCGGAAGAGCCGGCGTGAGACCCAGGCGAAACGGCTTGCCGACCCCCTGCGCCACGATCGGTTCACCGCCGTCTCCGCCAGCCAGCTGCGCGCAGGCGACGTCGTCGTCTGCCATCCCGGCGACCTGATTCCCGGCGATGGCGAAGTGATCGAGGGAGTCGCATCGGTGGACGAATCAGCGATCACCGGCGAGTCGGCGCCGGTGGTGCGTGAATCGGGCGGCGACCGGTCGGCAGTGACCGGCGGGACGAAGGTGCTGTCCGATTTCCTGGTCATTCGCATCACCGCGAACCCCGGCGAAACCTTTCTCGACCGGATGATCGCGCTGGTGGAGGGCGCCAGGCGTCAGAAGACGCCGAACGAAATCGCGCTGACGATCCTCCTCTCCGGATTGACGATCATCTTCCTGCTGGCGGTCGTGACGCTGCAGCCGTTCGCGGTCCATTCCGGTGGCGCGGTCGCGATTCCCGTCCTGATCTCGCTCCTCGTCTGCCTCATCCCGACCACGATCGGCGGCCTCCTCTCGGCGATCGGGATCGCCGGGATGGATCGGATGATCCAGCAGAACGTCATCGCCACCAGCGGCCGCGCTGTGGAAGCAGCGGGGGACGTCAACACGCTCCTCCTCGACAAGACCGGCACGATCACCCTCGGCAACAGGCAGGCGGTCGAATTCCGGCCGGTGCAGGGGATCACGCGCGAACAGCTCGCCGATCGGGCACAACTCGCGTCGCTTCCCGACGAGACGCCCGAAGGACGAAGCATCGTGGTCCTTGCCAAGGAAGCGTTCCACCTCCGCGGCCGCCCTGTTGGCGAGACGGCGAATCACCAACCGATGACCTTCGTCCCGTTCTCGGCGTCGACGCGGATGAGCGGCGTCGACATGGGGGCGGTGCAGCTTCGCAAGGGTGCAGGTGACGCCATCACCCGCTGGGTCCAGGACGGTGGCGGAACGGTGCCGGTAGAGATGGTCGGAATCGTCGAGCAGATCGCACGCGAAGGAGGGACGCCACTGGTCGTCGCCGAGCGAAGCGACGGTTCTGCGCGAATGCTCGGCGTCGTCTATCTCAAGGACATCGTCAAGGGCGGGATGCGCGAGCGGTTCGACCGGCTGCGAGCGATGGGGATCCGCACCGTGATGATCACCGGCGACAATCCGCTCACCGCCGCAGCGATCGCGCAGGAAGCCGGCGTCGATGATTTTCTCGCCGAGGCACGGCCGGAAGACAAGCTGGCGCTGATCCGACGCGAACAGCTGGGGGGCCGCCTCGTTGCGATGACCGGCGACGGTACCAACGACGCGCCGGCGCTGGCACAGGCCGATGTCGGCGTCGCGATGAACACCGGCACCCAGGCGGCGCGCGAAGCCGGCAACATGGTCGATCTCGATTCGAATCCGACCAAGCTCATCGAGATCGTCGAGATCGGAAAGCAACTGCTGATGACCCGCGGATCGCTGACGACCTTTTCGATCGCGAACGACGTGGCGAAGTACTTTGCCATCATCCCGGCAATGTTCGCGGCGACCTATCCGGTATTGAATACCCTGAACGTCATGCGGCTGCATTCGCCGGAGTCGGCGATCCTCGCCAGCGTGATCTTCAACGCGCTGATCATCGTGGCGCTGATTCCGCTGGCGCTTCGCGGCGTCCGCTATCGCCCCACCGGCGCCGCGGCGATCCTCCGCCGCAATCTCTGGATCTACGGTGTTGGCGGCATCCTCGTGCCGTTCGCCGGCATCAAGATCCTCGACGTCGTCCTCGTCTCGCTCAGGCTGGTCTGAGATGATGCGCCAGCTTCGTCCCGCGATCGTGATGACACTGGTGCTCTGCATCCTCACCGGCGTGGTCTATCCCGGCGTCGTGACCGGACTCGCCCAGCTGGTCTTTCCGCGCCAGGCGAACGGGTCACTCGTTGTCGTCAACGGGCGCGTGGTGGGAAGTGCGCTGATCGGCCAGGCGTTCACCCGGCCGGAGTACTTCCATCCGCGGCCGTCGGCGGCGGGAAATGGCTATGACGCCACTGCGTCGGGTGGCACCAACAAGGGACCGACCGACCGAAAGCTCGCCGATACGCTGATTGCCGGTGCGGTCGCGACGGCGGTGAGGGATGACGGCGCCGTGCGCGGGAAGATCCCGGCCGACATGGTCACCAGTTCCGGATCCGGCCTCGATCCCGACATCTCGCCTGCCAATGCCTATCTGCAGGTTGCTCGCGTTGCCCGGGCGCGCGGCATCGACAGCACGGCGGTTCGCGCGCTCGTTGATCGGCACGTCATCGGGCGGCAGTTCGGATTCTTCGGCGAGCCGCGCGTCAATGTCCTTCTCCTCAACGTCGCGCTCGACGGCATGATGCGGCCGATCGGGACGCGCCCATGAGGTCGACGCGGCTCAACTTGGCACGCTGGTGAAGTTCTGATGGCGCCGCCTCCTCGACCCTCGCCCGGCGAAATGTCATTCGCCGATCTCGTCCAGGCCCGCGAGCGCGGCAAGCTCAAGCTCTACATCGGTTCCGCCGCCGGCACCGGCAAGACCTTCCGGATGCTCACCGAAGCGCACCAGCTTCGCGCTCGCGGCGTCGATGTCGTGATCGGTTACGTCGAAACGCACGGCCGTGTCGAGACCACAGCACAGCTGCGCGACCTTGAGGTGATTCCGCGGCGCCGGATCGAGTATCGCGGCGTGACCCTCGAGGAGATGGATGTCGCCGCAATTCTGGCGCGGCGCCCGCAGGTCGCGATCGTCGACGAGCTGGCCCACAGCAATGTCCCCGGCGCCGGACGCGCGAAGCGATGGGAAGATGTTGTGGTCCTCCTCGACGAGGGGATCAGCGTCATCTCCGCGCTCAATGTGCAGCATCTCGAATCGCTCAACGACGTCCTGCAGAAGACGCTCGGTGTCACCGTTCGCGAAACCGTCCCCGACTGGGTGGTCTCTCTCGCCGACCAGGTCATCAACCTCGACATCTCGGCCGAAGACCTCCGCCAACGGCTCCTCGACGGGAAGATCTACACTCCCGACAAGGTCGCCACCGCGCTGACGTCGTTCTTCACCGAAGAGAACCTCGCCACGCTGCGTGAACTCGCGCTTCGCGAGGTCGCGAGTTCGGTCGATCGCACCCGCGACGCCATCACCAGCGGCGCGGTCGCGTCGCCGGCCGGCAAACGGAGCGACCGGAGTGCCGTCGACCGGATCCTCGTCGCGATGTCGAGTCATCCGAAGTACACCACGATCCTGCTGCGGAAGGGAAGCCGCATCGCGGGCCGCCTCAACCGCGACTGGTATTGCGTCCATGTGCAGACGCCGGAGGAGAGTGCCGCGCGCATCGACGCCGTGGTACAGCGCAAGCTGGTCGAGAACATCCAGCGCGCGCAGGGGATGGGCGCCGAAGTGGTGAAGCTCGAGTCGGCCGACGTCGCCGGCTCGATCCTCGCCTTTGCCCGCGAACGCGGCGTGACCCTCATCGTTGCGGGACAGTCACGCAGCAGCTGGTGGCATCATCTTACCCGGCGGTCGATCGTCGAGCAGCTGACGCGCAACGCGCAGGGGCTCGACGTGCTGGTCGTGTCCCTGGCGAATGCGCGGGCCGAGCCGTGAGAATCTCGCAGCGCCTCTTCCTCGCGGTCGTTCCGGCGATCATCGGGGTGTTCACCGTTGCGGGCCTCGCCTACTGGGGGCACTACCATCGCGCCGCGCCGGAGTGGGTTGTCGTGGCCGCCGCGGTCTCCGCGCTCGGATCGCTCGCCCTCGCGTGGCAGAACACGCGGTACGTCACTCGCCGCATCGAACGCTTGGCCGGGGCGCGCGCCCGCGGGGACGGGAGAATGACGCCGCTCGGCGTGGTGCGGACCGCGGCGTTGCCGGCGACTGGCGCCACACCGGATGAACTCGATTCCATCGAGGACGTCGTCGATCACCTGAGCAGCGCGGTCACCATGGCGGAAGCGGGGGTGCGCGAGCGTGAACGCCGTGCCGCCGAGCAGGTGCAGGAGCATGCGGTCCTGATTGACGAGAGCGTGGCAGCGATCCGGCGCCAACTCGACGACGCTCGCGTCGCGCTGCACATCCTCCTCGAACAGCATTTCGGACCGCTGAACGACAATCAGGATGAGATGCTCGAAGCGGCGCGCGCCGGCACTGCTGCGGCCGAGACCGAGCTGGCACGGTTGCAGGAGATCGCACTCCTCGACCGTGGTGCGCTCACAGTGCGCCGCGATCGCCTGCGCGTCGGCGACCTGCTGCAGAGCCTCCGTCCCCAGCTCGAGGCCGACGCCCGGAAGGGTGGCGTCTCACTCACGATCGAGTCGGCGCCGGGGCTGCCGCGGATCATCGGCGATCGGATCCGGCTGCAGCAGGCGCTCGACCTCCTCCTGCGACACGTGGTCCGCCATGCCGTCCCCGGATCGGCGATGACGATTGGTACGGGCGCGGCGCGCGGTAGCGTCAGGATCGAGCTGCGGCGCGCGGCGCCGCCGACGCTCGACGCCGACGTGGCGCTCGCCCGGCGGATCATCGAGGCGCATCGCGGCTCCATCGACGTCGCAGCCGACGGAACCACGATCGCCTTCCCGATCGCCTCGTCGTGACCGGCCGCACCCGGTTCACGCCTATCCGCCGGGATGCTTAGATTTGGGCTTTCCCGGAATTCCAGGAGCCGAAATGCCCGACGCCCCGCTGACATCGATCTCCCCCGACCGCGCCGCCGCCGAGCTCAAGAAGCTGTCTGCTGCCTTCAAGGCCGGCGAGCTCAAGCAGAACGAATACGAGCACAAGTTCGCCCGGATGATCGGCGAACTGCGCGATCGCCGCATCTCCGGGAGCCGCGCCGAGATCATGGCCGCGCTGGAGCCGCTGCGTCGCGAAGGCGTGGTCACTCCCGCCGAATGGGATCGGTTTGTCTCGCAGCTCGGCCTCGCCTGACGCGAGCACTCCCATGACAGTCGCGGTGCGCCGGTCCACTCCCACCGTGATGGTGGGCGGGGTGGCCGTCGGCTCTTCCCACCCGGTGGTGGTGCAGTCGATGACCAACACCGATACCGCGGACGTCGACGCGACGATTGCGCAGGTCGCACTCCTCGCCCGTGCCGGGAGCGAACTGGTTCGCGTCACCGTCAACAATGACGCGGCCGCGGCCGCCGTCCCCGCGATTGTCGATGGTGTCCGCGCGCTCGATATCACCGTTCCGATCGTCGGCGACTTCCACTACAACGGTCATCTCCTCCTCACCCGCTACCCGGCGTGCGCCGCGGCATTGGCGAAGTACCGCATCAATCCGGGAAACGTCGGCGGCAAGCGCCACGATGAGCATTTCCGCACCATCATCGGCGTCGCGGTCGAGTACGGCAAGCCGGTGCGGATTGGCGTCAACTGGGGCTCACTCGATCAGGCGCTGCTCACGTCGATGATGGATGCCAACGCCAACGCTGCCGCTCCGCGTGCCGCGCGCGACGTGATGATCGATGCGATGCTCGAATCCGCGCTGCAATCCGCCGAGCTGGCGGAGAATGCCGGGATGCCCCACGACCGGATCGTGATCAGCGCCAAGGTGTCGAAGGTGCAGGATCTGGTCGATGTGTACCGTCTCCTCGCCGCGCGGTGCGACTATCCGCTGCATCTCGGTCTCACCGAAGCCGGAATGGGCGCCAAGGGAATCGTCGCCAGCACCGCCGGTCTCGCGATCCTGCTTCAGGAAGGGATCGGCGACACGATCCGCGTCTCGCTGACGCCCGAACCGGGCGGCGATCGCAGCGAGGAAGTCCGCGTCGCGCAGCAGGTGCTCCAGTCACTTGGTCTGCGCCACTTCGCCCCCGAAGTCACATCCTGTCCCGGCTGCGGACGGACCACGAGCACCTTCTTCCAGAGCATGGCGCAGGAAATCCAGCAGCACCTGCGGCAGCGGATGCCGGAGTGGCGCGTCGATCGCCCCGGCGTCGAAACGCTGCAGGTCGCCGTCATGGGGTGCGTCGTGAACGGTCCGGGCGAATCGAAGCACGCCAACATCGGGATCTCGCTGCCAGGGACGTTCGAGGATCCGGTTGCACCGGTCTTCGTCGACGGCAAGCTCGCCACGACGTTGCGCGGCGACCGGATCGTCGCGGAATTCCTCGCGATCCTCGAGGAGTACGTGCAGCGGCGCTACGTACCGGCACACCACGGATGATCGGGTCGTCGCTCGACGCGACGCTGCGCCACGCGCCGTTCGCCGCGCTGCCGATCCTGTTCGTGGCCGGCCTTGCCACCTCGCTGACGCCGTGCATCTATCCGATGATCCCGATCACCGCCGGTGTGCTCGGAGGGGCCGGCGCCGCCGGGCGCTCGCGGCGGCGCACCTGGGCGATCACGATCGTCTATGTGCTCGGCCTCGCACTGGTGTACGCGTCCCTCGGCCTCGTCGCGGGACTGAGCGGCTCGCTCTTCGGCACGATCTCGGCCAATCGCTGGGCGAATCTCGTCTTCGCCAACCTGCTGTTGCTTGCCGCGCTTGCGATGTTCGACGTCATTCCGATCCAGGCTCCCGCCCGAGTGCTCGGCTGGGCGTCGCGTCTCGGCGCCGACTCGCTCGGCGGCGCGTTCCTGATGGGCGCCACCTCCGGGCTGGTCGCGGCGCCGTGCGGAGCCCCCGCATTTGCCGCCGTCCTCGGCTGGGTCGCGCAGACGCAGAGCGCGATCTGGGGATTCATCTGCCTCTTCGTCTTCTCGCTCGGGCTCACTGCGGTGCTGGTCGTCGTCGGGTTGGTGTCGGGCACCGTGGCGACGCTGCCGAGAAGCGGTCGGTGGATGCTCTGGATCAAGCGAGGGGCCGCAGTCGTTATGGTGATCATGGCTGAGTACTATTTCATCAAGGCGGGACAGGCGTGGTAGCAGAACACGGAGGAACGATGATCACGAACACAATGCGCCGATCGATCGGCGCCACGATGGTATTCGCGGCCGCGATGCTGATTCCCGGCGCGACGCTCGCGGCCCAGGGGCCGGACGTCGGACAACCGGCACCGGTCGTCTCGGTCGCCGACCTGAACGGCAAGCCGGTCCGCATCGCGCTCACCAGCGGCAAGCAGGCGGCGGTCGTGGAGTTCTGGGCGACGTGGTGCGAGCTCTGCAAGGCGCTGTTGCCGAGCATGAAGGCGGCGGCGCAGAAGTACGGCGACCGCGTCGATTTCTATGGCGTCAACGTCACCGTCAACGATCCGAAGGCGCACGTCGTGCGGTACGTCGCACAGAATCATCCGCCGTTCGTGCCGCTCTACGACGATCACGGCACGGCGGTCCGGGCGTTCGGCGCACTGGCGACATCGTACGTCGTCATCATCGACAGGCACGGCAAGGTTGCGTACACCGGCGACGGCGCTGATCAGGATATCCCGGCACTCCTCGGAAAGGTGCTGGCGAAGTGAGCTGGCGAGCCGTTGCGCTCGCGATGCTCTGTAGCGCGGCACCGCTTGCGGCACAGGATTCCGGCGCGGTCCACCTGCGGCTCAGCGTCGAGCAGGGAGTGCACGCCGGCCGCCAGGCGCCGCCGATCGTCATTCCGTACGCCACGCGGGACAGCGCGGGACCGGCGAGCCAGCCATTCGATCTGTCCAAGGAACTTGGTCACGTTGTTGTCGTCGTGTTCTATCCGGGTGACGCGGCCCCTGGCGCGGCCGACGATTGGCGCGCGATTCTGTCGCACGAAGGGGCGCTTGCCGTCACGCCGGACATGGTCCTGGTCGGGATTTCCGCCGACCCATTGCCGGTTCAGGTTCGATTTGCGGCGGACTTGGCGTTACCGTTCAAGCTTCTCAGTGACAAGAACTGGTCGGTCACCCGGCGCTACGGCGCCCTGCGTGGAAAGGCGGCGCGACCGATGCTGATCGTCGTGGGCCGGGACGGACAGGTCCGGTATGTCGATGACCAATTTGCGCCGCGTGACGCCGCGACGTGGACCCGTGTCGATGCCGCGATCCGCGCGGCGCGCGGCGCGCAATGAGCTGGATGCGGTCGCGAAGTCTTGCGGCGGTATGGGTCGCCATCGCAACGGTGCGAGCGGCCGGCGCGCAGGCGCCGCGTGATGCGCATTGGTCGTTCGAAGGCAACCACGGTCGCTACTGCATTTCGTACCTCGTCGACCCGGCGCTGGTCGCGAAACTGTTGCCGTCGGACGCCAAGCCTGCCCCCGCCGGCACTGGCGCCGGCCTGCATCCCTTTCTGACGCGAACAGTCCAGGACGAGCCGCGCTTCGCGCAATGGATCCCGGCGGCGATCTGCGTTGCCCGCTACGATCGGGTCACCGCCGACGGGAAGGTGCTGGCGCAGGGCAAGAAGGATCACCCCCTCATCATTGTGACCAACGCGGTGGCCGTGCAGTCGCCGCGGGGGATCCCGGAAGCGACCGACCTCCTCCTCGATGTCATGAGCGACCAGCGCTCGCTCCAGCGCGCCGGCGACGACGTCGGACTTGAGATGGGCGGGATCACGGTGACCTCGCGCATCCGGATCGAGGGGGATGACCCCGACGTCGCGATGGAGGTCGACGGTGCCATCGTCCACTGGTCGGGGCACGCCACCGGGGAGCCGAGTGTCGGAACGACACATTCGATGTCCTTCGGATACGCGGCGAGACGCTCGGCGTCACTCATGATACGTGAGGAGTGGACCCCGGAAACGAGCCGTTTGATGGTCGGGGCACTCCAGATCTCGGGACGAAATACCCTCGCAAAAGCGCTCGGCGCCTCGCCTGTACGGGCAGTCGGCCCGGAAGAAGTCGGCGGGACGACCACCTGGACGTTCCATATACAAACAAAGCGGTAGTTGCTGGTCAGTCTGAGCATGGACATTGCTCAATACGGGCCTGCCCCAGTGGGACTTCGCCGTGACTGCGATCGAAAGGCGAGGGTTTTCCGCCGGTGGCAATTGTCTCGCAAGGTATTGTAGCTCAGCTGGTTACGGCCCCTTTCTGGGCCATGAAATCGCGTCGCGCCATGCGGGTGCGGCTCGGGAATGCGTTGAGTCGTGGCGCGAGTCAGAACGACGCACAGTTTGCAGCATGTTGGGGATGTTTTCAGCACGATCGTGGCACCATTTCACTCATCAGGGGGAGCAGGAATGTTGAAGGTCTACCGTAACGTCTTTGTGTCAGGTGTCCTTGCCCTGGGCCTCGCGGCCTGCGGCGACAAGGTCACCGTGACGCAGCCCACCACGCCGCCTCCGGGCGTCACCTCGGTTCAGGTGACTCCGCAGAACGCGTCGGTCGGGATCGGCCAGACGATCCAGCTGGCAGCGACCGTGGTCGCTGACTCCGGGATCTCGACCGGCCTCAACTGGGCCAGCAGCACCAACGGCATTGCCACCGTCGATCAGACCGGTAAGGTGACCGGTATCGCCGTCGGCACCACCACCGTCACGGCGACGTCGGTGATCAACCCGGCCCGCAGCGCTGCGGTCCAGATCACCGTCACCAACTCGTCGACCTTCAACGTCACCCCGCCGACTTTGAACCTCGCGCCGGGCCAGACGTCGAACCTGTCGGTCACGATGACTCCGGCTGTCGGCCAGGTTGTGTCGACTCCGATCGCCACGTCGCTCTCGACGACGATCGCCACCGCCGGCACCTGCTCGGCTGTGACCGGTAACGCTTCGAGCTGCCCGATCACCGGCGTCTCGCAGGGCACCGCGGTCGTCACGGTTGTCGACTCGATCGGCGGCGTGGCCTTCACGCAGACCGTCACGATCAACGTCGGCGCAGCTGCTTCGATCTCGATCGGACAGATCGCCGCTGGCGCCACTGCCGGCAACGGTAACTGCACGGGCGTCGTTGGCGCGCCGGTCATCCTGACCGACGTGAACTGCCAGATCGACGTCACGCTGAATCTCACGGCTGGAATCCAGCCGCTCGATTCGCTCAACGTCTACATGCAGCATGGAACTGTCGCCGCGGGCCAGCCGGTCTTCCAGGGCCGCGCGACTCCGACCTGTGCCGCTTCGGCCGCGCCGTGCGCCTTCTTCAAGCGCGCTGCGCAGCAGATCTACGGTGCCAGCATTCCGTCGTCGGGTCCGATCACGCTGTCGATCAACACGGCGAACTTCACCAAGAACGTGACCAAGGGCACCGCGACCGTTGACTGGTTCAACGGGGCAGGCGCGCTGATCACGCAGATCTTCCCGCACGGCATCGTCGGCGGGGCGGTCTTCAACTGCCAGATCGGTGCGAATGATCCGAGCTGCGCGGTTGTCAACACGATGGTCCTGAACAACGCTGATGGCTGGGCTGCCGACATCACGAAGTGCGGCGGTACCATCAACGGCAGCACCGTCTGCCCCGCGGCAGATCCGGTCGCCGGCAAGGGTGGCTTTGCCATCGACAGCGCCGGTGCCGGTTCGAACGTTGGCAAGACGTACTGGGGTGGCCCGGGCGTGACCGGTGAAGTCACCGCTCAGCTCTACGCCGTTGTCTACAACGACAACCCGAGCGCCGCTCCTGGTTCGTCGAACAACCGTTGCAACAATCAGCTCGGCGATGGCAGCGGCTGCATTTCGACCGTCAACTGGACGCTCGGCAGCACTGCGGTCTCGTTCGGCCACTGCGACTTCACGACGCAGAGCGCCACCACGAGCCCGGCGACGCCGGTGTTCAAGCAGGTCTTCGGTTCGACTGGTGCAGACGTGACCAACGACTGCAGCGGTCACCAGAACGTGCTCAGCCGCCGGGATAACATCCTGGTGCAGTCGGGCGCGCTCGATGCGCAGTCGAACAACTTCGCAACCAACACGCTTATCCCGAACATCGTCGTGCCGAACGCCACGCCTGACTCGCTCCGTCTTGACTGGGCCGGTCCGGATGACGTCCAGCGCCCGTCGGGCGAAGGTTGGGAGTTCCAGCACTGGGTGAACGCCAACTGGCAGTTCAACCACTTCGGTACCGAAGTGGATGACGGCGGCGTCGGCCCGGCTCCTGCGACCTGGACCGCGTTCGTTGGCCCGAACTTCACGACGGTGATCCACACCGGCGCGGACCTGGCCGAAACCAACACCAACACCACTGATGGCTACACTGCGCGCGCCTCGGCAGCTGACCGCCTTGGCAACAGCAGCACGTCGGCGGTGACCACCGCGTTCGGCGTCGACAAGACCGCGCCGATGCTTCGCTACAGCACCACGACCGCTCCGTCGTCGTACGCCTCGATCTACGTTGGTGGCGGCGCGGCGACTGTCCTCGACTCGACGACGTACAACGCCTTCCAGGGCCTGTACGGCGCCAACGTCGTCACCGCCGGCCAGCAGGATCTCTTCCTGGCGGCTGCGGCTGGCACGAACGACTCGGTCCGCGTCGAATCGACCGATAACCGTTCGGGCGTTTACCGTGGCATCGAAATGGTGAATGATTTCGCCCAGGGTGGCGCGACTGGTGCTACGACCACGCCGCTCAGCGTGAACTTCACCATCAACGATTTCCCGAACACCACCATCGGCTTCCTCCCGTCGACGATTGACGGATGGCTGCCGCTGCACGCCGAAGGAGTCACCGCTGGTTTGACGACTCCGGGCTACTACACCACGACCGCATATGTGGTCGACAAGGCCGGTAACGCCTCGGGCTGCCCGGACACCCGTGCAACTGATGGCGCCAACGGTGGAGCATGCACCGCGGCTGCGGCCAGCAGCACCAACCTCTTCGCGCGTCGCACGCTGGCGCTCGATCCGGGTCAGCCGCAGGTCACTGGTGTGAGCCCGAACAACAGCTACGTCGGCAACAGCCCGGCGATCTTCACTCTCGGGTCGCAGAATGACCTCGAAGTGATCGACGCCAAGCTGCGCCTGCTCTACCCGAACCTGACCATCGGTGATGGCGCCGGCACCATTCCGGCCGCTGGCGCTGGCGGTCTCGTCTGGACCTACGCCCTCTCGGGTACGTTCATGACCGGTACGGCAGCTGGATCGCACATCAGCTCGGGTCCGGCGGCTGGCGTCACTGGCGCCTTCGGGTTCTTCGACCCGATCGCCAAGCGGTTCGACAACAGCATCATCAATCCGTCGGTCACGCCGCTGACGCTCGACCTGTTCACCACCAACGTGCAGGAGACCTGCACTGGTACCACCGGCACGGCGACCGGCCCGACCACCGCGACTGATTGCGGCGGCGGCTCGGCTCAGTTCGTCGGCGACCCGATTCCGACCGACGCCGGTGGTTTCGCACTCCAGATTCCGAGCAATGTCGGGGTCCAGGTGCGCGACGTCTTCGGTTCGTGGATCTTCAACACCGTTGCCAGCCCCGTGACTGGTGTCTCGAACGAGTTCGTCTCGCCGATCCTCTCGGCGACCGTGACTCCGCCGGTCACCACCTACGGCGTCTCATACACCACCGGTGGCGCGCTCTCGAGCTGCCCCGCAGGTGGTGCGGTCCAGCCGGCCGGGTCGTCGACCTGCGTCACTGGCTCGAACAGCATCAACTTCCGTGCGGACAACAACCTGACCTCCGGCAGCACGAAGGTATTCCGTGCGACCGAAGCACTCAGCCGCTCGCTGCCGATTTTCGGACGCGTCGACCTCTTCGGGTTGAACGCGCAGCAGCAGTGGGTCTTCATCGCACGGATCGTCGTGCCGAACCCGGTCGCGGTGAGTGCATCGTGCCCGGCAGCAACCCCGTCGTCGACTGGCGTCGTGGGCTGCGACAACGGCCTCGAGCGGTACTGGCTGTACACCTTCGCGGGTGTGCCGGCAGGCTTCACCGAATACCGCGCCATCGGCGTCGACAGCCATGGTTCGGGCCTCGCTTCGACGATTCATAACTGATCGCCGAACGAAGCACAGCTTCACACCAGCGGCCCCGGGAAACCGGGGCCGTCTGGTTTTAATGGAGGCTGGTTCGGGGTGACGGTGCCGATCACGCGTAGGGCAAAACAGGAGAGCGGACCTGGTCCTCAGGTCCGCTCGCTTGTTGTTGCGTCGTCTTACCCGCGGTTCAGCTCAATAGCACGTCGCGTTGATGTTGATCGATGGCGAGCGAAAGTCGAATGGATAGGTCACGTGTACCGTTTCCTGCAACCGCAACTGGACGCCGGATTTCGTGTCGGTCCAGTCATCTGGAGTGAGCGCGAGGTGCTGCATTTTCGCCGCCGCCGCGCTGTCGACCACCAGCTGGCGGAGCGGCCCGGAGGTGCTGTCACTCCGCTCCCAGTGGTACTGGATTGTCCCGCTGATCCCCTGAACGACGAGCGAAGCTTCGACATGGGGATTGACTGGGCAGTTGGGTCGTGCGCTGGTGGCGTTTCGAACCGTGGCCATCATGTTGGACACGTCGAGCACTTCGCCGTCCCGCCGCGGACGAGGTGTCAGCGGCTTGGCGTCACGGGTCGGAGTGTTGCTGCAGCCAAGGGCCATGACCATGCCGATTGGAGCGGCGACGTTGACCAGACGCACGGGTTCCTCCGCGGCGGGGCCGCGACGCAGTGGGGAGTGGACCGAGAGCGGAAGAATCTATCGACGAACCGCGCCGCTCAGTACCCGGAGCGACCCATCGCCTTGAAGGTCAGGACCTTCCCGAGTTCCACGCCAGGTTGATCGAACGGATTGACGTCGTACCACACCCCGGCAAAGCCGGTGGCGGCCTGGAAGAACATCATCAGCTCCCCGACGTGCCAGGGATCGACCGTGTCGATCTGAAGAGTCCCGCTCATTCGGCCGCGCGACCGGAGTGCTTCCCGCGTCGCCTTGAGCTCGGCATCGAGGAGGGTGCCGATCGACTTCCCGGCCAGATACGCAAGCTCCTCGCCCATCGCGTCCCGGGCGGGAATTGGCAGCAGGCCAACGGTGTCGGCCACCCGGATGAAGGTGATCGTCTTGTCGAACGGCCCTTCGATGAAGAGCTGCACCTGCGAGTGCTGGTCGGTCGCTCCCACCGCCCCGACCGGCGTCGGGCCCCGGAATGCCTCCGTCCCTTCGCGGTCGAGCCGCTTGCCGAGACTCTCGGCCCAGAGCTGCCGATACCATTCGGAGAACTCCTTGAGCCGGTCGGAGTAGGGCATCACGACGTGCACGTTGGCGGCGCGGGTCTGCTGCGCATACCACTGCCATGCAGCAAATCGGGCCGCCTCGTTTGCCACGAACTCGGGATTGGCTGCGGAAGTCGCCGCCGACCTGGCGCCGGCCAGCAGCGCCGAAAGGTCCATGTCGAGCACGGCGGCCGGAACCAGCCCCACGGCTGTCAGCACCGAGAAGCGGCCGCCGACTCCCGGCGGCACGTCGAAGGCAATGATCGACTCGTCGCGCGCAATTGCCCGGAGCGCGCCCTTGGTCGGGTCGGTGGTGATGACGAGCTGCCGCCGCGCCTGATCATTTCCGACGGCATCCTCGAGCCACTTCCGGACGATCAGGTATTGCGCCAGCGTCTCGGCGGTGCCGCCGGACTTCGAGATCACGTTCACCAGCGTCCGCCGCGGATCGAAGCGACCCAGCGTCTCGCTGATGGTGACGGGATCGACGTTCTCCAGCACGGTCAGCGTCGGGATACCGTCACGTTCCGCCGTTGAACGCTCGTTCCACGCCGTCGGCTTGAGCGCGTTGACGAGCGCCTTCGCCCCGAGGGCCGAACCGCCGATGCCGAGGACAAGGAGGTGATCGAACTTTCCCTGGATCGTCTGCTTCCATTGGTCGAGTCGTGCCAGCAGATCGGCCTGATCTCCGAGCCCGAGGAATTCATAGTCACCCGACTTTCGGCGGCGTTCGACTTCCGCTGTCACGTCGGCGAATCGCGACGCCGTCTCGGCCCGAAGTTTGGGGTCGAGGCCGTGGACGTCGTCGAGCGCGTCGCGGAACATGTAGTTGTCATCGTAGGTCAGCATCGATCACCGATCTCCAGGGTCAGTCCGTCGTAGCCGGGTTCAATTCCCGCCGGGAGCCGTGCCAGCAGCTCGTGGTGCGCGGTTTCGTGCGTCAAGTGCGTCAGGAATGTCCGCTCCGCTCCAATCTCGCGCGCTGTTTCGATCGCCTCCTCGACCGACAGATGAGTCGGGTGCGGTCGCCACCAGAGCGCATTGAGGACCAGGACTCGCACCCCTCGCAGCTTCTCGATCGCGTCGCCTTCGATTCGCTTGGCATCCGTGACGTACCCGAGATTCCCGATCCGGTAGCCGAACACGGTGAGCCTGCCGTGTTCCAGCGCAATCGGCAGGACGGGGACGCCGGCGATCGTTACTTCGACACCGGCTTGCAGGACGTTGAGCGTCAGCCTCGGCTTGGACGTTCCGCGTTGCGGGACGACGCCGTCGTCAAAGATGTAGCGGAAGGAGCGATCAAGATGCGCCATCGTCGACGCCGGACCGTACAGCGGCAGCGCGCCCCCCTGCAACTGCGAGAACGATCGAAGATCGTCGATCCCGTGCACATGGTCGGCGTGTTCATGGGTATACAGGACGGCATCGATCCGCGGCACATCGGCCTGCAGCAACTGCAGCCGCAGCTCCGGCGGGGTGTCGATCAGCAGACGGACGTCATCGACTTCCACCAGTGCGCTCGTCCTCGTGCGGCGATCGCGGGGATCGTCGGACCGGCACACCGCACACCCGCACCCGATCTGGGGAACTCCCATCGAGGTCCCCGTTCCGAGCAGGGTGAGGCGCATGGGCTAGAGCGTCTCGACCTTGAGCAGGTTGGTCGTGCCGGGAATGTCGAATGGAACGCCACAGGTCACCACGATCCGCGAACCTTCGCGGGCGAGCCCGCGGGTGAGGATCTCGGTGCGGGCGATCGCCCACATCGGGTCGTAGTGCTTGAGGTGGGGCATCAGGACCGGGACGACTCCCCACGCGAGTCCCAGCTGCCGGAACGTCTCCGGCTCGGGGGTGAGCGCCAGGATCGGCACCTTCGGCCGGTAGGAGGAGACTGTCCGCGCCGTGAAGCCGCTCGACGTGAAGCAGACGATCGCCTGCGCGCCGAGCAGGTCCGCGGCAGCGGAGACCGCGACGGCGATCGCGTCCTCGGTCGGCGTTTCGCCTTCGGTGGTGCGGGCGAAATGTGGCGCGGGGATCTGCCAGCGGCGGCGCTCGCCTTCCGTGGGACGGTGACGATGCGCTTCGACCTCCCGGGCAATCCGATCCATCGCCAGCACCGCTTCGAGCGAGTACTGGCCCACCGCGGTCTCGGCCGAGAGCATCACGGCATCGGTGCCGTCGAGGATCGCGTTCGCCACGTCGGATGCCTCGGCGCGGGTCGGCCGCGGATTGTTCACCATCGACTCGAGCATCTGGGTCGCGGTGATCACCGGTTTTCCATGGCGATTGGCGCGCGCGATCAGCCGCTTCTGCACCAGCGGGACTGCCTCGAACGGCAACTCCACGCCGAGATCGCCGCGGGCGACCATCATCGCATCGCAGGATTCGAGGATCCCGTCCAGATTGGCCAGGGCAGTGTCCTTCTCGATCTTGGCGACGAGCTTGACGGTGCGGGGAATCAGCTTGCGGAGATCCTGCAGATCTTCCGGTCTCCGCACGAAGGAGACGCCGAGGAACTCGATCCCGAGGGCGACCACGCGTTCGACCTCTTCACGATCGTGCTCGGTGACCGCAGGTGCGCTGACCATCGAGCCGGGAAGGTTCATCCCCTTGTTCGACTTGACGGTCCCCCCATACCGGACCTTGCACTCGACTCGATCGCCGCGCACCGCGATGACGTCCACGGCGATCAGGCCGTCGTCCACGAGTATGCGCGATCCCGGAAGAACATCGTTGGCGAGCTCGGCATACGTGGTGGCGATTTCGTCTTCGCCGGCGAGTGCTTCGGGCGCAAACGAGAACACTTCGCCCGGCACCAGGATGCGCGGCGTCGCCAGCGTGCCGACCCGGATGCGTGGCCCGTGCAGGTCGATGAGGATTGCGGTTGGCGTCTGCCGCTGGTCGCGAACCGACTGGATCAGGCGAATCCAGCGCTCCCGGACCTCCGGTGTCCCGTGGGAGGCGTTGACCCGGATGATGTTCACGCCGGCGTCGAGTAGCGCGACGATTCGGTCCTCTGATTCCCACGCAGGACCAAGGGTGGCAACGATTTTAGTGCGGCGGACCTGCGTCAAAGGCATGAAATCGACTGGCTCCGAGGATCGGGTTCCAAAGGTATCCTGTTGGGGCCACGAGGGGCAGCTGCGGTGCGATTCTCTCCCCAGTCACCGCTCCACGTCACGGGGAGAGTGTGGAAGGTTTTTCCCACCCGCCATTTCGCCACGCAAGCCGCACCGCAGCTGGTTTTTGTGGTTTTTCCCCGCCCGTGAATCGACATTCGGTCCACACGAGAAGAAGTGGTCAAATGGTCCGCTTTTGGGACTCGCACATCTGTGGACGGGAAAACTCTTCCACATGTGGACGTGGTGAGAAGTTGGGGCCGAGGAGCGGAACTCCTTTCGGCATATGGGCATGGCGCCCCCGATGATTGTCCACTTGGCGCGCCGGTGCCAACTTTTCGGTCCACATTTCGTGCACACCATCGCCTGCTGTGGAAAACGACTGTCGTGACATTATACGCCTGATTTCATATCATTCCCGCCTGTGACCAACTCGAGGATTCCGCGTGTCGCTCACCCCTGATCCAGCCCAGATCGACCAACTGGCCTTTGACGCTGTCTTCGCGCCGGGTGATGCGCGGACCGGCGCCCGTTCAAAGCTGTGGGAACTCGGCCAGTCGGCTGGCGTACGCCCGGCATCGATCCATGATCTCTATCTCGCGCGCGGGCGCGGGGCGTGCGGCGGGTTCACTGTGCCGGCGATCAACGTCCGCGTCATGGCATACGACACTGCGCGCGCAGTCTTCCGCGCGGCTCGTGCCCGCGACGCCGGGGCCATCATTCTCGAAATCGCTCGTTCCGAGATTGCCTACACCGACCAGCGCCCGGCGGAGTACGTGGCGGTGATGCTGGCCGCGGCGTTGCGCGAAGGATTTCGCGGACCGCTCTTCATTCAGGGTGATCACTGCCAGGTCAACGCCAAGAAGTATCAGGCCGATCCCGAGGCCGAGGTGCGTGAGGTGAAGCATCTCATCGCCGAGGAGATCGCGGCCGGTTTCTTCAACATCGACGTCGACACCTCGACCCTCGTCGATCTGTCGTTCGCGACGCTGGACGAACAGCAGCGCGCCAATTACGAGCGCGCCGCCGAGATCACCAGGTACATCCGGTCGCACGAACCCGTGGGGGTCACCGTCTCGGTTGGCGCGGAGATCGGCGAGGTCGGGACCAAGAACTCGACGGTGGAAGAGCTGCACGCGTTCATGGATGGGTACAATCGAACACTGGCGGCGGGGGGCGGCGGAGAAGGGATCAGCAAGATCTCGGTCCAGACCGGCACGTCGCACGGCGGCGTCGTTCTCCCCGACGGGTCGATCGCCGCAGTCAAGCTCGATCTTGCAGCGCTCGAAGCGTTGTCGCGTTCGGCGCGCGACGACTATGGACTTGGGGGTGCCGTCCAGCACGGTGCATCGACGCTGCCCTCCAACGCCTTCGGCAACTTCCCGCGGATCGAGACTGCCGAGATCCATCTCGCGACCAATTTCCAGAACATCGTCTTCGACCATCCGGCACTGCCGGCCGAGTTGCGCCAGCGGATGTATGCCTGGCTTGATGTGAACGCGCAGGGCGAGCGGAAATCGGGCGACTCCGACGAGCAGTTCTATTACAAGGCGCGCAAGAAGGCGATCGGACCGTTCAAGCGGGAGATGTGGGAGTTGCCGGCCGCGATTCGTCAGCAGATTGGTGCCGATCTCGAAGCGACGTTCGGGTTTCTCTTCGATCAGTTGAAGGTGGGTGGAACGGCATCGGTGGTTCGCGACTTTGTCTCGGCGCCGGCCCTCCGGCACGATGCGCTGGTTCACGCGGGGGTCCAGGCCGAGGACGACCCCGACGCAGGCGAATAGACCGACAGCGAGGCGACACAATGCGAGAAGATCGTGATGTGACGGTGATCGAGACCGGCTCGGGATCCGGGTTCGGATGGTTCCTGGTGGGCGCCGCGCTTGGCGTGGGGTTGGGTGTCCTCTTCGCGCCGGCGGAGGGCGGCCGGACACGGCGCGACCTGGTGCGCCGCAGTCGCCGGTTCCGGGTGCGGGCCGGCGAGGCGCTGGAGGACATCAGCGACGGAATCCAGACCAAGGGGCGCAAGCTCAAGGAGTCGGTGGAAGACTTCGCCGACGAGGTCCTCGACGATGTGCGCGACGGAAAGCGCAAGGTCGAGCGCAACACCTCGCATGCCCGCGACGAGATGGAGCGTCGCCTGGCGGAAGCTCGTGCCCGGGCGCGCGCCGCGGTGGGCGGCGACGAACCCGACGAGGCCGACGACGAGTCTGAGTGAGCGGGCCCGGCGCTGATTCGGCGGGGCCGCCTGCTGGCGGCTCCGTGACCCCGGTCCCTCTCTCGCTGCACGCCCGTATCGCCGACACGCTCGAGCGCGCGAACCTTCCGCTCCTGGCATCGGCGCTGACCTTTGATGCCCTGCTCGCCATCATTCCGCTGGCGATCCTGCTGATCGCCTTTCTCGGCTATCTCGTCTCATCGAGCGCGGTGGATACCGCCTCGGCGGCCGATCTCATCGGACGCTTTCTGCCGCAGCATGGACATGGCTCGAATGCCGATCCATTCGTCCTCGTCGAGGGGCTCGTCGCCAAGCTGCAGGGGTATCGCAGCAAGCTCACCTGGTTTGCCATTCCGCTGTCGCTCTGGTTCAGCACCCGGGTGTTCGGCGCAGTCCGCGTCTGCCTGTCGCGGATCTTCCAGGTCCGGCAGCGGCCGGTGAAGGGTCACTTCGTCTGGAGCTACGTTGCCGGCTATCTCCTCGCCAAGGCGCAGGACACGGCCATGGTCCTGGTGGTGCTCGTGCTGGCGGTGGCCAACACGGTGACCACCACCGCGTTGACGATGACGGCAGCACGCGGCGTGCAGGTCGATCCTCGCTGGGGCTTCCTCCTCACCACCGGCGGCCGGCTGGCGGGGCAGGGGGTGGCATTCCTCTTCGGTATCGCGCTCTTCGTGCTGCTGTACCGGTACGCGTCGCCCAAGCGCCTGGCATGGCCGGGGGCGTTGCTCGCGTCGCTGGTCGGCACGGTCGGATTCGAGATCGCGAAGCGCCTCTACGGCCTCTATCTCGCGCACATCGCGCACGGCGGCCAGTTCTCGTTCGACGTCGACGTGGGCGCGGCGATGCTCTTCATCCTCTGGCTCTGGTACATGTCGCTTGTCTTCCTGATTGGCGCCGCGGTCGCGGACGTCTGGGATCACGCGCGGCAGGCGAAGCGGGTGGAAGGTGCGGTAGTCACACCGTGACGCCGATGGCTTGGCCGCGGAGTACCTTTGGCCGCATGCGGAATCTCATCCTCGCAGCGGCAGCATTCGGCACGATGGGGCTCAATCCGCTGCCGATGCGCGCCCAGCAGGCCGGCACATCGTATCTGCTCTTCGTCGCATCGCGCGCGACGGGGCTTATTTCGCTGGTCCGATTCACGCCGGCCGCAGGAAGGATCGAGCACAGGACGATGATGCGGCTCAATCCCGACGATCCGGTGGATCCGATCGCGATTGCGGCGATCCCGGATGGCCGCAGCTACTTCGTCCTCACCACCCATGCCTCGGGCCGCGGCGAAGTCGTGAAGGTATCGATTGCCACCGACAGTGCGCGCGGTGCCCAGATCTCCGACACCCTTCGTGGCGGAGAGCGCGTCGGCACGAATGCAGATGCCGTCGCACTCACGACGGACAGCAGCTACGCCTGGGTGATGAACGGCGGCGCCACGCCGAATCAGTCTCCGGCGTCGTCTTCGGTTTCCGTCGTCGACCTCACGTCGATGACCGAGGTGTCGCGGATCGCGACCTGCGCGGGCGGCCGCGGGTCGAAATTCAGCACCGATGGGAGTCGTCACTATTCGGTGTGCTCGCAGGGTGATTCGCTGGTTGAGATTGACCGCAAGTCGATGAAAGTCACGCGGAAGCTGGGAGTCGGCGCTGCCGGCGCGACGTGTGATCCGTCCTCGCTCGATCTCGCTGCCGCCGGCGCACGGGCGGTGATCGCTTGTGCACGGTCGGGCGAAGTCCTTGATGTCGACATCGGATCGTGGACGGTCGCGCGCCGGATCGCGGTCCCTTCGGCAGGATCGGCGATCGCCATCACGCCGGACGGTGCGACGGCGATTGTCGGCAGCAGCGACACGGTGGGCACCGGCAGCGCCACGATCGTCGATCTCCACGGCGGCACGATCGCCGGCACGATCGCGCTTCCCGGCACGCCCAACGGGATGGCGACGAGTCCCGACGGGCGATATCTGTTCGTCACGATGAACGGCAACAATCCGTCGCTTCCCAATGTGACGATGATCGACCTCGAGGCGCGAAAGGTCCTCGCGTCGATCTCGGTGGGAAACAGCGCCGACGCCATCACCTTCTGGAAGGTCTCGCTCCCGGCGAAATAGCCACCCCTTCCGCCGTCGATCGATCCACTATATTTGCGGTGCCCCAGGTCCGAAGGGCGCTGGCGCGCGAACCGCGTCAGGACCTCGCCGGTAGCAGCGCTAAGCGATGTCCGGTGTCGCTTCGGGGTGCCTGGGGCACTTTTCTTTTCCTCCCTGCGGGATCCGCACGTGACCATTGCTCTCGCCCGCCGTTACCGTCCGCGCCGCTTTGCCGATCTCGTGGTGCAGGATCACGTCGCGGCTGCGCTTCGCGGTGCAGTGGCGCGCAATCGCGTGGGCCATGGCTACCTGCTCACCGGACCGCGCGGCGTGGGGAAAACGACGGCCGCCCGCATCCTCGCGATGGCGCTCAATTGCGAAAATCGCGGTGCCGACGGCGAGCCATGCGGGCAATGCTCCTCGTGCCTCAAGATCTGGAACGGCTCCGCCGACCTCGACGTCGTCGAGATCGATGCCGCATCGAACCGCGGCGTCGACGACGCCCGCGACCTGCGCGAGCGCGCCATGTACGCGGCGTCGCAGGAAGGGCATCACAAGGTCTACATCGTCGACGAAGCGCACATGCTCACCCGCGAGGCGTGGAACGTTCTCCTCAAGATCCTCGAGGAGCCGCCTCCGGGGGTGGTTTTTGTCTTTGCCACGACCGAGCCGCAGAAGATCGCCAACACCGCAGCTCCCGTCCTGTCGCGGCTGCAGCGCTTCGACTTTCGACGTATCGGGCCGGCGGCGATTCACGACCGGCTCCGCCAGGTTCTCACGGCCGAACAGCTTGACGCCGAGGACGACGCCCTCCTGCTGATCGCCCGGCACGCCGACGGCGGTATGCGAGACGCCCTCTCGGTCCTCGATCAGTGCCTTTCGTTCGGAGAGGGTCCGCTTACGGCGGCCAGGGTGCGCCAGGCGCTCGGTCTGCTCGACGACGAATCGTACGGGGCGGTGCTGGGCGCCGTGGCCGCCCGCGATCCGGCCAGGATCTTCCAGATCATGGACCAGGTAGTCGATTCTGGCGCCGATCTCGCCGAGTTCGCCGGCGGCCTCGCCGAGATGCTCCGGGCGCTGGTGATGCGCCACTTCGGCGCCGAGCCTGAAGGGCTCGCAGAATCGACCAGGACCGTCCTGACCGAACTCGCCCCCGGGATCGCTGCCGAAGACGCCGTCAGGATGCTCAAGCTCCTCACCGAGGCGGAGGGGGCGATCAGGCGCAGTGCCAATCCGAGAATCGGGCTCGAGACGCTGATCCTCCGCTGGGCGATGATGGACCGTGCGGTAGACCTCCGCGAGCTCCTGGCCGGTGGAACCCCCTCTGGGGCAGCCCCGTCCAAGCCGATAACTGGTAAGGGGATGGGCGTTCCGGAGGCGCCACAAGCCGCTGCACCGGCTCCAGCGGCGGCTCGGGCGGCGACAGCACGGAAGGCGGCGCCGACTCCGCCGAAGCGAGTGGTCGAGGGGGGCGCAGGTCTCTCCGCCGAGGTTCTGGCGGCCGTCTGGGAAGAGGTCATTGCCACCGCCGGGCGGCAGAGCCCGCTCCTCGGCCAGGCGCTGTCGCACGCGACGCCGCAGGTGGTCGATGCCGGGACGCTCGGCCTCATGTTCGGGCCGGAGAGCGCGTTGTTCCAGGAGGGGATTGCACGGCAGCAGGCGACGGTGGAAACAATTGTGACGGCAGCACTGGGGTCGCCGGTGCGAATCGCAATCCAGGGCGCTGCGGCGCCCGCAGCCGCCGATGCGAAGCCGCGGCGGATGTCGGCGACCGACCTTCGGAACGAGCGGCTCACCGAGTTGCGACGCAAGGATCCGGCGCTGGATGCCGCAGCCGCAGCGTTAGATTTGGAACTGATTGACGATCAGTGATCGCCCGACGACGGAGGCGGCAGTTTTGGCAGATCCAACCAGGATTTCGCAGCGCGAGTCACGGCCGGACGCAGGCCGCGCTGATGCAGAACTTGCAGGGAAATTGGTGACGGCAGATGCAGGAGCGGGGCTGGTTCGCGCGACAGTCGACGGGCGTGGTGCGCTGCAATCGCTGGTGATTGCGCCAGAAGCGTTCAACGGGCGCGACGCCGATCTGCTGGCGGACCTGGTGATGGCGGCGATTGCGGAAGCGCAGCGCCGCCTCGATGACCACGGGTGAGCGCACTCGACGCGCTGATCACCGAATTCGCGCGGCTGCCGGGGGTGGGGCGAAAGACGGCGCAGCGCCTCGTCTACCACCTGCTGCAGCAGCCGACCGAGCGGATGTCGGCGCTCGCCGGCGCGATCGTCGCGGTGGCCGAGCGCGTCCATCCATGCTCGATCTGCGGCCAGCCGGCGGAAGAGGAAGTCTGCGCCATCTGCGCCGATCCACGTCGCGATGCCGGATTGATCTGTATCGTGGAAGAAGCCTCGGCCGTGGCGGTGGTTGAGCGATCGGCTGCCTTTCGCGGCCGGTACCTGGTCCTCGGCGGACGGTTGTCGCCACTCGATGGCGTGGGGCCGGATGCGCTGCGCATCGGATTGCTCGAAGCCCAGCTTGCCGGCGGAGCGGTACGCGAGGTGATCCTCGCCACGAACTCGTCGCTCGAAGGCGAAGCGACGGCGACATATCTCCAGCAGGTCCTGTCGGCGTATCCGGCAGTCCGGGTGTCGCGCCTCGCACGCGGGCTCCCGGTCGGAGGCGAACTGGAATACGTCGACGGAGTCACCCTGACCCACGCTCTCACCGCACGCGAGGAGCTGCGATGAATCGTCGTCCCCCTGCTGCAGCAATCTTTGCCGGAGCCGCGATCCTTGGCGTCGCCGGCGGCTGGCTGCTTGCGGGCGGATACGATCGGTCGCATCGCCACGATCTCTTCTCGACGCGGATGCACCGCCGGTTCGCAGCACTGGGATGGATCGAACGTCGGGGCGATCTCGAGCACGTGCCGCTGCTGCGCGACTATCTCGCGTGGGAACGGATCCCCGCGCTCAAGCAGCGGGCGCAGCGCGTGATCGACGCACTGGCGGCGACGGCATGACGGCACCGCGCGCGGCGTCGTGGTCATTCCGCGAAGAGGATTCGGTCCGGATTCGCGCCGTCCTGCTCGATTTTCTTCGCGACGCCTCGGCGCGGACTGCGCTCCTCGTCGACCGCGCCGGGCAGATGCTGATCACCGTCGGCGAACCGCCGTCATTCGATCCGACCGCGTTCGCGTCGCTCACGGCCGCAGACTTTTCGGCCAATGATCAGCTGGCGCGGCTGCTCGGTGAAGGAGATTTCGGCACCCTCTTCCATCAGGGTGAAAAAGAATCGCTGTATCTGGCAGACATTGCGCGTCGAGTGATCCTCGTCGTGCTCTTCGACAACCGCACCACCCTGGGGCTGGTGAAGCTCCGGATGCGCGCCGTCGTGGGCGACCTGACGGCGATCTTCACCGCGATGTTTACCCGTGAGACCGGCACGGCCGGTCACGTCGACGCGTCATTCGTCGGCGAAGCGGAAGACGAGCTCGATAAACTCTTCGGCACGACCTGAGAGGTTCGCCGGCATGTCCCTGGTCAACTATGCGTCGCGGGAAATCAACTGCAAGATCGTCTACTACGGCCCCGGCCTTGGTGGCAAGACCACCAATCTCGAGTACGTCTACGAGAAGGTCGCGCCGTCGTCGAAGGGGAAGCTGATCTCCCTCGCCACCGAAACCGAACGGACGCTCTTCTTCGATTTCCTGCCGGTCGACCTCGGCACGATCCGGGGATTCCGCACCCGATTCCACCTCTACACGGTGCCCGGCCAGGTGTACTACAACGCGTCGCGCAAGCTGATCCTCAAGGGGGTTGACGGCGTGGTGTTCGTCGCCGATTCGCAGATCGATCGTACTGAGGCCAACCTCGAGGCGATGCAGAACCTCTACGACAACATGACGCAGCACGGTTACGATCTCACCAGGCTCCCGTTCGTGATCCAGTACAACAAGCGCGACCTTCCCAACGCCGCGCCGATCGCGACGCTCGACGCCTCGCTCAACCCGGGGTGGCCGGTGGAAGACGGCGACCGCCAGAAGGTGACGCCTGATCCCTTCCGGCCCGGTGAGTATCTGGTGAAGGAAGTCGACGGAGTGTGGATCGAGCGCGTGCCCACGTTCGAAGCGGTCGCCGTCCGCGGCGAAGGGGTGTTCGATACGCTCAAGGCCGTCAGCAAGCTGGTACTCAAGTCGCTCGGATGAAGCGTCCGGCGTGGTGGACCCTTCCCAACATCCTGACCGTCGCCCGCATTGCCATCACGCCGGTCATCGCCTCGCTGCCGTTCATCAACGGGTACTGGCCGAAGCTGGCGTGTTTCGTCGTCTTCGTCGCGGCCGCCGTCACCGATGTCATCGACGGCCGTCTCGCCAGGCGGACCAATCAGGTCACTGATCTCGGCAAGATTCTCGATCCGATCGCCGACAAGCTCCTCCTCTTTGCCACGCTGGGGCCGATCTGGTGGATCTCGCGCGACCGCCAGGCGCTGTACGACATCCCGGTCTGGGGGAGCATTCCGCTCTGGGTCTGCCTGCTGCTGATCGGGCGTGAACTGGCGATGACCGTCTTCCGCGCGTGGGCGCAGGCGCGCGGCGTGGTGATTCCGGCGGGTCACGCCGGCAAGACCAAGGCGGTGCTGCAGAACGTCTTCATCGGCGGGACGCTCACCTGGTTTGCCTTTCGCGACGCCGTCCACCCCCTCGGCTGGGAACACTCACGCTTCGCGGCGTACTGGCACCAGTTCCACGGCGGGTTTGTGGCCGCCACGCTGGGGATCGCGCTCACGCTCACGATCTATTCGTTCGTCGACTATCTCGTCGAGTACCGCCGCCTCTTCACGCTGGGGATCTGAGTGGCCGCTGGCGAGCGGATCGAACTCGTCACCATCGGCACCGAGCTCCTCCTCGGGTTTACCGTCGCCACCAACGCTGCGTTCATCGGCCAGCGACTCGCCGAAGCCGGCGTCGCCATCTCCCGCCACCTGACCATCGCCGACCTCCCCGCCGAAATCCGCGCCGCAGTCGATGAGGGTCTGACCCGCACCGGTGCCGTCATCACCACCGGCGGTCTCGGTCCCACCCGCGACGACATGTCGAAGCAGATCGTCGCCGACCTCCTCGGCCTTCCGCTCGAATTCCGCGACGATGTCTGGGAAATGGTGCTGGCGCGCTATCGGCGCTTCGGGCGAACGCCGGTGGAGTCGAATCGTTCGCAGGCGATGGTCCCTCACGGCGGCACCTGGCTTCCCAACCACTGGGGTACGGCGCCCGGGCTCTGGCTCGACACGCCGCGCGGACTGGTGATCATGCTTCCCGGTGTCCCGCTCGAGATGCGGATGCTGATGGAGCACGAGGTGATCCCGCGCCTCGCCGCCCGGCAGACCGGCACCGTGGTGCGTTCGACCACGCTGCGTACCTGCGGCATTCCCGAATCGACGCTTGCCGAGCGGATCGGCGACGCCGAAGACGCGATCGCCCCGCTGTCGCTGGCATACCTGCCGAGCACCAACGGCGTCGATCTGCGGATCACGGCGTGGCACGTCGGTGCGACCGAGGCCGACGAAAAGCTTGCCGCCGCTGCCGCGACAATTCGCGCGCACTGCGACGACTGGATCTACGGCACCGACCATGTCGACCTCGCAGCGATCGTTCTCGATCAACTCCGCACCAACGGCGATACACTCGCCGTCGCCGAGTCGTGTACCGGCGGGTTACTCGGCGGGCGGGTGACCGCTGTCCCGGGCGCGTCCGACGTATTTCTCGGTGGCGCGATTTCCTATGCAGATGACATCAAGACCACGATCGTCGGCGTCGACCGCGAGTTGATCGCGCAACATGGAGCGGTGTCATCCGAAGTCGCCGCGGCGATGGCGCGCGGCGCCGCCGAACGATTCAACGCGACCGTTGCGGTGTCGATCACGGGGATCGCCGGTCCGAGTGGCGGAAGCGAAGAGAAGCCGGTCGGGCTGGTCTGGTTCGGTCTTTCGCGGCACGGGACGGTCACCACGCATCGTTCGGTGTTCGGCGGGACGCGCGACGAAGTCCGAGCGCGCGCGGTGCAGGGTGCCCTTCTCGGAATCTGGCGGTCGTGGCGCGGTACTACCTGACAAAGGGAACACGATGATGATCATGCTGATGGCGATCGCGATGCAGCAGCCGGTGCACCGCGCGACTCCCGGTCCCCGCTTCGAGATCTCCTTTCCGGCCGGGGCGCACGCCGGCCCGATCACCGGTCGCGCCTATGTTGCCGTCACCCGCGATTCGTCGCGCCGCTCACCGATTGACCAGACCGGCGAGACCGGTGTCCCGCTCTTCGGCGTGAACATCGATGCGCTCGCTCCAGGGAAGCCGGCGATCATCGACGCGAAGACCTTCGGCCATCCGGTGCAATCGCTGCGCGATCTCCCCGCCGGCGATTACTGGGTCGAACCGTTCATCAACGTTTACACCCGCTTCCCGCGCGCCGACGGGCATGTCGTCTGGCTGCACATGGACCAATGGGAGGGACAGGACTGGAAGCGCTCGCCCGGAAACATCGCAGGGAAACCGGTCCGGATTCATTGGAATCCAGCGTCATCAGTCCCAATCCGCCTCGTCGCCGATCAGGTCATTCCGCCGATCACGCCACCCGCCGACGATGCGTCGGTCAAGCACCTCAAGTTCAAGAGCACGATTCTCAGCAACTGGTGGGGCCAGCCGATCTATCTCGGCGCAACGGTCCTCCTGCCCAAGGGATTCGACGCCCACCCCGATGCGCACTACCCGATCGTCTATGACGAGGGCCATTTCTCCCTCGGCGCGCCAGGCGGATACGGACGAAACGCGGCGTTCACGAAATACTGGGACAGCGACACTGCACCGCGGATCCTCCTCGTCACCATCCAGCATCCGTCGCCATACTACGACGATTCGTACGGAGTGAACTCAGCCAACAACGGACCGTACGGCGACGCACTCACGCAGGAACTCCTGCCGATGGTGGAGAAGCAGTTCCGCGCGCTGGGCCAGCCGTGGGCGCGGTTGCTGACTGGCGGGTCAACTGGCGGATGGATCTCGCTTGCAAAACAGGTGATGTATCCCGACCTCTACGGCGGCACGTGGTCGCTCTGCCCCGACGGCGTCGACTTCCGCGCCTTCCAGATCGTGAATGTGTACCAGGATTCCAACGCGTACTGGGTCGATCACGGCTGGATGAAGGTCGAGCGTCCCGACGTTCGCCGCCCCGACGGCAACATCACGACGATGATGAAGGACGAGAACTGGTACGAACTCACCGTGGGCGATCACTCACGATCGGGCGGCCAGTGGGACATCTGGGAAGCGACCTATTCGCCGGTGGGCGCCGACGGCTATCCCCAGCGGATCTGGGACAAGACGACCGGGGTGATTCATCACGATGTCGCCGCCTACTGGAAGGCGCACTACGACCTCCGCAGCATCCTCGCATCGAACTGGGCGACGCTCGGTCCCAGGGTCGCCGACAAGATCAATGTGTACGTCGGGGATGCCGATTCGTACTTCCTCAATGATGGCGTCCATTTCCTGCACGACTTTCTGGTGACCACGAAGTCGCCGTCGTGGAATGGCGAGATCGTCTTCCAGCCGATGGCGCCGCACTGCTGGGGGCCGCCGCTCACCGACCTCCTCCCGAAGATGGTGCGCCAGGTCGAGCACAACGCGCCCGGCGGCGCGGACCTCAAGAGCTGGAGGTACTGACCATGTCTGCCACTCTGGCATTGCTTTCCGGCCCGTCGGTTGCATTCCTTTCCGCGAACCAGTTTTTGGAGCCCCGGTAGATGCGCGAAGACCAGCCGCCGAGAGACCCCACGGAGAAGCCGGACTCACTTCCGGCCGATCCGCGCCCGCTTCCCGACGACTGGGACGCCGCCGACAGCGCCACCGCGGCCGAAGCAGCCCAGGCCGTGGCGCAGGCCGAGGATCGTCTCCTCCGGCTGGCCGCGGAGTACGACAACTACCGCAAGCGGACGGCGAAGGAGAAGTCTGAGGCGTTCGACCGTGGAGCGACGTCGCTCGTCGCGCGCCTCCTCGACGTCCTCGACGACATCGATCGCCTCGGCACGAGCGACCCGGCGGCGACCTCCTACGAGTCGTTCCGGAGCGCGTTCGACGTGGTCCAGCGCAAGTTGCGCAAGGAGCTCGAAACAGCGGGTCTCGAGAGGATCGATCCCGCCGGTCACGTCTTCGATCCGACGCTGCACGAGGCGGTCGCTGCCATCGCTCCCGAAACGCCGGAGCAGGATCACACCGTCAAGGCGACCTTTCAGGCCGGCTATCGATTCAAGGGTGGAGTGATCAGGCCGGCGCGAGTGCAGGTCTACTCCGCCCACGGAGTCGCCTGAGTGGCGTCGCAGGACTTCTACGCAGTCCTCGGCGTTCCCGACTCGGCGAGCGCCACGGATATCAAGAAGGCGTACCGGAAGCTTGCCAAGCAGTTCCACCCCGACGCCAACCCGAACAACCCGCAGTCGGCGGAGAAGTTCAAGCAGATCTCCGAAGCGAACAGCGTCCTCTCCGACCCCGAGAAGCGCACCAAGTACGACCAGATGCGGCGGCTCGGCGCGTTCGGTGGATTCGCCAATCCGCGCGGACCGGCCGGACCGCGCGGTGGCCCGCGTCCGCAGACGGAAGAACAATTCGACTTCGGCGACGTCGGCTCGTTCGGGCTCGGCGACATCTTCTCGTCGATCTTCGGACGTAGTGGACGTCGGCCCGACAGCGAGCCGATGGCGCCGGAGCACGTCGAGGTCACCGTGTCGGTGCCGTTCCGGACAGCGGCAAACGGCGGCAAGGTCCCGCTGACGCTCGAGATGAACGACGTCTGCGCGACCTGCGGTGGAACCGGTGCCGAACCTGGCGCCACGATGTCGACCTGTCCCGAGTGCAAGGGATCCGGCTCGATTTCGTTCGGGCAGGGAGGGTTTGCCGTCAATCGCCCGTGCCCGGTCTGCCGCGGGCGCGGCAAGGTTCCGTCGAAGCGGTGTCACACCTGCAACGGAAGCGGCGAGCAGCATACCGAGCGGCAGATTCTCGTCGCTGTACCACCGGCGACCGATGCCGGGACGAGAGTCCGGGTGAAAGGGCAGGGACCTCGCACCCGCGCGGGGGGACCGGCGAGCGACGTGATCATCACCTTTCAGGTCGAGCCCGACCGGTTCTTCTCACGCAGCGGGCTGGATATCCTCTGCGAGATTCCGATCACGCTGACCCAGGCATTGATGGGTGCGTCGATTCAGGTACGCACTGTCGCCGGCGCGAAGGTCAAGCTCAAGATCCCGGTGGGGACGCAGCCGGGGCGCAAGTTCCGCATCAAGGGGCAGGGGCTCGAGAAGCAGGGACAGCGTGGCGATCAGATCGTGACGGTGCAGGTCAAGCTGCCGGAAAAGCTCACCCCCGAGCAGCAGGCGGCGCTCAACGAATTCGCGGGAAAGATGGGCGGCACGACCAGCGCTAGCTGATCACCCCTCCACCAAGCAGCTGCTCCTCGAACGAATAGATCGCTCCTGACTGTCCCGGTGCAATCGCACGCACCGGCGTCTCCAGATCGAGCACGCAGCGCCGATCAGTAATGGTGCGCACTGTCGCTGCCACTGCCCGTGCCCGGTATCGCAGCTGGACCTGGCAGCGGTCCCCTTCCACGAGCGGCTGATCGAGCCAGTTGCACTCGTCGAGTGTGGCGGTGTCGCCGAGGAGTTCCTCCGCGTCGCCGACGACCACTTCGCGGCGTGCCGGATCGATCCCGATCACATAGAGCGGGAGCGACCGTCCGCCGGGAAGTCCCTTCCGCTGACCGACAGTGTACCGGGCGAATCCGTTGTGCTCGCCGATCACCTTCCCTGACGTCGTCACGAATGCGCCGGGCGCGAGCGCCGGAGCATCGGCCGGGAGATGCCGTTCGAGAACGCCGACGTAGTCGTCGTCGGGAACGAAGCAGATCTCGACGCTTTCGGGCTTGTCGGCGGTCTCGAGCTGCAGCGCGCGCGCGCGCTCGCGTGTTTCGGCCTTGGTGAGTTCGCCAACGGGCGTGACCATCCGGGCCACGACGCGCGGATCGATCCCCCACAGGAAGTAGCTCTGATCCTTGTTCCGATCGAGACCGCGAAAGAGCTTGCCGTCGCGGGCGACCGCATAGTGCCCGGTCGCAATCGCGTCACATCCGAGCGAATCGGCGTGGGCCAGGAGGTCGCGGAACTTGGTGAACGAGTTGCACCGGACGCATGGAATCGGCGTGCGCCCGTGCGAATATTCGTCGACGAAGTTGGCGATGACCGTATCGGAGAAGCGGTCCTCGAGATTGACGACGTAGTGCGGCACGCCGAGACGATGCGCGACGGCGCGGGCGTCGGCGATCGAGTCGAGTGAGCAGCACGGCCGGTCGGGGACGTCGTCGCCGTAGCAGAAGAGCTTCATCGTGGCGCCGATCACGTCGTGACCGGCGTCGACCAGGAGCGCCGCCGCAAGTGATGAATCGACGCCGCCGCTCATCGCGACGAGAATCTTCTTCCGGTCACGCACGGCCGAGAGCAACTCCGAGCTGGCGCACGCGATCGACCACGGCGGGGAACGCGTCGGCAACCCGCTGAACGTCTGCGGCAGTGCTCTCGTGCCCGAGCGAAAAGCGGATCGTTCCCAGTGCGACCGATCGTTCGATGCCCATCGCATTCAACACATGCGATGGTTCGACGGCGCCGGTGGAGCACGCCGATCCGCCGGAGCATGCGATCCCCGCGAGATCGAAATGCATCAGGAGTGCTTCGGACTCGGCACCCGGAATCGAGACCGACAGGATGTGGGGTGCGCGGGTGGCCTCACGCGAGTTGACCACGAGATCGGGGACGGCGGCGACGAGTCGCGCTTCGAGGTCGTCGCGCAGCGCGCGGAGCCGCGGCATCTCGCGGTCGAGCTCTTCGCGGGCGAGACGCGCGGCGCGGCCGAGTGCCACGGCGCCGGCGACGTTCTCGGTCCCGGGCCGAATGCCGTATTGCTGGCCGCCGCCGTGAATGATCGCTTCGACAATCTTCCGGTCGCGAACGATCAGTGCACCGACTCCCTTCGGGGCGCCGAGCTTGTGGGCGCTGATGGAGAGGAGGGTACAGCCGGCGGCGTCGAGGTTGACCGGCACCTTGCCGAACGCCTGCACCGCGTCGCTGTGGAGTGGCACGCCGGCGGCGCGACATCGCGCGCCGATCTCCGCCATCGGCTGCACCACACCAACTTCGTTGTTGACCCACATCACCGACACGACGTTGGGATGATCAGCGAGGGCTGCGTCGAGCTCATCGAGGAGGACGGTGCCGTTCTCGTCGACGCCGAGGATCGTCTCGCGGCCACCGAGCTCGACGACGGCATGGGCTGCAGCGAGCGCCGCCTTGTGTTCGATCGCGGTGGTGACGACGTGCATCGCCCGGCCATGCGCCCGTGCCGCGAGGGCCGCGCCGATGATGGCGAGGTTGTCGGCTTCGGTCCCGCCCGAGGTGAAGATGACGTGGTTGGGTTCGACGTCGAGCGCCGTGGCTACCTCGCGCTTCGCCTGTTCGAGCCCGGCCTTGGCGGCGCGACCGAAGCGGTGCGCCGAGGACGGATTCCCCCAGGAGGCGCTGAGGAACGGAAGCATCGCGTCCAGCACTTCCGGCCGGACCGGCGTCGTGGCGGAGTGGTCGAGGTAGATCGGATCCATGTGGATAAATGTAAACAACGGGACCGGCAGCCGGGGGGCACCCTGGTGAAAATCGCCTACCAGGAGAATTCGGTGGCGAATAGCGGGAAAGTTCGTGCGGACACGCTCTCCAACCGGCGAACGGACCGCTCGAATCGTCCAACAGGACGTTCAAACCGACGAGCACAGCGTTCAAACTCACTGGTCCGGCGCTCAAACTCACTAGCACAGCCCTCCAACTCACTATCACGGAGTTCCAACTCGGAGACACGGCGCTTCAAGTCGGTCACACAGCGTTTCAACTCTGCGAAAGGGCGCTTCAACTCGGCAACACCGAGTTCCGCTGGCGATTTCGGCGCTTCATGACTGTCAAACAGCGTTCCAAGTGATCGTCAGCGCATTCCAACATGAAATCACCGCATATCAACAGAGAATCACCGCACATCAACGGAGAATCACGGCACATCAACAGAGAATCAGGGCATTTCGCGGTGGAGATAGTTCGTTCCGCGACTGGCAAACGGCATATCAAGGAATCGTCAGCGAGGACGATGGGGGACAAACAGCGTTTCGCCGACTGATCAGCATCGACGACGGCCCGCATCCAGCGCTTCATGGCAGGTGAACGCCGCATCGCGGCTGAGTAACCGCGTTCAGCGGATGGCAAACCTCGAAGGATGATTGTCGGAGGGCATCGCTTGGCTTCGACAGCTCCAGGCGCTGCCCGATTCCGGCGGTTCGATATCGGAGAAGGGCGGTTCGCTGGAGGATCCCGGCGGTTCGCGGGAGAATCCCGGCGGTTCGCGAATTCTGCCGACGCCGACGTGAGGCGGCCAGCGAAGTTTCTTCTGCCACTCAAACTTCGATGACCAGGACGAATGCCCGAACGAGAATGAGTCCACCAATGGCCAGCGCGACATAGATGTCAGCGCGGGTCGGCACGGCTCCGAAGGCAATGAGCGCACCGAGCACGGGCAACGCGGTGTTCTTGAACAAGTCGGTCAGCACGTGAAAATGGAGTCCCCGGTGCGCCGCATGTCGATGCAGCGAGCTCACACGCGACAGCAGCCGGTGCTGCATCATGTTGACCCCGGCGGCCGAGGCGGCGAACAGAAAGAGGAGCCACCCCCTCACATTGCGGTGTTGACCCTCCAGCAAGTCAGCGCGCGATTCCGCAATGATGTGGTAGCCGATGAAGGCGAGCAACAACGCGGCGGCCATTCCTGCAAGCCGGTTCAGCAGCCGATAGCTTCGTCCGCGTCGCGTGGCATAGGCAATGGACAGCGGCACGACTGCGAGCATCGTATCGGCGATGACGTGGCCCACGTCGGCCAGGAGCGCCAGCGAGCCCGAGGTGGCGGAACCCGCCACCTCGAGACCGACGATCACCAGCGTCAGCAGCCACGCACGCAGATAGATGGCCTGATTGCGCCGTGCGTCGTCAATGCCTATCGGTATCGCGATACCGGCGGGCACCGAGTTCACCTGGATCCGTCCCGGTCGGAGGGCATAGGATCTACGGCACCCATTTCTTGAAGATCCGCACGGCGTTCGCGATCAGTTCCTCTCCCTCGGCCTCGCTCCCGGCGCGCATGACCGACTCGGCGCTGGATGCGAGATAATCTTCGAGCACGATCGCAGCGACACCGTAGAGCGCCTCGCGAACCGACGCGATCTGGCCCAGGATTTCGTCACCGTTGCGGCCCTCGTCGACCATTTTCTGCAGGCCGCGCGCCTGCCCCTCGATTCGCCGAAGGCGGCGGATTACCGCCGCCCTCGAACGCGACCCTGCCGAGAGGTCCGGAACGCCCATGCGCGAACTCTCAAACGCTGTCACGGAGTCCTCCCGCATCATGGGCCACCGTCATATCCCGACCGTCATCCGGAGCGAGTACGTCCGCGGCCGCCCGAACGACGCACCGCTGAAGAACGCTCCCTTGAGCAAGTACTTCGAGTTGAAGACGTTGTCGACGAAGATCTGCGGCCGGAACGTGACCGTCCCCGAGGTAAAGGTGATGCCAGCCGATGCATCGGCGATGAAGTTCGGGTCGACCTTGAACGGCTTGTTGAAGTCGAACAGGCCCGTGCCGAGGACGGGTGTCGACGGTTGGGTGGGATCGAATCCGGGCAGCTCGGGCGCGTTGGGGGTCAGGCCATTGGTCAGTCCGCTTCCGTAGATCCCGGTGGCGGTCGCCAGCAGCTTCCCCTGCGACCAGGTGAGCCCCACGACACTGGAGAACCGCTGATCGTGGTCGAGATCGAACGCCTGCGCCGGCGGCGTCTCGGCGAGGAATGCGCCGGTGACGGCGCCTTCGCCGTAGGCGTGGTTGACGGACAGATTCAGGAATCCGGTCAGCGGTCCGCTGGGCCGCACTTCGAGCACGGCTTCGATCCCGGTAACGTGCACCTCGGCGATGTTGACGTCCGTCGTGATCGCCGAGCCCGGAATCTGGGTGTCATCGATCCCTGGCGAACTGTTCTTGCGGTACCCCGAAAGCTTCGCCACGACGTGATTGAACCGGTGGATCGCGCCGACCTCGAAGAAGTCGTCACGCTCCGGCAACGTCGGCGTCGACGCTTCGCCGCCGGTCGCGGCGGTGGTGATCGCCCGCAGGTCCTCGGTGTTGGTCGGCATGAACTGCCGCCCGTAGTAGAACCAGAACGATGTCGCCGAACTGGGGTAGAGGTTGATGCGGAATCGCGGGCTCACCTGGTCGACGGCGGTGTCGACAGTCGGTGACAGCGGATACGAGTGGCGGTCGTAGCGCACGCCGACCCGGAACTCGATCTTCTCGCTCGGTTGCAGCACCGACTGGATGTACGCTGCCTGGTCATTGCCGTTGAGAACGGAATTCGATGCCGGTCCGGAATTGCCGCCGGCGTCGAAGGTGCTGAACGCCTCGGTGCCGCTGGTCTTCGACAGGTCGGTCCCGGCCTTGAAGCTCACCTTCGGCGTGACCTGCAGCAGGTAGTCTGCCTTGAAGCCGATGATATTGAACGACCGCGCTTCGGCGATGTTGTAGAGCGTGGTATCTGGAGCGAAGGTGAAGGTCGGGTCGTCCGCGACGCCGGGGACGTAATTCAATGAGCCGTACCGGTAATACACGCCGGCGAAGGCTTCGGATCCGGCGTGTTGTCCTGCCAGCTCGCGGTGCTGCCAGGAAAGATTGACGAAATGATTGATGTCCTGCTGCCGGTCATCGATCCCCCCGGCAGACGAGTCAAATGGCGTAGCGAAGCGCGACCGCGAAAGGTTTACGTCGAGATTCAACAGGTCGTGATCGTTCGCCACGTACTGGATCTTGGCAAATCCGAAGAGATCCTTGCCGTCATTGGCGTAGTTACGGATGCCGGTGATCGATCCCAAGGCGGTCGTGTCGGCGACGACCGGCTCACGGCGCAAGTCGGTTCCCTGCTGCGTTCCGGCGACGAAGAAACCGAACTTTCCCGAGTTCGCGCTCATCGTGACCGTTTCGCCATTGCTGGCATAGTTTCCCGCATACCCGGTCGCCGTGAGATGGAACAGCCCCGAGGGGACCTTGGTCTGCACGTTCACGATCGCCGCGTTGCGCTTGCCGAACTCGGCGTCCCAACCGCCGGTCTGGAAATCGATGGTGTTGACCACCGACGGATCGAAGAGTTCGTTGAGGCTCCCGGAGATCCCCGGCGGAACCGGCAGTCCATCGATGTAGTAGGTGTATTCGGCGTGCTGGCCGCGGATGTGCACTTCGCCGGTGGGGGCGCGTGCAGCCCCGGCAATCGACTGCTGCAGGATCTGCGAAGTGGTCTGCGTAGGCGCCCCCTGGTAGTCGCTCTGCTTGAAGACCTGATCGCCGGTCCGGGTATTGAGCGCCAGCGGCGACGTGGTGACGCCGATCTCGTTGAGCTGCACCGGGGCCGGGACGAGGGTGATGTCAACCGTGATATCGGCGGTCCCGGTTCCGACGGTGACAGGACGCGTTGCCGGCCGGAATCCGATCAGCCGAGCCTCGACCTGGTAATCCGCCGGTGCGAGATCGTGGACGCGCCAGGCGCCGAATTCATCGGTTGTGACCCGCGACACGACCGTGCCGGCTCGCGTGATGACGATTTCCGTCCCCGCGAGCGGTTTGCCATAGGTGCTGTCCGTGACACGACCGGCGACATCCGCATTGCGTAGTATAGGTCCCGCATGCGGGCGCGGCGTGGCGAGGGCCGACGATGGTAGCGCGATGGTCAACGCCACCGCCAGCAACAGCTTGAAAGACATTCCCGACTCCGTCGAACAGAGGTGAGCCTCCGGCGCGGGTGGCGCCGATTGCTGAGTCCCGGGCGCAGCTGACGCCCGAAGGACTCGATTCACCGCGCGCGCAATCAGCGCGCGACGGCAGCTATGTCTGAGCGAATGTCAGGAGAAGAGCGGTGGAGCGCGGGAACCGACGGGAGCAGAGTGGAGGCAGCGGCGCGGAGGATTCGTCGGTGAGACGAACGCGACGCGGAACGAGACGAATTCGAAGCGATCGCCGAGATCGGGAGGCGCCAGCGGTGGCGGCGACGCGATGGTGGCACCGAGATCGCATCGTTCGGCGTGACAGTGCTGGCCGTCGTCGACCCCGACGATTTCGGTGTGGTACTGTCGCCCGGTATGGAAGAGAAGCGCATCAGCAAGCTGCGGTGCGCCGTCGCTTCCTGCGAAGAGCAGGATGGCGGCTAGTGCGCGAAGTCTATGCACCGTTCGGCGTACCATAGGGGGCTAAAGTTGCCTTGCCGATCGCGGCCGTCAATGCCGCGGCGCGCGGGCATAGTCCCCGGGCCCTATCGGGCGCGCGGAGTGTTACGTCGCCACACCCATCGTGACAATATCATCCACCGCCACCGTCTCGCGGGTCCAGAACGGCTCGGCATACCGCGTACGGATCAGCGACCCATAATGCGCGTTCTGCGTGGCAATCAAGTCGACGAGCGGCTGGCCGGTCGGATGGAGCTCACCAGCCTGCGTGACGCCTGTGAACTGCGATGTGAACGCCTGGACCGCCGCCAGCTTCCGCTCCATCTGGTCCGAGATGTCGACCACGAAGCTCGGCTTGACCTGATCCTCGCGGAACGAAATCGCAAAGCAGATCTTCGACGGACGGAACCTTTCGCCGCTCCCTGGATAATTCGCCAGCCCCGAGAGAAAACAGGCGTCGCGCGCCAGCTCCGACGCGATCCGGTGATCGGGGTGGCGTCCCTCGCTGTATTGCACGATCACGGTGCGCGGCCGCAGCCGGCGCAACTGCTCCACGACCGCCCGGCGCGTCGCATCGTTGTTGGCGAGATGTCCGTCGGGGAGGCCGGCGTTGACCCGTTCGCTCAGTCCCATGATTTCGCTCGACCGCGCCGCCTCCTCGGCCCGGAGCTCGGGCGTGCCGCGGCTTCCCAATTCACCGCGGGTCAAGTCGAGCACCGCGGCGCGGTGCCCCTGATCGACGGCGCGGATCAAGGTGCCGCCGCAGAGTAACTCGGCGTCGTCGGGGTGAGCCATGATGGCCAGGAGATCAACGGTCATGGACGGAAGATAGAACACTACTCGTACCGGAGCGCCTCCACCGGATCGAGCCGCGCGGCGCGGTTCGCGGGGATCACGCCGAACACCAGGCCGATGGCGATGCTGGCACCGGTCGCGACCAGCGCGCTCCAGAGCGGTGGCCCGCTCTTGATGCCGAGGAGCGCCTTGAGGAGTTCACCGCCAAGCATGCCGATCCCGATGCCGATCAACCCGCCGACGGCGGTGAGCGTCGCCGCTTCGACCAGGAATTGCAGCAACACCTCGCCGTGCGTTGCGCCGAGTGCCTTGCGAATCCCGATCTCGCGGGTGCGGTCGGTGACCGAGACCATCATGATCGCCATGACGCCGATCCCGCCAACGAGGAGCGCCACGCTCGACAGCGCGATCATCACCAGGAAGAACGCCGAGGTGAGCTTGTCGATGACCTGCAGGATCTGGTCCTGGGTCAGCAGATCGAAGTTGTTCGGTGCGCCCGGATGCAGCCCGCGGGAGACGCGCAGCGCGCTGATCGCCGCGTCCTTGGCAAGGTCGACGTTGACGCCGCGGTTCGGAAGCACCACGATCAACAGCGCGTTGGTTTCGTCGTAGTGGTAATTCTGCTGGGCGGCGCGGAACGGGATCACACCGCCGTCGGTCTGGCCGGGCGGCTGGAAGATGTTGTCGGGGGGCGCAAAGACCCCGATCGTCGTGAACGCCTTGCCGCCGATCCGGACGACGCGGCCGAGCGGGTCGAGCTGTCCGAAGAGTCGGTCCGCTACATCCCGCGCGATGATCACCACCTGCGCGCCGCCGGCGAGTTCACCGGTGGAGAACAATCGGCCGCTCAGCAGCGTCCCGCCCTGGACGTCGAGATAGGCGTTGTCGGCTCCCCAGATGTTGAGTTGCTGCGACCGGATTCCCTGGTATTCCATCCGTTGCGGAACCTGGACCCAGAGTCCCGCATGGCGGATGATCGGAATCCGCTCCAGCGCCTGGGCATCCCGCTGGTCGACCACCGGCCGGATCCGGACTTCGGCGGGGAGGTTGTTCGGGTTGACGGGGGTGGTCGAGAAATAGCGGATCACGTAGAACGTTTCGGGTGCCGAGTTTTCGATCGACGCGAAGATCTGTCCGCGAATCCCCTCCACCAGCGACGCCATCACCATCACGGTGGTGACGCCGATCACCACACCGAGGATCGTGAGCGCGGACCGCAGCTTGCTGTTCCGCATCGCGTCGAGTGCGAGAAGGACCCCTTCGCCGACGTTCCGGACCCTGAGCGGCATCGGCTACTCGGCCCGCAAGGCGGTGATCGGGTCGAGGCGCGCCGCCCGCGCCGCCGGGTAGACGCCGAAGATGATCCCCGTCCCCGCGCCGAGTGCCAGCGCGATCCCGACCGACCAGAGCGTCACCTTGGCCGGAAGCGGTGAGACCGCTGCGACGAGTTGCGCCAGCCCCCATCCGCTTCCCACGCCGATCAACCCGCCGAGCGAGCTGAGGAGGATCGTCTCGATCAGGAATTGGCGTCGGATGTCGCGCTGGTTGGCGCCGATCGCCTTGCGGATCCCGATCTCGCGCGTCCGCTCGCTCACCGACATGAGCATGATGTTCATGATCACGATCCCGCCGACGACGACGCCGATCCCGACCACCGCCGGAATGACCGCGAAGAGGAGCTGCGTGAGCTGCTTCCAGAAGGCGACCAGTGCATCGGCCTTGTCGACGGCGAAGTCATCCTCCTGTTCGGGGCGCAGATGATGGGCGATCCGCATCGCTTCTTCGGCGCGGTTCATCGCGCCCGGGATCGCCTCGGCATCGCGCATCTTCACCGAAACCACGGTCGTGCCGCGACGTCCCCAGAGTGATTCGAAGGTCGGCATCGGCATCAGGACGAACGCGTCGAACGACTGTCCCAGCGTTTTTCCCTTTGCGGCGATCACGCCCTTGATCGTGAACTCGTACCCGGCGATCCGGACTGTGGAACCGACCGCCGTCTCCGGCGAGGCGAAGAGCTTGTCGGCGATGTCGTAGCCCACCACGATGGCGAACTGGCGACCGCGCATGTCGGTCTCGGCGAGCGGATCGCCGGCAACGAACTTGTAGTCCTGCACCGACTGATAAGGCGGGGTCACGCCGAGGAGCCGCACGCCGCCGAGGGTGTTGCTGCGATAGGTGACGTTCTCGATCGGCGACGCGTTACCGGATTGCAGCGCGACCGCCTCGGCATCAGGAAGGGCGCGTTGAACGGCGAGCGCGTCGTCGTGCGAGATGATCGGCCGGAGATTGTAGCGACGAACCTGGTCGTCGTCGGCGAGACCGATCGAGATCGGCGTGCGCCGCACCTGGAAGGCGTTCGCGCCGATGATCGCGTCGGTGAGGTTGTCCTTCACGTAGAGGTTCATCCCCTGGATCACCGCGACCACGGTGACGAGGAATCCGACCGACACGATGATGCCGAGGAGGGTGAAGAACGAGCGGAGTTTGGCACCACGGATCGTGGCGATGGCGAGGCGGAAGGCTTCGCTGTAGGGCATTTATTCGAACTCTACGGGTGCGCCGGCGCGCTCGGGAAAAGCGCGCCGGCCTCTGTCGTCACTCGTACCGGAGGGCATCGACCGGGTCGAGGCCGGCGGCCTTGTTGGCGGGATAGAGGCCGAAGAAGATGCCCGTCACCGCCGAGGCCAGCATCGCCGCAGCCACCGACCAGAGCGGAATCGCCGCAGGGATCGGCGTGAAGTGGTTGACGGCGTACGCGATGATGGCACCGAGAATCAGCCCGCAAATGCCGCCGATCAGCGTCAGCGTCGCCGCCTCGACCAGGAATTGGAAGAGGATCTCGCCGTGAGTGGCCCCGAGCGCCTTGCGCACCCCGATTTCGCGGGTCCGCTCCGTCACCGAAATCATCATGATCGCCACCACGCCCACGCCGCCGACCATCAAGCCAACGCTGGACAAGGCCAGCATGACCAGGAAGAATCCCGAGGTGATGCTGTTGAACCCTTCGAGCAGCTTGTCACCGGAGACGAGGTCGAAGCTGTTGTCGTCCCCCGGCTTGAGACCGCGGCGAATGCGCAACGCGGTGGTGACCTGGTCCATCGCCTCCGGCTGCGAGACGCCGGGCTGCGGGAAGACGATGATCTGCATGGCGCCCCGGTCGTAGTCGGCCGACTTGACGAACGTGGTGTGCGGCACGATGAACCGGGGCGAGCTCTGGGAGAAGAGTCCGGACGGGTCCTGATAGACTCCCACCACCGTGAACGGCAGACCGAAGATCCGCAGGACCTTGCCGATCGGATCAAGGCCGGCGAGGAGCAGCTCGGCTGCCTTGTCGTTGATCACCACGACGTAGCTCAGCGCGGCTTCATCCACCGGCGTGAAATTGCGCCCCTCGATGAGCGTACCACCGCCGACCTTGAGCCACGGTGAATCCATGCCGGAGACGTTCACCGAACTCAGGTTGGTGCTGCGATAGCTGACTGACGACGAGGCGTTTTCCGACACGTTGACGTCGGCGACACCCGGCAACGTCCGGATCAGTTCCGCTTCGTCGCGGCTGATGCGCGGGCGATGCCGCCAGGCGGCGTCACGGTCGTCGAACACGATCCCGGTCTGGTAATGCCGCATGACGTAGAATGAGGTCGGGCCGGCGCGCGACACGACGTCGCTGACCGACCGCTGGATGCCGGTGATCGTCGACGCCATCGCGATGACGACCATGACGCCGATGGCGATCCCCAGAATCGTGAGCGACGCCCGGGTCTTGTTGGCCCGCACGGCGTCAATCGCGAGGACGACGCCCTCGAAGCCGCGAGCGAGCACGTTGCCCCGGCCGAGCGAACTCATTCGTGCCCCAGCGCGACAATCGGGTCGAGCCGCGACGCCTGACGCGCCGGATAGACGCCGGCAATCATTCCCACCAGGATTCCGAGTCCGACAGCGAGGCCGATCGACCACGGCGCCACGGCCGCCGGCAGCGGCGTCAACGCCCGCACGACGAAGGCCAGGCCGAGCCCGCTGCCGATGCCGAACACGGCGCCGGCCAGCGACAGCGTCGCCGACTCGACCACGAACTGCGCCAGGATATCCTGATTGCGGGCTCCGAGCGCCTTGCGAATGCCGATCTCGCGCGTCCGCTCAACCACCGACATCAACATGATGTTCATGATGACGATGCCGCCGACCACCAGCGAGATTCCCACGAGGCCCGGCAGCGCCAGAAACAGAATGTGGGAGATCTTGCCCCACTGATCGAGCGCTTCCTGCGCGGTATCAATGGCGAAATTGTCCGGCTCGTTCGGCTTGAGGCCCCGGCGAATCCGCATCAGCGTGGTGACCTCATCGACCGCCTGCGGCATCTGCGACGGGTCGTCGGCCTGGATCTGCAGGTCTTCGATCACATGCGGCCGGTCGATCAGCCGGCGGGCCGGCGAGGTGATCGGCACCACGGCGAAGCGGTCGAGCGAAATGCCGAACAGGGTGCCCTGCTTTTCGACCACGCCGATCACGCGATAGGGAATGCCGCCGATCGTGATGGTCTTTCCCACCGGCTTGACCCCCGCGGGAAAGAGTCCCTCGGCCAGGTCTGTGCCGATGACAACGACCGGCGCGCCGACGTCGACTTCCTGCGGCGCGAAGGCGCGACCGTCGTCGACATTCCAGTGCTTGATGTCGAAGAACTCCGCGTCTACGGCCTCGAGGTCGATGCCGGTGGCGTTCTTGCCGCGATAGCCAACGGCAATGTTGGTTTCCGCCTCGCGAGAGAAATGGACCGGGGTCCGCATCCGCGCTTCGACGTACGCCGCGTCTTCGACCGTGATCTTGGGACGCCGTTGCCACTCCTTCCACATCGCTTCGGTGACGTTGCCGAAGGTCATGCCCGGTCGGGACTGCAACTGGAAGGTGTTCACGCCGCCGATCGCGTTGGCGAACTTGTTGGTCATGTACACGTTCATCCCCTGAACGATCGACACCACCGCAATCAGGAAGGTGACACCGATCAGCACGCCGATCAGCGAAAAGAAGCTCTTGAGCTTCTGCGCGCGGATCGACGACAGGGCGAGGCGAACCGCTTCGAGGAGCGGCATCTCAGGCCGCCGCCGCGCCGGCGTGCGGTGGGTTGGTGCGGTCGGTGTCGATCCTGCCGTCGCGCAGCACGATCACGCGATGCGCGTGCGCCGCGATGTCGGGCTCGTGCGTCACGAGGACCACGGTCTGACCCTGTGCGTGGAGTGATCCGAAGACGCGCATGATCTCCTCGCTCGTGGTCGAATCGAGATTCCCGGTCGGCTCGTCGGCGAGGAGGATCGACGGTTCGTTGACCAGCGCGCGGGCGATCGCGACGCGCTGCCGCTGACCGCCCGACAGTTCGTTGGGTTTGTGGAGCATCCGTTCGCCGAGGCCGACGCGATGCAGTGCCTGTTCGGCGCGGCGGCGACGTTCCCGCGCGGAGGTGCCGGCGTAGACCAGCGGGAGTTCGACGTTGGCGAGCGCCGAAGCGCGCGGGAGAAGATTGAAGGTCTGGAAGACGAAGCCGATCTCCCGGTTGCGCACGCGGGCAAGGGCGTCGTCGCGCATCTCCGACACTTCGTGCCCGTTGAGCCAGTAGCGCCCGTCGCTCGGCGTGTCGAGGCAGCCGAGGACGTTCATCATCGTCGACTTGCCGGAGCCTGACGGCCCCATGATCGCGACGTATTCATTGCGATGGATCGCGAGGTCGACGCCGCGCAGGGCGCGGACATGCTCGCTCCCCATGATGTACTCACGGGTGATCCCCTCGAGCTTGATGATCACTTCGTTCATGGCTTCTTCACGTCGGCCGGCATCGCCGTGGCGGCCTTCACCTTGGTCGAATCCTTCATGTCGCGGATCGCCTGGTACGTTCCCGACACGACTGTTTCGCCTTCCTTGAGGCCGTCGAGCACTTCGAAGTACTCGTCACCGGTGATCCCGACCTTGACCGGCCGGAAGCGTGCCAGCCCGTTCTCCACCACGAAGACGCCGTCCTGCTCCTTCACCTTGTTGGCGGTGGTATCGCCCGGACTGGCGGTCAACGGTGCGCTCGGTCCCGTGTCACCGGCCTTGTTCGGCGCCGCGCGTGCGGTGAGCGCGATGATCGGGATGCTGAGCGCGCCCTTCCGGACATCGGTGATGATCCGCGCCGTCATGCTCAGGTCGGGGCGAACATCCTTGGGGGGATTGGCGAGCGTTACCTCGACATCGAAGTCGACAGCCTTGTCGGTTGAGCTCGTGGTCGAGGTACTCGCGTCGGTGGAGGCGCTGTTGCCGATCTTGGTGACGTGGCCGACGAAGGTCGTGTCGGGGAACGCATCGATCGACACCGAGACCGAATCGCCGTGCGCCAGGCGCACCACGTCGGTTTCATCAACCTTCACCTTGGCGAGGATCGTCGACATGTCTGCGATCCGCATCAGCAGCCCGGTCTCCTTCGAGAAGGTCCCGGGGACCGCGACTTCGCCCTCCTCGACCGCAAGACGAACGACGCGGCCGGCAATCGGCGAATAGATCATGGTGCGGGCGAGGTTGTCCTGCGCTTCCTTGAGCGACGCCTGTGCCTGCGCCATCTGCGCTTCGGACGACTTCACCAGGGCCTGCGCCACGGTGTACGCCTGCTGCGCCTGCTCCACCGATTCCTTGGTGATCAGTTGCGGCGACGTCTTCTGCAGTTCGGTCTGACGATCCAGGGTGCGCTTCGCCTGATCGCGATTGGCGACGGCCTGCAGGTTGCTGGCGTTCGCCTGTGCCAGCGATGCCTGTCCCACTTCGACCGCGCCCTTGAACTGCGCCTGGTCGAGTTCGACCAGCAGCTCACCCTCGGTCACCATGTCGCCTTCCTTCACATGGAGCTTGGTGATCCTGGCGGTTACATCGGCGGAGATGTCCACGTCGGACTTCGCCTCGATCTGGCCGCTGGCCGTCACGGCTGCCACGAGGTCGCGATGGCCGACCTTCTCCATCCGCACCTCGGTTCCGCGCTGCCCCTTTCGGTTGGCGCCAAGCATGACGACGCCGCCGATCACCGCCACGACGATCACGAGTCCAGCTGTGAGCCTTGCTCCACGCGACATCCGGTCATTCCTCTCAGCGAAGGGGTCGGCCGACCGCAGCCTCGAGGGCGACGACGGCGAGATGGTAATCGTAGATCGCGTTGACGTAATCGGCTTCGGCCTGCGTCATCGCGGTCTGGGCGGCAGAGACGTCGAGGACCGATCCGTTGCCGATCCGGTATTTGTCCTGCGCCAGCTGCAACTGCTGCCGGGCGGTCACCCGGTTGGAATCCTGGATCCCGATCCGCTGCCACGCCGTGGTGACGGCGAGGAGCTGCGATTGAATCTGCGCGTCGGTCGCCAGCTGCTGCGCGCGGAGTGATTCACGCCCCTCGTCGCGCGCCGCCTCGGCCTGCGAAATCGCCAGCGACCGCGAGTAACCGTCCCACAGCGGCAGCGAGAACTGCAGGTTGACCGACAGCGGATTGCGGGTGAACGCGAACGGGAAGACCGAGTTCTCTGCGTGAATCTCGTTGACAATGCTCGGCTGCAGCGCCGTGCCGGTTGCGTCGAGGCCGGAGAACGCCTTGCAATCCGGAATGATCGATCCCTGCAGGGGGGGATTCAACCCCAGGAGGATCTGATTCTGGAAGGCGCAGTTGGCTTCCTGCCCCTGGGCGCTCTGCAGCCGGTTGACGATGAGCGAGTTCTCATCGGTCGACTCCTGCGTATATCCGCTCAGGCCGGCGCTCAGCGACACGGTCGGGAGACGGGCCAGCTTCTGGATGTGCACGTTCACCGAATTGGCGTGATCCTGCGCCAGGAGCGAGCGGATGCTCGGATTGGCGGTGTGCGCCGACGCCTCGAGCTGGGCGAGATCGAAATGCGGCTCGGTGAGCGGATACGGCTCAGTCAATGCGAGCGAATCGACGTTGGCGTCGCCCGGCATCCCGATCATCTGCACCAGGGTGATCTTCGCCTGCGTGGCTGCCTGGCGTGCCTGCAGCAGCTGCACCTGATGATTCGCCATCGCCGTCTGGGCGGAGAGGACATCGAGCAAAGACGCCTGGCCGACCGCCTGCTTCGCCTGCGCCAGCCGGAGCTGCCCGCTGTCAGCGGTGATCTGCTGGATCGCCACGTTGACGGTGGCGAGGGCGCGGAGGACGGTGAAGTACTGGGTGCTCACGTTCGAGGTCAGCGTGACCCCCGACACGTTGATATTCTCGTCGGCGACCCGTTCCTGCGCCCGGTTGAGTGACGGCGTCATCCAGGTCTGCGGCGACAATTGCATCGACGCGTTGAATCCGTAGTTCGAACTCAGCAGCGACGAACTGGTGAAAACGGTTCCGCCGAAGGTCTGGCTACCGGAGCCGGTATATCCCATGCCGCCGTTGAGCGAGAGGCGGGGGAGAATCGCCCACTTCGCCTCCTTGACCGCTTCAGCGGCGGGATCGGCAGCGTCGACCGCCTGGCGGTAGGTTGGATTGTTCGCCTTGGCCAGCTGGAGCGCCTGCTGGAGCGACAATTGATGGGGCACTTGCGCCTGGGCGCCAAGGCGCGCGGCGGCCGCGACAAGAAGCGCGACAAGAAGAAGGACAGCACTGGTCCGACGCATCGGCATCTTCCATCCTCGAAAACAGGTAATGATTGAGCGACCGACGTTGGCTTCTACGCTGAGATCGCCGTGAAGTTTCAAGGTGCTACATCTCTGCAAACTGGCCGGACGCTCCTCTGGCTCGGAGCGGCGGCAACGGTCCTCTTTGCCGGCGAGGCAGCACTCCACGCCGGGTGGCCGCTGCTGACACTGCTTGCGCTGACAGCGGCGGGGTTCGCGGTGTTCGGGTGGCGGCTTGCCGATCACACCACCCGCGGAGCCGCCACCGGACTCGCGTTGCTGTCGCTCGCCGCCGCCATCGCGGCGGGGAAGATGGCGCACACGTCGCTGCACGCCAATCTGCTCCAGTCCGAAGCGGTTCGCGCGGCCAGGGCCGAGCGGGACCGCCTCCTCCGCTCGTCACTCGCAGCCGCCTCGCGTACCGCGCAGCTGGCGCTCGACCGCGTTGGCACCGCCAAGCCACAGAACGCCCCGACGCTCGACGACTTGCGTGCCGGGAGCGAAGTCGAAACGGCGATTGATATCACCGCCGGTGATACCATCGTCGCCTCGACCGGGCCCCACCGGATGCAGCCGTTGGTGGGTACCACCCCTGCAGCCCTGATCAGCACGCCGTTCGCCATCCTGCTCGTGGTCCGATCGCATCGCGGCGTCCGCCAGGCTGAAGTCACGCTCCTCCTTGATTCACTTCCCGGACTTCCGATCGCAGGACCGTCGCTCGCGGCGAGCGCCGGCGGCGGCCAGGGGGTGCGATGGACCTGGGCGACTTCGCCCGATCGACTCCTCGAATATCCGTCGCTTGATGCCGCGAGCAATGCCGTGATCACTGCGATGCAGCCGGTTCCGCCACCGGTCCCCGAGTTCGTCGCCGGGGAGGAGCGGGTCGCCCGGCTGATCGTGGGTGCCGGGATCCTGGTCCTCGCCCTGATCGTGCTCCTGACCGGTCCCACGCCTGCGATACGTGCGGGCGCGATTCTGGTTCCATTGTGGGCATTGGCACGAGCTGATCTGACCAGTACGCAAACTGGCCTCAATGCGATTCGAACCGCCCTCGCCGTCGCTGCATTGCTCTTTCTCGCGACGGCGTTGTGGCGGAGGCCCGCCCGCCGAAATGTGATCGGAATGGTCGCGGCGGTGCTCCTCCTCGCCACGGCGCCGCCGCTTACCGTCATCCTCGCGCGACTGGTCACACCGCCGGGGGCGCATTCGCTGATGGTCGAGTTCGGGTGGGAGTTGCTGATCGCCCTCGCGGCCGCCGGGCTGATCGCGGTCGCGGTGGCGCCTCTCCGCGCCCCCGGTGACGACGGCGCCGACCCGGTGTGGGGGTGGTTCGCGACCGCGGCGGTCGTCTTTGTCGGACTGGTCGGGATCGAGGCGTGGACGCCGGTTGGGTGGCAGTCGTGGTACCTCCCGCTCTGGCTCCTCCCGATCGTCTTCTTCCTGCCAGTCACGTCGCCGCGCATCCGGCTCCTCGCGGTGGCAACGACCGCAAGCGTGCTGGCGATCCTCGCATCGTGGTCGGTGTCGCTCGACCACCGGATGGATCTCGCCCGGGCCGACGTCAATCGTCTCAACTCGCCGTTCGATTCGACTTCGGCGATGGCGCTCGACCAGTTCGTGGCAACGGCCCGGGCAGCGCACGCGACGCGACTCGACCGGCTCTACGCCGCGTGGAGTGCCTCGCCGCTGGCGCAGGAAGGTGTGCCGACCTATCTGGCGCTCTGGAGCGCCGAGGGAGACCAGCGTGAAGTCGTGGCGCTCGACTCGCTGAGCGTCGGCTGGAGCGAACTCGCCCCGCTGGTGCGATTCGCAGGGCCCGATCCGAAGCGGATCGGCCTTCCGCTCGGCGCGGGCCATCACGAAGTGCTGATCCTGCCGCTGGCGCCCGACACGGTTGCGACTGTGACCGTCGGCCCGCGATCGCGATTGCTCGCGCCCACCACCTTTGGCCTGCTCGTCGGCTGGCGGCAACCGGAGAGCGATCCGCCGTACACCGTCGAGGTCAACTACGACGCCACGCCGACGCCGGACGGAATCTTCCGGCGCAATCATCGATTCATCTCGGCCGATCGCGTGATCACCTCGGGTGACATGCCGCCGAGAGTGGTTCGCGCCACCGTGACGATCGAGCAGCCGCAGCCATTCCTGGTGCGCGCGATGCTCGGCATCCTGGTCGATATCGGGGTGATTCTCGCCGTCTGGCTCGCGCTGCAGCGGATTCTCGGCCAGCCGCGCACTCTCGTCGGTCCGGTCTTCCAGCGCTCGTATCGCCGCACGATGACCGGCGCGCTGATCGTCTTCTTCATCGTTCCGGCGGCGCTGCTGACGGCGACGAGCGTCCTCCGATTGCGCGTCGACGCGACGCAGCAACGGACCGCGGAGCTTTCGAGCACCGTGCGCGAAGTGGCGGCCGGCGGTGGCCTGGCACAGGCGGAGCTGCGGCGCCCCAGCAACGACACCCTGGCGGTGATCGGTGACAGCGCCAATGCTGCCATCGGCATCTACCAGGAGGGGCGGCTCACCGCTGCGAGCGATCCGCTCCTCGCCGAACTCGGGTATCTCCCGCCGATCATCGATCACGGCACTCGCACGCCGGCGGGGTTGGACGCGATTGCGCTGCCACCGCCCTTTCCCGGCGCGCGCCTTCGCGTGGGGATGATCGGCACCGCGCGTCCGGGTGTGCTCCTGCTCACCGCGATTCCCGGGAGTGATACCGGGCTCGCCCGCGAGCAGATCGACCAGGCGTTGCGACTGCTCCTCGTCGCGCTGAGCGGGATCATCGCCTCGATTCTTGTTGCGGGCGCGATTGCGCGGGCACTCGGACAGCCGATCGAGATGCTCCGGCAGGCCGCCATCGCCATCGGTCGCCGGGAGCTCCCTCCCGGGGTCGGACTGGTGCCGGCGGAGTTCGCTCCGGTCTTCGGCGCGATCACCCAGATGGAGGATGATCTCCGCGCCACCGAAGCGGAGCTGCAGGCGGGGCGCGCGCGAACCGCCGCGATTCTCGCGACGGTGGCGACGGGCGTGATCGGTATCGACGCCGACACGGTCGTGACCCATGCCAATCCCCGCGCCAACGAATTGCTCGGCCGAGAAATCGTGATCGGCGCGCCGATCGCCCCGCAACTGTCGAGCGACTGGCGCGTGTTGAACATCGGGATCGAGCGATTGCTCGGGCTGCGTCATCACACAGCGGAGAATCGCGAGATCCAGTTGGGTGAGGCGCGCTTTGCCGTGACGCTGGCGCCCTTGAGCGACGGCGGACTCGTTCTCGCGATCACCGATATCACCGAGTCGTCGCGCGCAGCGCGGATCGTGGCGTGGGGTGAAATGGCACGGCAGGTCGCGCACGAGATCAAGAATCCGCTGACGCCGATGCGGCTGGGGCTGCAGCACCTGCGGCGAATCCGCGCCGACGGCGGCGGCGACCTGAGTCACGCGGTGCACGAGACGACCGAGCGGCTGCTCGCAGAGGTCGACCGCCTCGACCGGATCGCGAGGTCATTTGCACGCTACGGCGCGCCGCCGGAAGAGACGGCGCCGCTCGAGCCGATCGATCTCGCCGCGGCGGCGACCGAACTCGCGTCGCTCTTCTCGCTCACGGCGGAGCGACCAACGGTCGAAGTGTCCGGGAGTGCGGCCGGGCCGGTACTGTCGCGAAAAGAGGAATTGATCCAGGTCCTCCTTAATCTTCTCGACAACGCCCGACAGGCGGGTGCGTCGGTGGTCAGGATGGTGCTCGCCGGGTATTCGCTCAGGGTGACGGACGACGGGAAGGGGATTTCGGCCGACCAGATCGCCCGGATCTTCGAGCCGGCGTTCTCGACGACGACGAGCGGGACCGGTCTCGGTCTGGCGATTGTTCGGCGGCTGGTCGATGGGTGGGGGGCGACCGTTGCCGTCGAGAGCGAGCCGGGAAGGGGAGCGACCTTTACGATCAGGTTCGCAGCTGGGGGCGGGGGAGAAGAGGCGGGAGGGTGATCCGTCTCAACCCGGAGCCTCACCTTGGCGTACCTGTTCCAAGCCCGTGGGGCCGCTCCGGCCACCTATCGGCGGGCCAACCCGAGTACTGGAGAGCTTTCCCTATGAAGTCCCGTTTCGCACTGGTGGCGATGCTGGCGTTGGCGGCGGCCCCGCTCGCCGCCCAGGGTGGTGGTGGCGGCGGTGGTGGTGGTGGCCGCGGCGGCCGCGGTGGCGGCATGAACGTCGACGCCATGACGACGCTCTACACGCTCACCGACGACCAGAAGGCCAAGACCCAGACGCTCCTCGACGAGTACAACAAGAACGCGCAGCCGTTGATGCAATACACCCGGGCGCAGCGCCAGGCCGGGGCCACCGTTGATCCGGATTCGGCGAAGAAGTCGACGGATCTCCGCAACGATTTCAACGCCAAGTTCAAGGCGCTGCTGACTGCGGATCAGTCGAAGAAGTTCGACTCGGTCCAGACCGCGATGGCTGCACGCCGTGGCGGTGGTGGCGGCGGTGGTCGGTAACTGAACCTCCGGATCGCGGTTCTCGCGATCCTCGTCGCCGGGTGCCGGAACGGTTCCAAGCCGTCGTCGGCACCCGGTGACTCTCTCCCTTCGTCGATCGGTTCTGCGCCGGCCCAGTTCTCCGACCTCGCGCCAGGGGATACCAGCGCCGTGATCTCGATGATGCGCGAAACGATGCGGACCATCGACGGTGACCTGCCGCAGATGGTGCAGCACGACTCGGTCATCACCATTCCCGGCGATTCACTGCCGAGGCATCTTACCGTCTGGGTCCAGAACGATGTGATCCGGAAGCTGATGTCGGTCGACACCAATGCGACCGGCGTCAACAACGGCGAAACCGACATCTGGTTCATGGGCGGCGACGTCGCGGTGGTGCAGCAGGTGGCGGACATCTACGCCATCGACGGTGGGCGGATCGTGCTGTGGACCGATCAGTCGTTCGAGCCGAGGGGCGATATCACCCCGCAGCAGCTGATGGAACGGGAAACGAAGTTGATGAACACGGCGGCGACCTGGGCGGGCGTCTTCGGGATCACGCTGCCGTAACTTCGTCGCGCCCTTCGACTCGCGGTCCCGCGGCTTGCCGCGTCTGATCGGCCAGTCATTGCACTGAAACGATCAGGTCCCGCAACGCAGGCGCACCACTCTCCGGTACCTCGCTCCCGGAGCGTCTCTGCTCGCCCGTATTCATTCCGCCGCCGTGCTCGGCGTCGACGCCCTCGCAGTTGATGTCGAAATCGACATCGTCAGCGGGCTGCCATCGTTCACCACCGTCGGGCTTCCGCTGGGCGCGGTGAAGGAGGGTCGAGAGCGCGTCGCCGCGGCGCTCGGCAACTCCGGCTTCCAGCTCCCGCTCCGGCGGATCACCGTCAATCTCGCGCCCGCCGATCTGCCGAAACGCGGCAGCGCGTTTGACCTTCCGATCGCGATCGGAATCCTCGCCGCGAGCGGTCAGATCCCCGACGACAAGCTCGCGCGCACGCTCCTGCTCGGAGAGCTTGGCCTGGAAGGTGATCTCCGCCCGATTCGCGGGGCACTTCCGATCGCCCTCGCCGCACGCGCGCTTGGCTGTTCCGATCTGGTCCTGCCGGCGTCGAATGTGGCGGAGGCTGCGGTCGTCGACGGAGTCAACGTACGCGGCGCCGCGACACTCGCTGCCGTCTGCGATCATCTGAGCGGTAGTGTGCCGATCGAGCCGGCATCGGCGAATGCCGCCCATGGGAACTCCAGGCTTTCCCGGAACGCGGATGTCGATCTCGCCGACGTCAGAGCGCAGGTTGCCGCGAAGCGCGCGCTCGAGGTTGCGGCAGCTGGATCACACAATCTGCTGATGCTCGGTGCCCCTGGAGCGGGGAAGACGATGCTCGCTCGACGGCTTCCGACGATCCTCCCACCGCTCACGCGCGCGGAGGCGCTCGACGTGACGCGGATCCACAGCGTGGCTGGGCTGCTGCGCACCGGCGACGCATTGATCGACGAACGGCCGTTTCGGGCGCCGCATCATACGGTGAGCTACGCGGGGCTGATCGGGGGTGGTGCGATCCCGCGGCCGGGTGAGGTGTCGCTGGCGCATCACGGCGTACTGTTTCTCGACGAGGTCGCGGAACTGCCGAATCATGTGCTGGAGATGCTGCGGCAACCGATGGAGGACGGTGTCGTCGTGATCTCGCGCGCCTCGATGTCGCTCACCTATCCGGCGCGCTTTCTCCTGATTGCCAGCATGAATCCGTGTCCGTGTGGATACCTCGGCGATTCTTCGAGACAGTGCGCCTGTGCGCCCGCCGCGGTCCAGCGATACCGGGCCAAGGTGTCGGGGCCGCTCCTCGACCGGATCGACATTCATCTCAGCGTGCCACCGGTTGCGTACGACGATCTCGCCGCGCGCACGCCCGCGGAGTCGAGTGCGACAGTACGCGGGCGCGTCGAAGCGGCACGAGACCGGCAGCTCCATCGGTTCCGGAGGTCACCGGGAATCTTCGCCAACGCGCACATGGGGCCGCGCGAGGTCGGGCGACACGTTCGCATTGACGCCGAGACTGAATTGGTGCTCAAGGGTGCGGTCGCCAAGCTCGGGCTTTCGGCGCGGGCGTATCACAGGGTGCTGAAGCTGGCGCGGACGCTGGCGGACCTGGCGGGAGTCGATGCGGTCGGGCCGGCGCACGTCGCGGAGGCGGTGCAGTACCGGGTGCTTGATAGGGGAGGGTGAGAAGGTCACAATGTGTGACCATCGCTTGCATTGCCGGGTCAATCGCGCTTAGCTGGTCGGCATGACAAACAATACCCCGAAGACCGCGCTGCTGGTCATGGATGTGCAACCCGGGATCGTCGACCGGATTGGCGACAAGAGCAGCTACCTCCCGCTGGCGCAGAAGGCCGTCGATCACGCCCACGCCCGCGGCCTCCTCGTCATCCACGTCGTGGTCTCGTTCCGGCCGGGCGCTCCGGAGGCGAGCGACTATTTCAGGCAGCACGCCGCCGGCCTCGTCAACGTGCAGCCGGCCCTCACTCCTGCGGAAGGCGACGTCGTCGTCGTGAAGAAGCGGATCAGCGCGTTTGCCGGGAGCGACCTCGAAGTCCTGCTGCGAGCCAACGATATCCGGCAGCTGGTTCTCTGCGGCATCGCCACCAGCGGCGTCGTGCTCTCGACGTTGCGCGAAGCGGCCGACAAGGACTACGCCATGACGGTGCTCTCTGATCTCTGCGCCGATCCCGATCCTGAAGTCCACCGCGTGCTGCTCGAGAAGGTCTTTGCGCGCCAGGCGAAGGTGATCACGGCGGCCGAGTGGATGGCGACACCTGCAGGACCTTCCTGAGCGTCGAGTCGATCAGGAAGATTCGGGGGCCATTGGCAGAGCCGTCGTCGGTGACGACACGGAGATCTCCGACGACGATCACCTCGACGAGGCGTTGCGTGAACCGCGGCGTTCCGTCGTGCTGATTGATCGTCTGTCCGGCGACGGCGCAGAGTGAGTCGACTCCGTTGAGGCGAATGCGACTGCTGTCACCGGTCGGCAACGTCACCCCGTGAACGGTGTGCGCCGTCGTCCCGGCGACGGCGACCTTGATGGCAGCGATCAGAGCTTCGGTACTTCGCAGGGCGCGCTCCGGGCACCGCATTGACTGACCGTAGGTTCATGTCCGAAAGTCTACTCCAGCGGGCGCCGAGTGCAGGTACATTGTCCTTCCCCATGACCGCCTCCGACGCTCCATCACTCCTCCTCGTCAACCTCGGCACTCCCCAGGCGCCGACGACGGCGTCGGTGCGCGCCTTTCTCGCCGAATTCCTCGGCGACCCCGAAGTGGTCGACCTGCCGCGGTGGATCTGGCTGCCGACGCTGTACGGTATCGTCCTCCGCACCAGACCGAAGCGTGTGGCAGAGCAGTACGCATCGATCTGGTCGCCCGCCGGTTCGCCACTCCGCGTCGGCACCGAGGCGATCACCGCGCGCGCCGCGACACAGGCATCGGACCACTCGGTGCGATGCGCGTACCGCTACGGTGCCCCGTCGATCGACACAATGATCCGGCAGATGGCGAACGAAACGCGCGGGCAGATCGTCGTGGTCCCGCTCTTTCCGCAGCGCACCGACGCAACGACCGGGACGGTCTTTCGGCTCGCACGGAAGGTCGCCGCTCGCGCCGGCGTCGGGCCGCGCATCGTCGAACGTGCCATTCCTGCCGACGATCCCGGCTACATCGCAGCATTGGTGGAACGATGGCGCGAAGCACTCGCGGCCGCGCCGACCGCGCCTGACCATCTCGTCATATCGTATCATGGCCTTCCGGTGCGATACGACAACCGCGAAGGCCACGTCTACACCGGCGATTGCGAGCGGACCACAACCGCTTTTCTCGCGGCGGCTGGCTGGCCGCGTGACCGCACCACGGTCGCCTACCAGTCGAAGTTCGGCTCGGAACCGTGGCTCACGCCGGCGACATCCGACGTGATCGCGGAGCTTCCCGCTCGCGGCGTGAAGCACCTAGCAGTGATCGCGCCGGGATTCGTGACCGAAGGGCTTGAGACTCTTGAGGAGCTCGGGATACGCGCGCGGGAGACATTTGTGGCCGCCGGCGGCGAGTCGTTTACCTATGCGGGAGCGGTCGGCGACCACCCCGCTTTCGTGCAGGGACTCGTCAATCTGGCGCAGCGCTAGGCGTCCACCTTCGGGCCTCCCGACCGGGCACCGTGGCTGCAGGATACCGCCGCGGCATTTGCAATGACACAACCATGACACAGTAAACAGCGGTCGTGGTAAGATGGGGGCCATGGATCGGATCGGCGTGGTGGGAATCTCCTGGCGGCAAGGTCTTCCCGACCTGCTCGCCGAGTTCACTATCCCCAGAGAGACACGCCAGAGCCGCCTGCCGGAGCTCGCCGCGACGATCGGTGTCACGGAGCTCGTCTACCTCGCCACCTGCAATCGAGTCGAGATCATCTTCGCCACCGACGGGACGCTCCCGATCGGGGCGGTGCGGCGGCGCGTCTTTGCTGCCCTCGCCGGGCGCGAGGCCCGCGCGGGCGAGCCGGAACACGCGCTCCGCGGCTGGCAGGGGGAGGGTGCCGCCGAGCACATCTTCCTCCTCTCGGCCGGGCTCGATTCCGCGCAGGTCGGCGAACTCGAAATCGCCGGTCAGGTGCGCGAGGCGGTCGATGAATCGCGCGCTCTGGGGTTGTTCTCGCCGCGGCTCGATCGCGTCTTCGAGGCGGCGCTCAAGGTTGCGAGGCGGGTGCGCCCGGTGACCGACCAGCGGACCGGTCGAGTCTCGCTCGCCGACGTCGGATTGCGGCACGTGATCGACCGCATCACGCGTACTCCTGGCGGTGTCGCGGTGATCGGCATTTCGGCGATGACCGAGCGCTGCGCGCACGGTCTCCACGCCGACGGCGTGCCCGTGGTCGTGGTCAATCGGACGATTGAACGGGCGCAGGCGCTTGGCGTCTCGTGCGATGCGCCGGTGATGTCGCTCGATGAGTTCCGCGCGCAGCCGCCGGCAGTCGAAGCATTGATCGTCTGCACCGGATCCCGACTGCCGCTCTTCAATCGCGGTGATCTCGAACGGATCGCCGCGCGGTCGCCCTCCGGGGAGTCGCCGCTGGTCGTCGACTTCGCAGTTCCGCCGAACATCACCCCCGAAGATGCCGAGGCGGCCGACGTGCCGAGAATCGGGATGCGCGAGATCAACGCGGATGCGGCGGCGCATCGCGAACGGCTCCTCGTCGAAGTGGCCGACGCTCGCGCGATCGTCGACGAAGCGCTGATCGAACTGCGCCGCCAGCTCGCCGAGCGACTGGTTGGGCCGCTGATCGCGCAGCTGCGATTGCGGTACCGGCACACGGCGCTCGAAGGGATCGATCGCCTCTTTGAACGCGAGCTCGCAGGCCTGGGCGAGCCGGAGCGTGACGCCATCCGGCGCTGGGCGGAGACACTCGCCCGCCGGTTTGCGCACGTGCCCTCGGTGGGGCTTCGCGATCTCGCGTTCGAAGTCGGCCCGGGCGCCGTCGAAGCGTTCTTTGCGACTGCCGACCCTGAGCTCGCGCTGGCATTGCGTTCGGCGACCGACGCCTCGAATGCCGAATCGTTTGCGGGATTGGACGAGGGATGAAGCTCACGATCGGGACGCGCGGATCGGCACTTGCGCGCGCGCAGGCGAATGACGTCGCGCGCCGCCTCACCGCGGCCGGGCATCGCGTTGACGTTGCCGTGATCAGCACGCTGGGTGATCGCGCGGCGACCGAACCGTTCGCCGACGTCGGTGCATTCGGCATCTTCGTGCGGGAGATCGAAGCGGCACTGATCGCCGGCGACATCGACATCGCAGTGCATTCGTACAAGGACATCCCGTCGACGAGCCCGCAGAGCCTGGTCATTGCATCGGTACCGGAACGCCTCGATCCTGCGGATCTCCTGCTCATTTGCCGCGACGCGACCGACGACAGCGCGGCGCACTTTCCGCTGCGCAACGGTGTGCGGGTGGGAACTTCCGCGGCACGGCGGACGGCGTGGCTGCGCGCCGCACGTCCCGACCTGGTGACACTGCCGTTGCGCGGCAATGTGCCGACGCGCGTCGCGTCGCTCTGCGACGGGAAATACGATGCCATCGTCCTCGCGGCAGCGGGCATCGCTCGACTGGAGCGGCTCACCGACGGCGACCGCTTGGAGTTGCCGCCCACGATCACGGTGGTGCGGCTCGATCCGACCCGATTCGTTCCGGCGCCATCGCAGGGTGCGATCGCGCTGCAGGTGCGCGCCGATCGGAGCGCCGTGATCGCGGCGGCCGGCGGGATCAACGATGTCACGACTGCGCGTGCGCTTCGTGCGGAGCGCGAAGCACTCCGCCTCGCCGAGGGCGGATGCACCCTCCCGTTCGGGGCATGGTGCAGCGGCGTCGACGGACAGCTCCGCCTCACCGTCGCCCTCGGCCTGGAGGACGGGACCATTGCGCGCGGAGCGAAGACCGGCACCAATCCCGACGCACTTGCTCGTGCGGCGTGGGCCGAGCTGCGAGCCACGGCAGGCATCGACGCCGTCGAATCACCATCGGGCCCGGCTCCAGTCGCGGCATCGGCGTCGGGCCTGTCATGATGCGCCATTCGCTGCAGGGTCATCGCATCCTGGTGACGCGTGCGGTTGACGACTCGGCGCGCTGGGCGTCGCGCTTCGCCGAAGCGGGCGCTGAGACCGTGATTCTCCCGTGCCTCTCCTTCGAGTCGATCGCTGACGACTCAACTCGCGCAACGCTCGTCGACGCTGTGCAGCACACCGACTGGTTGCTGCTGACATCCCCGCGCGGCGCGGAAGCGACGGCGCAGCTGCTGGGATCGGAGCGGCTTCCGAGCACAGTGCGCGTTGGGGTCGTCGGCCCAGCCACTGGGCGTGTGGCGGCGGCGCGTCTCGGTCGCGTTGACCTCGTGGCGATGCAGCAGTCCGCGGCAGGTCTGGCGCAGGAACTCGTCGCGCTCCACCGCGCGGGGGCTCGTGGGCCGCGTGGCGTGATCGCGACCAGCGCCATCGCGACCGACGCTGCACCGGCGATCCTTCGCTCGGCCGGTTGGGAGGCGCGTGATGTCGTGGTCTATCGCACCATTCCGGCGGCGCCGACGGCCCCGCGCCGCGATCTGGCGGCCGATCGGATCGACGTCATCGTCCTCGCGTCGCCGTCAGCGGTGACCGGCCTGCTGCGGGTCGCGAACGTGCCGACCAGTGCGCGCATCGTTACGATCGGTCCGACGACGTCGCAAGCGGCGGTGGCGGCAGGACTCACCGTTGCGCGTGAAGCGAACGAGCCGACATTCGAGGGGATTCTGGAGGCAATCGGATGAGCATCGATTCCGGCGGCGTGGGGCGGATTCGGCCGCGGCGCCTGCGGCGGACAGCGGCGCTTCGTGACCTCGTCGCCGACACCTGGGTACGGCCACAGCAGTTGACCATGCCGCACTTCGTGCTGCCGGTCGAGCGCGGCGACGAACCGATTCCTTCGATGCCCGGGCTGTCGCGCCTCGGCACGGACGACCTCGTCCGCGCCGTTGCCGGCGATCGCGCGCTCGGCATCGCCACCGTGCTCCTCTTCGGCTCGCCGCCCGAAGGGAGCAAGGATGCCACCGGTTCATGCAGCTGTAATCCCGACGGTGCGGTGCCCCGGGCCATTCGCGCGCTGCGCGGTGCGCTGGGATCCGATCTCGTGATCATCACCGACGTCTGTCTCTGTGCCTATACCGATCACGGTCATTGCGGTGTGCTCGCCAACGGAGAAGTCGACAACGATCGATCGTTGCAGTCGATCAGCGAGATGGCGGTCGCGCATGCCGCTGCTGGTGCAGACATCGTCGCGCCCTCGGATATGATGGACGGACGAGTCGGTGCCATTCGCGATGCCCTCGACATCGCGGGTCACATCGATACAGGAATTCTCTCCTACGCGGTCAAGTATGCGTCAGCGTACTACGGGCCGTTCCGCGACGCCGCCGATTCGGCGCCGCAGCACGGCGATCGTCGCGCCTATCAGATGGATCCGCGCCGTCGCGACGAGGCGATTCGTGAAGTGCAGCTCGACGAAGCAGAAGGTGCCGACATGGTGATGGTGAAGCCGGCGCTCGCCTATCTGGATGTGGTGCGTCAGGTGCGCGACGCCACGACCCTTCCGCTCGCCGCCTACAACGTGTCGGGCGAATACTCCGCGGTGAAGGCCGCGGCGATGCAGGGATGGCTCGACGAGCCGGCGGTCGTTCGCGAGAACCTGCAGGCGATGGTCCGCGCCGGCGCCGACATGGTGATCACGTATCACGCACGCGACGCCCTGCGTGGCGACTGGTTGTGAGCGCCGGCCGGGAATCCGAGGAGTGGATGGCGCGTGCCGAGCACGTGATGCCCGGCGGCGTGAGCTCGCCGGTGCGGGCGTTCCGTGCCGTAGGCGGGACGCCGCCGGTGATCCGGAGCGGGGCGGGCGCCGAGGTTGTCGACGTCGACGGCAATCGGTACGTCGATTTCGTCGGATCGTGGGGACCACTCATCCTGGGCCACGCACATCCGGACGTCGTCGCGGCGATCACCGACGCCGCGTCCCGCGGCACGACCTTCGGCGCCCCCGGTGAACGCGAAATCGAACTCGCCGAGCGGATCGTCGCCGCGTATCCCGGGATTGAGCAGGTACGCTTTGTCTCGTCCGGCACTGAAGCGGTGATGAGCGCAATTCGTCTCGCGCGCGGGGCGACGCATCGGGACAAGATCGTGAAATTCGCCGGCTGCTATCACGGGCATGCCGATCATCTACTCGTTGCTGCGGGCTCCGGGCTGGTGACCTTTGGCCGTCCGTCGTCGGCGGGGGTGCCGGCGGCCTTTGCGGCGGAGACGATCGTCCTCCCGCTCGACGACGAAACGCAACTCACCGAAGTGCTCCGTCGCGACGGCGACAAGATCGCCGCGGTGATCATCGAGCCGGTCCCTGCGAACAACGGCCTGCTGCTGCAGCGCCCCGAATTTCTCGCGACCCTTCGGCGCGAAACCGGGCGCGCCGGGATCGTGCTGATCTTCGATGAAGTGATCTCGGGATTCCGCGTGGCCCGGGGCGGGGCTGCGGAGTATTACGGGATCGTCCCCGATCTCGTCACGTTCGGAAAGATCATCGGCGGCGGGCTGCCGGTGGGCGCTTTTGCCGGCCCGCGACGGCTGATGCAGCACCTCGCTCCCGATGGTGCGGTCTATCAGGCTGGCACTCTCTCCGGCAACGCACTGGCAATGAGCGCCGGTCTTGCCACGCTCAAAGTGCTCGAACACGGCGACGCGTGGCCGCGGCTCGAACAACTCGGTGCGACGCTCGCCTCGCTACTGGAGCCGGTGATCTCCGATTGGGAATCGCCGGCGACGCTGGTGCACCTTGGTTCGCTGTTCTGGCTCTCGCTGCAGGCGGGCGATCCGCCACGGAGCGCGGCCGCAATCGATCCGGCCGCCGCGACGCGCTATCGCGCGCTCTTTCATTCGCTGCTCGATCAGGGGATCGCGATGGCCCCGTCGGCGTTCGAAGTCGGCTTCCTTTCGCTGGCCCACGAACGGCGGCACCTCGAACGGCTTCGCGACGCACTCATCGTCGCTGCGCGCGCGGTCCCCACCGAGGCGCTCGCCTCGTGAACGGCTGGCGGCTGACGCGCTCGTTGCAGGTCGGATTCCTCGTCCTCCTCGGCATCTGCACTGCGCAGTTGGCGTACTGGCTTGCCGACGAAGTGTCGTACACCGCCGTGGTGCAAACCGACCTGCGCGAAGCACACCACGCCGACGCCGAGGCGGCTCAGCTGATGCTCCGCGCCGGCGCAAACTGGGGAACGATCGCTGCCACCTATCCCGACCTGACCCTTGGCCCCGACTCCATGGTTTCGATCAGGCCGGAAACGCTGGCCGCGCTCGACGCGCAGCGCTTTCACCGACTGAACCGGTATGCCTGGGAAGGAGGATTCTTCCTGGCGGTCCTCCTCGCCGCGATGGCGGTGGTCTATCGCGCCTTGCGCAACGAGGCAAGGCTGCGAGCGCGGCAGGAACATTTCCTCGACGCAGTGTCCCACGAACTGAAGAGTCCGCTCGCGTCGCTCAAGCTTTCGGCCGAAACGCTGGCGCTCCGCGATCCGCCACCGGAGCGGCGCGCCGAGCTCATTCGCCGGATGCTGGCGGACCTGAATCGACTCGAACGGATGGACGCCAACGTCCTCGAGGTGACGCGTCTCGACGCCGGGGATGCCGTCGAGCATCGCGGACCGGTCGCGCTGGCGGCGGCGGTGAGCTCCGTGGTGGATGAGCTGAGCGAGGTCGCGAATGACGCCGCGGTGACTGTTACCACAAACGTACCGGTAGCGCTCGTGGCGCTTGCGGACGAGGACCGGGTGCAGACCGTGCTCCGGAATTTGCTCCACAACGCGATTCGCGCGGCAACGCCGGGCGGAGATGTCGAGATCCACGGCACCGTGTCGAAGGGACAGGTCGAGCTTCAGGTGCGTGACAACGGGATCGGATTTCCATCCGCCGCGGCGCCGCGGCTCTTCACGAAGTTCTATCGAGTCGAAGGGAGCGAGCCGGCGCGGATGGGTGGTACCGGCCTTGGTCTCTATCTGGTGCGGCGGTGCGTCGATCTCGATCATGGTGCCGTGACGGCGAGCAGTGCCGGGACCGGCCATGGCGCGATTTTTACCGTGATCTGGCCACTGGCGGTGGGATCGACAGCGTCGGCCGCCGCAGCGAAGGCGTTCGCATGACCGCGGCGCGAATTCTTCTGGTCGAGGACGAGGTGAACCTCGCGCGCGGCATCCGCGAAAATCTCGAAGCGGAGGGATATCTCGTCGACGTGGCAATCGACGGCGAGACTGCGCTCAATCGGATCCGGAAGGAAGAGTTCGGGCTGGTGATTCTCGACGTGATGTTGCCGAGAATGGACGGCTACACCGTCTGCCAGACGGCGCGCCGCGAGGGGCGCGATACCCCGATTCTGTTCCTCACTGCGAAGGGGAGCGGGCCCGACCGGATTCGCGGGCTCGAAGCAGGCGGCGACGATTATCTGCCGAAGCCGTTTCAGCTCCGCGAACTGCTCCTGCGAGTCGCCGCCATCATTCGCCGCCGCACGCGTTATGACGCGATGACTGCACTCGAACCGGTCGTGCGCTTTGGCGACAACGAATTCGATTTCCGATCGTTCCGCGGGCGTTCGTGGGATGGCGCCGACCAGATCCTGACGCAGAAGGAAGCGATGATCCTGAAGCTCCTCGCCGCGCGGCAGGGCGAGGTTGTGTGGCGCGACGAGATCCTGGAGAAGGTCTGGGGCGACGATGTCCTCCCATCGTCGCGGACGATCGACAACTTCGTCCTCCGGCTCCGCAAGCGGTTCGAGCCCGACCCCGAGCATCCAGTGTACTTCCACACGATCCGGGGAATCGGGTACCGCTTCACCAGCGAGGCGGAGGCCGAAGGGTGAGCAAGCTCCTCCTCGAGACACTGCACGGGAAGGCGACGCCGCGTCGTCCGCTCTGGATCATGCGGCAGGCGGGGCGCTATCTCCCCGAATATCGCGCGCTGCGGGAACGGCATTCGTTCGAGGAACTGTCGCGCAACGCGGAACTTGCGGCTGCGGTGACGCTGCAGCCGCTGGCGCGCTTTCCCCTCGATGCGGCGATCATCTTCGCCGACCTCATGAGCCCGATCCCGGCCACAGGCCTCGATGTCCGCTTTGCGCCGGGCCCCGTGATCGATCGACCAATTCGCACGGCGTGCGACGTCGATGCGATTCGGATCCCGTCCGGCGGCGAAATCGCTCCCGAGGTCGCCGCCGCGCTCAAGACCGTGCGCTCGGCGCTCGCCGACGACACTGCGTTGCTCGGATTTGCAGGATCGCCGTGGTCGCTTGCGGCGTACCTGGTGCAGGGGAAGAGCGCTCCGGGATTTCCGGCGCTGCGCGCGATGCTGGCTCGCGATCCCGGACTGGTGCGGGCGCTCCTCGATCGCCTTTCGACGCTCGTGGTCGAGTACATCACCGCGCAAGTCGCGGCCGGTGCCGATGCGATACAGATCTTCGATACCTGGGCCGGTGTCCTCTCGCTCGCAGACTGGCGGTGTGCCGTCAAGCCGCATCTCGAACGGATCCTGCGCGAGACCGCTCCGCTCGGCATCCCGCGCATTCTCTTCGTGCAGGACGCGTCACACCTGGTGCGCGAGTGCGCGGCCCTCCCCGCCGAGGCGATCGCGGTGGACTGGCGGGAAGATCTTGCCGCGCTCCGGTCGGACCTGGGGCCGCGCTTCGTGATGCAGGGGAATCTCGATCCGGCCATTCTCCTCGCCGGCGCGGACGCGACGCGTGACGCCGCCTCGTCGCTCCTCGCGCGCGTCCCGGCTCACGGCCACATCGTCAACCTCGGCCACGGCATCCTGCCGGAAACGCCGATCGAAAGCGTGCACGCATTGGTCGACGTGGTGCACGGAGAGGGGCAGCAATGGGTGACTTGAACCGCGCCGCTGAAGGCGTACGGCCAGTCGAACGGAGCGTCACCGCCGATCTTCTCGCGCGGTATGATCGTCCCGGCCCGAGGTACACGAGCTACCCGACTGCCGTCGAATTCCACGACGGCATCACCGCGGCCGAGTACGCCGATCGCCTGGCGCGCGCCAACGCGCTCGGCGACGCACCGCTCTCGCTCTACGTGCACCTGCCGTTCTGCGAGGAACGCTGCCTCTTCTGTGGCTGCCACGTCATCGTGACGAAGCAGCGAGAAGCCACCAAGCCGTATCTCCAATTGCTGAAGCGCGAAATCGACCTCGTCGCGGCCCATCTGCCGGACCGTCGCTCCTTCGCACAGCTCCACCTCGGCGGTGGCACGCCGACGTACTACTCACCCGATGAGATGTCCGGGTTCCTGCGGCATCTCCTCACGCAATTCCATCCGCTCCCCGGGGCGGAGCTGGCGCTCGAGGTCGATCCTCGCGTCACGACGGCGGCCCACATCGACGCGCTCGCCGATCTCGGCTTCAATCGCGTGTCGCTCGGCGTCCAGGACCTCACGCCGGTGGTGCAGGAGGCGATCAATCGCATTCAGTCGCTGGAGCAGACGGCGGCGATCATCGACCACGCGCGACGCCGCGGTTTCCGCGGGATCAACGTCGACCTGATCTATGGACTGCCGCTGCAGACGCCGGAGAGTTTCGAGCGCACCGTCGACGCCATCATCGATCTCGGCGTCGACCGGGCGGCGGTGTATTCGTTCGCATTCGTGCCGTGGGTACGTGGTCACCAGAAGAAGATCGAAACGGATCAGCTCCCTGCGCCCGACGTGAAATTGTCGCTCTTCGCGATTGCCCGGGAAAAGTTCCTCGCCGCGGGGTACGAGGCGATCGGGATGGACCACTTCGCGCGCCCCGACGACGACCTCGCCCGCGCCAGGCGTGAGGGAAAGCTCCGTCGCAACTTCCAGGGCTACGCGGTGATCCCCGGCGACGATGTGATCGGATTCGGGATTTCCGCGATCGGCGATGTGCGTGGGGCGTACGTCCAGAACGAAAAGAAGCTGTCGGTCTACGGTGATCGCGTGACAGCCGGCGAGTTGCCGATTGCGCGCGGCGTGGGCCGGAGCGACGACGACGAGATTCGCCGCGACGTGATCCATGAACTGATGTGCAACTTCAGGATCGACTGCGCCGAAGTCGAGCGGCGGCACGGAATCGACTTCGCGCGCTACTTCGCGGAGGATCTTGCGCTCCTGGCCGAGCACGAACGCGAGGGAATGGTGCGAATCACCCCTGCGATGATCGAGGCAACGCCGATCGGCGAACTCTTCGTCCGGAATCTCGCGATGTGCTTCGACCGGTATCAGCGCACCGCGCACGCCGCCGAGAGTGCGCCGCTCTTTTCCCGTACCGTCTAGCGTGAAGCGGCTCGCGATCATCGGCGGCGGCATCTCGGGACTCGCGGCCGCGTGGGCGGCACGCGCGGCACCGCAACCGTCCGACGGTCTCGAGATCATCGTGCTGGAGCAGGGCAGCGCACCAGGTGGCGTGGCGCAGTCGATCGGGCGCGACGGCTGGCTGGTCGAAAGTGGTCCGAACGGATTCCTGAGCGGATCGCCGGCGATCGAGCGGCTGATCGACGCGGTGGGGCTGCGCGACACGTTGCTCGCGGCCTCTGCCGTCGCAGCACGGCGCTACATCTACTGGCACGGACGGATGCGGCGGGTCACACCGAGTCCAATCGGGCTGGTACGGTCAGGATTGCTCAGTCCCGCTGGCGCGGCACGGCTGCTCGCGGAAGTCGGAGTCCCCCGGCGCGAGAATCCGGACGACGAATCAATCGAACAGTTTGTGGCGCGACGATTTGGGCGGGAGGCCGCGGAGCGGCTGGCCCGACCGATGACGCTCGGTGTCTTTGCCGGCGACACCCGCGCCCTGTCGGTTGCTGCAGCGTTTCCGTCGCTTGCCGAGCTCGAGCGCAGTCACAGGAGCGTGATTCGCGGATTCTTCGCGCGACAGGGGACGCCGCGCGGAGCGCTGACGTCGTTCGCCGGCGGGATCGGCGCGCTGGCACAGGCGCTGGCGGCGCGCGGTGCGTTCACGGTCCGGTGCGGCGCGCGGGTTACCAGGGTGACATCGGCAGGCGTCAGGTGGCGGATCGACCTGGACGGTGGCAATGCGGTTGACGCTGATGCATTGGCGATCGCCGCCGGTCCACGCCCGGCGTCTGATTTGTTTCGATCGATCAATACAATCGTCGCCGACAACCTCGCCGCGATCGCGACACCGCCGGTGAGCGTCGTGGCGCTGGGCTACGACCCGCGGGCCGCATCAAGGGTGCCGGCCGGCTTCGGGGTTCTCATGGCACGTGACGCTGGATTCCGGATGCTGGGCAACCTCTGGGAGAGTCAGATCTTCCCGGATCGGGCGCCGGCCGGTCACGTCCTGATTCGCGCGCTCTATGGAGGTAGTGTCGATCCGGAAGCGGCACTGCTGGGGCGGGGCGAGCTTGCGGCGCTTGCCCGAAGCGAGATCAGCAGATTGTACGGCATCGTCGAAGAACCAGTCTTCGAGGAGCTGGTACAATGGTCGGACGCGATTCCGCAGTATGCAGTCGGTCACGGCGAGCGGGTCGATCGGATCGAGGGAGCGATGGCTTCCATTCCGGGATGCGCCCTGGCCGGGACGGCGCTCAATGGGGTGTCGTTCCCTGCAGCGGCCGCGGCGGGGATCGCGGCTGGTGAACGGGCCGCCGCGTGGCTGGTGAGGCAAACCGGGACCGCCGTACCGTTCCAGTGAACCGCGAGCGCGGCGGACCGTATCTTTCTCGCCCACGCCCGAAGGCCAACCGCAGGAGGAGGACCATCATGTCACGGTCGCTGTCGAGTCTCGCGCTCGTTCCGCTGCTCCTCCCCGCAACGGGACTCGCCCAGCGACCACCGAAAGTCGGGCCGGCGCATGGCACGGTGATCGTGGTCGGTGGCGGCGCCATGGGCCCCGAGGTCTACCAGGCGTTCATCGCGGCCGCTGGCGGCCCTGATGCCCTGATCGTCGACGTTCCCACCGCCGATGGCGGTGCCACATATGCGCAGGACTATTCCGGAGCGCGCGCGTGGCGCACCGCGGGCGCGCACAACGTCGTCGTGCTTCACACCACCGATCGCAAGATCGCCGACTCCGACTCGTTCCCCGCGATTCTGGCGAAGGCGGGAGGCGTCTGGTTCGACGGCGGACGGCAGTTTCATCTGGTCGATGCCTACGCCGGAACGAAGACCGAACAGGCCTTCCATGACCTCCTCGCACGCGGCGGAGTTGCCGGCGGTTCGTCCGCCGGTGCCACGATTCTCGGCGACTTCCTGGTGCGCGGTGCACCGTCGAACGACAACATGATCATGGACGATCCGCGCTACGAGAAGGGATTTGCCTTCCTCCGCGGTGTGGCGATCGACCAGCACGTTGTCGCCCGCTCGCGTCTCGCCGATCTCGCCGACTCGATCATGCCCAGGCATCCCGAGCTCGTCGGCATGTCGGAGGATGAGGGAACGGCGTGGGTCGTGCGCGGCGACACGGCGCAGATCATCGGACGAAACAAGGCGTTCGTATACGGTGGTATCGCGACTGACGCAGGGAAGCCCTTCCTTACCCTGCATCCGGGCGATCGCTACAATCTTGGCTCGCGCACCGTAATCCGCCGGGCGATCGACGGATCGCCGCTGAAGGAATCGTTCGTTGATGGGCTCTTCGCCAAATACGTCGATGGCAAACTGGGCGGAGCCACGGTGCTGGTGGCGCGCGGTGGCGAGGTACTGGTCAACAAGTCGTACGGCGTGCCCGATCAGCCGAAGTACCTCCCCACCACCACCGAACCGCTCTTTCCGATCGGCGAAATCGGCACTGCGTTCAGCGCACTTTGCGCACAATTTCCCTCGGTTCCCGCGGGGCGAGGGAACGGCGCCGGCAGCGCGGCGGCGGATTCGACCGGTCAGGCGCGGGGAGGCCGCGGCGGGCGGCCGGTGTCGCCGCTGGAGAATTGCGTGACCCGCAGAATTTCGACGCCGATCGGGATGCACCGCACGGCCGCCGGTGCCGGCGACAGCATCCGCTCCGATGTCGACGAACTCTATCGCTTGTCACTCGGGCTCGAGCATCCGACCACCTTCTCTCGCGACTCGACGCACCCGCTCGACTACACCGCGGGGTGGGTGGCCTCGAAATGCGGCGAGACGACATGCTACGGCGCGTACGGCACGGCGTCGGGAAAGCGCGCGGCGTTCGTCCGGGTCCCCGATCGGCAGGTGAGCGTGATCGTTCTCACCAACGACGATGCGGTCGACGCGAAAGCGATCGCCGGCCGCATCATCGAACGGTTGTTGTCGAACTAGCAGCCACCGGCGCTGGGCTCGCCGGTTAGTATTGATCCGGATCCCAACACAACGAGTCTCTCGATGACGCCGATTCGCTGGTCTGGCGCCGCTATCGCGGCTCTCTTCGTTCCGTTCGTCGCCGCGGCCCAGGGGCGCAACGCCGATTGGCCGGTCTACGGCGGCAACAACGACAATTCGCACTACACGACACTCGACCAGATCACGCCGGCCAATCTGTCGCAGCTGCAGGTGGCGTGGACCTACGACACCAAGGATGCCTTCAAGGGATCGGAGATGGAGGCGAATCCGATCGTGGTCGACGGGGTCCTCTACTCCGAATCGCCGATCGAGCGGATCTTCGCACTCGACGCGGCGACCGGGAAGGAGCTCTGGACCTTCGATCCCGGGAACGGCCAGCGCGCCCACGTCCGGCATCGCGGCGTCGTGGTGACCGGCGATCGCGTCCTCTTCACCTACCGCAACCGGCTGTACGCCCTCGATCGGCTGACCGGAAAACCGATCCCATCGTTCGGCACTGAGGGTGTCGTCGACCTGCGCGAGGGGCTCGGACGTCCGGCGCAACAGCAGGGCGTGAGCGCCAGCACGCCGGGTGTGGTGTACAAGGACATGCTGATTCTCGGCAGCGCTGTCGCCGAGGCGTTGCCGAGTTCGCCGGGCGACATCCGGGCATACGACATCCACAGCGGTGCGCTGCGGTGGACCTTCCACACGATTCCTCATCCCGGTGAAGCGGGTTACGAAACGTGGCCACCCGAGGCGTGGACCTATTCGGGGGGAGCCAACGCCTGGGCCGGCGTCTCGGTCGACCAGCAACGCGGGATCGTCTTTGCCGCCACCGGCTCGGCGGCGATGGATTGGTACGGCGCCAACCGCACCGGCGACGACCTCTACGCCAACACGGTGCTGGCACTCGACGCCAACACCGGAAAGCGAATCTGGCATTATCAGGTGGTGCATCACGATCTCTGGGATTTTGATCTCCCCACGCCGCCCACACTGGTCACGGTGACCCGCGACGGCAAGCGCGTCGACGCCGTGGCGCAGATCACCAAGACCGGGTATGTGTACGTCTTCGATCGCGTCTCCGGAGCGCCGCTCTTTCCGATCGGCGCGCGCGCGGTACCGACCGCCGGAATGGAGGGGGAGCATCCGTCGCCGGTGCAGCCCTATCCGATGAAGCCGCCGGCGTTTACGCGTCAGCAACTCACGGCGTCGATGCTGACAACGCGGACGCCGGAAGCACACGCGGCAGCGCTCAAGGATTTTCAGACGATGAAGAGCGGCTTCTACCAGCCGGCCTCACCGGAAGGGAACATCCTCTTTCCGGGGACCGATGGTGGCGGCGAGTGGGGCGGTCCGGCGTACGATCCGGGCACCGATCTGCTCTTCGTCAACGCGAACGAGATGCCGTGGACCGTGCACCTGGTGCCGCGCAGCGATCACTCGCTCTACGCCAACGTCTGCGCGACCTGTCACGGCGAGAACCTGCGCGGCACGCCGGCGGCGCCGTCGCTCGTCGACATCGGACAGCGGCTCAATCGCGATCAGTTGCGGACGATCATCTCGCAAGGAACCGGCCGGATGCCGGCCTTCGGCGCGACCCTTGGCAACGGCACCATCAACGCGCTGGTGAATTTTCTCCTGACCGGCAAGGACTTCGCCGATTCCCTCTCGACGCTGCCGACCTATGTGAAGTACCGCACCACCGGCGTGAATCTCTGGCTCGACCCCGATGGCTACCCGCCGATCACGCCGCCGTGGGGGACGCTCAATGCGATCGATCTCGACAAGGGGACGATTCGCTGGTCGATTCCGTTCGGCGAGTATCCCAAACTTGCGGCGCAGGGAGTCACCAACACCGGCACCGACAACTATGGCGGCGCGATCGTCACGGCAAACGGACTCCTCATTATCGGCGCCACGACCTACGACCGGAAGTTCCACATCTACGACAAGCGGACCGGCAAGCTCCTCTGGGAGACGCTCCTTCCGGCGAGCGGCAGCGCCACGCCGTCGATCTACATGGTGAACGGCAAGGAATACATCGTGATTGCGTGCGGCGGGGGAAAGAACGGGGCGGAGTCAGGCGGGAGCTACGTGGCGTTCGCGCTCAAGTGAGCGGTCTCGCCTTCGGGGGTCGCCGGGCGCATCGGTTCCCCTGTCCTTCCCATTTCCCCGCCGTCGTCTCCCTGCTGATCCATTCACCAGATGGATAAAGGAGAGAGACGATGCAGCAGTTCGTGCCGTTTTCCGACATCAGCACCCATTCGATCGGCGTGATGGCTGTCACTCAGATCAACGCCTGATCGCCGGCGCCGCGATTGGGACGGTAGTGCGCCGGGTTTGTCCGAGCTCGAACGAGGGCGCGAAACCGCCGGTGGCCCGCCGACGTTAGTTTGCAGTCGCAATACACCTCTCTCGAGGATGTCATGTCAATTCGGGTATCCGCCTGGCGGCGCTGGTTGCCGCTGCTGCTGGTTGCGATCGCCACACCCCTCGTCTTCGGGGCGTTCAAACGTGCGCGCAAGGAACCGAACGGCGCCACGGTCCTCGGCCAAGTGTTGCAGATCGTCACGCAACGAGCGCTCGATTCGCTCCCCGATGACTCCGTATATATCCGGGCCGCGCGCGGCCTGGTCAATTCGATCGACG